>NZ_LOAR01000019.1:0-96615 GCF_001620885.1 Klebsiella sp. D5A | reverse complement strand
CCGCCAAGACCGTGACCTATGACTTCGAACGTCTGATGGAAGGCGCTAAGCTGCTGAAATGTTCAGAGTTTGGCGACGCTATCATCGCGAACATGTAATCCCGTTGGTGGATTAAGTAAAAGCGGGAGTCGATGGGCTCCCGTTTTTTTTGATTTTCAGTCAATGATTCCCCCAGGTGCTCATCGGATCGTGTAGTGACAGATATCCTGCTGCACGACATCAACCAGTTCAATGCTGCCTTTCTAACTTAAGTATTTGCCATGACCGGGTTATGAACTCAGAAAGATATCAGGTTAGGAAATATCTTGGCAGTTTGCCATTGCCAGAAGTGTATATATAGAATCTCTTTTTCTTTAAAAAGAGATTGATAGCGAAAAAGAATGCGTTGTATAGGTAAAATTCCCTAAAAATCTTGTTCTTCTAATTTTCTTCAATACAATGAAGAAGTCTTACTTTATCTATACAAACTCTAATTCATACATCAAGGAGAGATACTATGGCAGTCCAAACTTATAAGGAATTAGCAGAAATATATGCTGCTCGCATATCTAAATGTAAAGATGGAGATATGCGAGTGATAGAATTGAATAAAATCTGGATGGAAATTCAGACTTTAACAGTAGATGGAAACCCTCTTACTGAGCATCAACGGGTTCGTATGCTCGAAGAGCTAAAAAAGGCCCTGACGGACCTGGGGTATGACGATGATGTTATCGCCCTTGAACACTACAGTGGTAGGGAGGATTATGAGGCGTTAGCTAAATCAGGCTCATCCATTAGCAATGATGAAATACTAGCAATGATGAGAATGGTAGCAAAAGGACCGAAACCATGAATCAAGAACAATTAAATATTGTAACGCTTACGCTGTCATGTATAGCTTTGGTGGCTTCTATCTATTCAGCACTTCAATATCGCAATGCAAACGTTATTTCCAAAAGAGCGCTGAAGTTACAGGAAGCTGCTCTCGAAAGTCAGATTACAAATAGTATTGCTACTGCAACAGTACAGCTGCGCGAGGCATTGATGAAATACGCAGAAGCTGATAGCTCTGCTGTCAACTATCCAATCATCAGCAAAAATTATAATTCAGCACAAGAAACTTGGCTCAATGCATATGATCAAGCCTGTATGAGTTATCGTGAAGGAAAACTAAACAAGGAAACGTTTAAGAAAACTTATCACGTTCCAATCAGAGAGTTGTACGAAGATAAGGAGTTGCAGTTTTTCTTCAGTCCTGCTGACACATCTAAATATCAGTCAATTATATCGGTTTACCGGGAATGGGAAACCTATCATCGCTGACAGTTTCGACAAGAGTCGGGATTTGGCAAGTTATTGTTTTTAGATTGAAATATAAAAAATTAATCTTACTGAACAGGTTTAACTTATTGATTTTAAATTTATTATAGAAGAGGTAGTGAAACATATTATTTGTTTCTGGTTAGGAATGAGCACAGATTAGCTTATCCTCACATGGTGCCCTTAATCCCCCGTCACACGTTCCCCGACATAGAGGTGCGGAATTTATGCGGACATGCAAACAGATGCACCAAAGTTAGAGGGGGAGTTCGGGGAGAAAATGCAGGTTAAAACCGCGCCGAACGTTAAGGCGCCAAATGGGTGACTGAAAAGCAATACGCTATCCGCTCACTTTCAGATTAAACAGCCGGGACAACGCCGCTCTGCCGCTATCCGTCACTTGCACTTCCCGATATCCCGGCGTGCGGGTTATCCATCCTTTCTGCTCAAACAGTGCCATCAGCGCCGATCCGGCGTCACCGCCCAGATGAAAACGTCTTTCACTCCAGTCAAGACAGGGACAGCAAGGCTTACGTCGCGGGCGGGTGTTCAGTACTGCGCCAAGGCGTTCAAGCTGGGCTTTACCGGCTGATGTCAGGGCCAGGCCATCGGCCGCCAGCCATTTTTCCCGCAGCATAAACTCATAAATGTTCACCGCCAGCTCGCCCGCCAAATGGTCGTAGCAGGTGCGTGCGTAACGAAGGTTAACCGGCGTGCTGGGGAGAAGCGTCTTATGCGCCTGCATAGAGACGCCCATCAGGTTTTCCAGCAGCGCGGCGATATGCGCGCCCGCCAGGCGGTAATAGCGGTGACGCCCCTGCGCGAGACACACCACCAGCCCGTTGCTGAGCAGTCGGGCAAGATGTCCGCTGGTGGTGGAGGCAGACACCTCGGCAACCGTACTGAGTTCGGTTGCCGTCCATGCGCGCCCATCCATTAGCGCGCATAGAATACTGACCCTTGACGGGTCAGAGAGGGCGGAGGCCACCATCGCCATAGCGGTTTCCAGCGCCTCCTCTGGCTCACTGTCTTGCTGCGTTTTCAGGAGATTCATTCAGAAAGTATGGCCCATTTTTTGGTCACTTCCGCAGCCCGGGTGTCATCATCGGTAATGAGAATGAGCCGGTTACGGTGGTCGCTGTACTGTACCAGAATATTAATGCCATTGCGGGCAAGGGTGTCTGCGATGTCGCCCAGTTCCCCTGGTCGTTCCTGAGGTAACTTTCTGATCAGAGGACGGCATACACTGCTGACGGCAAAGCCGGCCTCGGTCAGTACCCTGCGGGCTTTCTCACCGTCTTCCACCAGAAAATGCGCATGTCCGGCCTCAGGCGTGGTGAATACGCCGCCGCCTTCGAGCCCCACGCCGTTGTTACCCAGCGCCATACCCATTGCGCCAAGCGAGCCCGGCGTGTTGCTGAGAATCACGTGGATGTCATACATCTGGCTGCGCTCCCCGATCCGATGCGTAATCCCGGAACACGCGGGCAACGCGTATTCTGTAGTATGAAAAAATCGATGCTTTACCTTCGCGCTGGGCAGCCAGATGCCGCTCATTTTGCTGCCAGTTGGCCACCGATGCTTCATCTTCCCACCAGGATAGCGAGAGGATTTTGCCGGGCGTACTCAGGCTCTGAAAGCGCTCAATGGCAATAAACCCCGGCGTGTCTGAAAGCAAAGGCGTCAGCCCGGCCGCAAGCTGTAAATATCTTTCCTGTGCTTCTGGTAAGGCGTCGGCCTCAAAAAGTACTGCAATCATCAGTCTGCTCCGTGGTGAATGTCCCTGCAGTCTACTGACGGCCCGAGCAGAATGCTTCGGTCTGCAGCGAAGTATGGCTGAGGGGGGATACCCTCAGCCGCCGTCCCTGTGCACCGAATTACCGTCCCAGAAACGCGTTACTCTGCGTTAAAAATAATAAATTCAGGCTGGTAACTGACCGGGAAATTGACCGAACGGGCGATAAAACAGACGTGATGGATCTGCTGATGAATGGCCGTGGCGGCGTCGAGATCGGTACCTGATAGTACGGTGATTTTCGGCCTGAGGGTGGCAGAAATAAAGCGACCCGCGCCCCCTTTTAATACTTCACCCATTGCCACCGGTGAGTCCTGATATTCCATGACCGTAATGCCGGCATCGGAGGCCAGATGTAAGTACCACAGCATGTGACAGGCTGAAAGAGAAGAGAGCAGGAGATCTTCCGGGTTCATTTTGCCGGGATCGCCGCCCAGTAATGGATCATTTGAACAATGAATGGGTTCTTTTCCCTTTACCGCGATATCCCAGGTCCGGGCATAAGCCTTGTAACCCGAAGTACCCGTGCCCTGATTGCCGGTCCATGTGATATGGCTGGTATAAGCATGTTGCATAGATTTGCCTTTTCTCTGTGGAGGGGGAGATTTATGTGCTGGCGGCTGCGTTGTTCGCGCATAAATTGCCATCCGTATCTGCTCAATGCTATAAGAAAAGAGCCGTTTTAATGGTGCGTATGTTTTATATGTAAAGAATAAGTGAAGGTCAGATAATGATTACGTCAGTTCAGCCAACGACCACCGTCACCACCACCACCACGACCGTAACCAGCGGTGGTGTGGGCGTATCTGTGACCGGCTCCTGACAAACAGATCCTCACTCCCCGCCAATGTGGACGGGGAGAGACCTCTCCGTTCGTGACACACTGAATGGAGACCCATCATGATTTCATCTGAGCATGCCCTTTTAATTATCGATATGCAGCAGGGGCTTTTCCATAGCCCGGTTTCTCCGTATCAGGCCGATGCGCTTCTGGCGAACGTTTGCCTGCTGATTGAAAAAGCGAGACAGGCTGAGGTGCCCGTCTTCTTTGCCCGCCATACCGGGCCGGACGATTCTCCGTTCTCAGCACAAAGTCCATTAACCCAACTGCTGCCTGAGATGGGGGTTAGCGGCGAGCGAGATATCGTCTTTATTAAAAGGTACCCCTCCTGTTTCCAGCACACTGACCTTGCGCATCGGCTCGCTCAGGCCGGCGTAAAACAGCTGGTTATTGCCGGGATGAAAACCGAATTCTGCGTGGACACGACCTGCCGTGCGGCATCGGCGCTGGGATGGCGGACGGTGCTGATCTCGGATGCGCACTCAACCATGGATAACGAACGGTTGTCAGCGCCTGACATTATCGGCCATCACAATATCACGCTTGCCGGGCCATTTGTGACGCTATCGACCGCCGCAGAGTGGCACTTTTCTGCAGAGAAATAAGGATGAAGAAAGGGAGCTCGATGGCTCCCGTTTGCCACGCCAGTTCATCCGGTTTTACTGTGCATGGCGGCGCAGGGTGGAGGCGGGGTGCCGCCGCAGCGCCTCTTCGGGACGCACAGGGCGCCGCACCAGTTCGCCGCCGCAGTTTGGGCAACGACCGTGCAGCCGCGCCGTCATGCAGTCCCGGCAAAAAGTACACTCGAACGAGCAGATAAACGCCTCGGGTGAGTCTGGCGGCAGATCTTTATCACAGCATTCGCAATTCGGGCGTAACTCGAGCATTAACTTCTCCTGTGGTTAACGGCTGTATCAGCGAGGGCGGGTCAACGCATGCTGTTTTTATATCACGGCCCGGACTGGCTGCCGAGGAGGGCGGATTAACTCCCGCCTCAAAGCGTTGCCTTCCCGGGCTGCATCCCCGGCACAAGGATGACTTTGCGGCATGCCTCTTCGCGTTTCTCAAAGATCTGATAGCCGCGCGCGGCCTCCTCCAGCGGCATATGGTGAGTGACGATCTCCTCAGGGGTGAGCAGCCCTTGCTCAATTAGCGCCAGCAGGTCCGGCAGCCAGGCATGGACGTGGGTTTGCCCCATCCTGAAGGTCAGTCCCTTATCAAAGGCATCACCAAACATAAACCCATGAATGAAACCGGCGTAAACCCCGGGCACGCTGACGATACCGCCGCGGCGCACGGCGGCGATGCACTGACGCAGGGCTTTTCCGCTGCTGCCCTCGATTTTCAGGTTGCTGAGGACGGTTTCCGTGAGGCTGCCTTTCGCCTCGAAGCCCACGGCGTCAATCACCGCGTCGACGCCGCGATGTCCCGGCGTGTTATCGATAATCCACTGCGCCGGGTCGTCATGGGTGTCGAAGTTTATCGGGATCGCGCCATAGCGCTGCTGCGCGAAATCGAGTCGGTAATCGTTATGATCGATGATAAATATCTGCTCTGCGCCATTGAGCCTGGCGCAGGAGGCGCACAGCAGCCCTACCGGGCCGGCGCCAAAAATAGCCACGCTGCTGCCGGGTTTGACCTCGGCGTTTTTTACTGCCTGCCAGGCGGTGGGCAGAATATCTGACAGAAACAGCACCTTTTCATCGGGTAAGGTGTCAGGCACTTTAAATGGTCCGGTATTGGCTTTGGGGACCCGTACATATTCAGCCTGGCCGCCCGGGATGCCGCCGTACAAATCGCTATAGCCAAACAGGGCCGCCGGTGGCGAAATGCCTTTTCGGTTGAGTGTCGCCCCCTGGCCGCTATTGGTGCTTTCGCAGGCGGCATACTGCTGCAGGCGACAAAAGAAGCAGTCTCCGCAGGCGATCACAAACGGGATAACCACCCGGTCGCCTTTGCGGACCGCGGTGACCTCGGAACCCGCTTCCACCACTTCCCCCATAAATTCATGACCGAAAATATCGCCGTGGTGCGTGCCGGGGATCTTTCCGCGGTAAAGATGGAGATCGGAACCGCAAATCGCCGTCGCGGTGACGCGCAGTATAATATCGTCCGGCGCTTCAAGGGCCGGGTCGGGCATGGTGTCGACGCTGACATGATGGGGACCATGATAAGTGAGTGCTTTCATTGCATATTCTCCTGGAGAGAACGGCTGACCGCATCAGGCGCAAAGGCATATTGACCTGACGCGATGGCCACCGATAAACCACCGTAAAAATAAAGCGTAGAGTACAAGTAATGGAACTGCGTGATATTTAAGTTGTTGGGTGTATTTTACGTTTCGCTTATTTCACGTTTGGTTTGTTGGGTTATTTGCATATTCGGATGACGAAGTCTAGCCTTAATCAGGCATGATATTCGCTCCATTTTTTTATTTGATAGCCGCTCCCCCAGCGGCTTTTTTTATTGGTTATCTTTAGAAAAGTTCTGAATTTCATGCCGACGAAGCCTCGCCGCGCCGCTTCGTTATATACCTCAACAGGAGTACTCCGGTTGTATCGATAATACGAGGGCTGCAGGTATTATTTCCCTGCACACAGTAAGTTAGCGGTGATGTGCCGTCTGGTTATTTTTAATGTGTGTTGTGGAATTATTCCGAATTACTGCTGAAAGACGTCGGGAAAACGGAATAATAATTTGACTAACCAGCATTACCCGCTAGAGTTAAATATCGAACGACGAGTGATACGGAATATTTTCGTATCGTACTGACATAACCGAAATACATGAGGTGAAATATGGCAGAGCATCGTGGTGGTTCCGGTAATTTTGCTGAAGACCGTGAAAAAGCTTCTGAAGCAGGTCGTAAAGGTGGTCAGCACAGCGGCGGGAACTTTAAAAATGATCCGCAGCGTGCGTCCGAAGCGGGTAAAAAAGGCGGACAAAACAGCCACGGCGGTGGCCGCAAGTCCGATAATTCCTGATTATCCTTTTCCTTGCACCCTGAAGTGAAAGTATCTCCTGCGAGTCTGTATAGACTCGCAGTTATTTTCTGACTCCAGAAGGTATTTCTATGAATATGAAAAGCATTGAAGATGTATTTATCCACCTGCTCTCAGATACCTACAGCGCAGAGAAACAATTAAACCGCGGGCTGGCTAAACTGGCCAGAGCGGCGTCCAGTGAAAAACTCAGCGCGGCGTTCAATGCTCATCTCGAAGAAACCCAGGGCCAGATTGAACGTATTGACCAAATTATTGAGCAGGAATCCGGCCTGAAAATCAAACGCATGAAATGCGTGGCCATGGAAGGATTAATCGAAGAGGCCAATGAAGTCGTTGAGAGCACGGAAAAAAATGAGGTACGAGATGCTGCGCTAATTGCCGCTGCGCAAAAGGTCGAGCATTACGAAATTGCCAGTTACGGCACCCTGGTCACCCTGGCAGAACAGCTGGGCTATAAAAAAGCGGTCAAATTGCTGGCCGAAACGCTGGAAGAAGAAAAGCAAACCGACGTTAAATTAACCGATTTGGCGGTAGGTAACATTAATAAAAAAGCGGAAAAATAAACGCTCCCTGACACGAGGAAATGACCATGAATCACGTTGAACATTATCATGACTGGCTACGCGATGCGCATGCCATGGAAAAGCAGGCAGAATCCATGCTGGAATCGATGGCTGGCCGTATCGATAATTATCCGGATCTCCGTGCCAGAATTGAACAGCATATTAATGAGACCAAACGGCAAATTACCGTGCTGGAAGAGATCCTCGACCGCAACGACATTTCGCGCTCGGTGATTAAAGATTCGATGAGTAAAATGGCGGCTCTCGGCCAGTCCATCGGCGGAATGTTTCCTTCCGATGAAATCGTCAAAGGCTCGATCAGCGGGTACGTCTTCGAGCAATTTGAGATCGCCTGCTACACCTCTCTGCTGGCGGCGGCTGAAAAAGCGGGCGACACCGCCTCCATCCCGGCTATTGAGGCTATCCTGGCGGAAGAGCGGGAAATGGCCGACTGGCTGATCAAACATATTCCTCAGACCACGGAGCAGTTTCTCCTGCGTTCAGATGCTGACGGCGTAGAAGCGAAAAAATAACCCAGGAGGCAGGCCTATGTTTCGTCATGTGAAACAACTGCAGTATACCGTGCGCGTTGCTGAACCCAATCCGGGGCTCGCGAACTTACTGCTCGAACAGTTTGGCGGCCCTCAGGGCGAGCTGGCCGCCGCGTGTCGTTATTTCACTCAGGGATTAAGCGATGACGATCCCGGCCGCAAAGATATGCTAATGGATATCGCGACAGAGGAGCTGAGCCATCTGGAGATCATTGGCACCCTGGTCGGCATGCTGAATAAAGGCGCCAAAGGAGCCCTGGCGGAGGGCACCGAAAGCGAGGCGGAACTTTATCGTTCACTTACTGCCAACGGCAATGACAGCCATATTACCTCGCTGCTGTACGGCGGCGGTCCCCCGCTGACTAACTCGGCGGGCGTGCCGTGGACGGCGGCCTACATTGATACTATCGGCGAACCCACCGCCGACCTGCGGTCGAATGTCGCGGCGGAGGCGAGGGCGAAGATCGTCTATGAACGCCTGATCAACGTGACCGACGATCCCGGCGTGAAAGACGCGCTGGCGTTCCTGATGACCCGCGAAGCGGCGCATCAGCTCTCTTTTGAGAAGGCGCTGCAGTCGATTCGCAACAACTATCCACCGGGCAAACTGCCGCCCATTAGCGAGTACGCTAACACCTACTACAATATGTCAGAAGGTGGAGAAGTACGCGGCAGCTGGAACAGTGACAAACACTTCGATTATGTCAAGGATCCGCAGCCGGCTGTGGATGGCGGAGATGGCAGCGCTACTGTCGGCCTGACGCCAGAGCAGGAAGCGCTGTGCAAAGCGATGCTGAAGCGAACGCAGTCTGACCCGCAGGGCGATCCTTTGACCGGCGCCGAACTCGGCGCCGGTAAGCAAAACACTTCCTCATCGGCTAAGTGATGTTCGCATGAGCCCCGGCTGCGGCCGGGGCGATTCACAATGATGGGTGTGGAATATGTTTGAATTCGACGCGTTTCATCTGGCCCGATTGCAATTCGCCTTTACCGTTTCCTTCCATATCCTCTTTCCGGCCATCACCATCGGCCTTGCCAGCTACCTTGTGGTGCTTGAGGGGATGTGGCTGCGAACCCGGGATAACGTCTGGCGCTCACTCTACAATTTCTGGCTGAAAATTTTCGCCGTCAATTTTGGGATGGGCGTGGTCTCCGGATTAGTGATGTCCTATCAGTTCGGCACCAACTGGAGCGGATTTTCCCAGTTTGCTGGCAGCATAACCGGCCCGCTGCTGCTGTACGAAGTGCTGACTGCCTTTTTCCTCGAAGCGGGATTCCTCGGGGTAATGCTATTTGGCTGGAATAAAGTGCCGCCGGCGCTGCATTTTTTTACTACCTGCATGGTGGCGCTTGGCACCCTGGTCTCCACTTTCTGGATCCTCGCCTCCAACAGCTGGATGCAGACACCGCAGGGTTTTACCATCGAAAATGGCCATCTCATTCCGCAGGACTGGCTGGCGATTATCTTTAACCCCTCGTTCCCGTATCGTTTGTTTCATATGGCGATAGCCGCGTTTCTCAGCAGCGCCATGTTCGTCGGGGCCTCTGCCGCGTGGCATCTTCTGCGCGGCAACGACTCGCCGGCCATCCGCAAAATGCTGTCGATGGCGATGTGGATGGCGCTGCTGGTAGCGCCAATCCAGGCGGTGGTGGGGGATATGCATGGTCTTAACACCCTTGAGCATCAGCCAGCGAAGATCGCCGCCATCGAGGGGCACTGGGAAAACCGACCCGGCGAGGCCACGCCGCTGCTGCTGTTTGGCCTGCCGGATATGGAACAGGAGCGCACCCGCTATGGCCTCGAGATCCCCGCTCTCGGCAGCCTGATCCTCACCCACAGTCTGCATAAGCAGGTGCCGGCGCTGAAAGACTTCCCGAAAGAGGACCGACCCTATTCGCCCGCCGTTTTCTGGTCGTTTCGCATCATGGTTGGGATGGGCGTGTTGATGATCGCCTTAGGGATCTGCAGCGCCTGGCTGCGCTATCGGCGGCGACTGTATCACTCGCGTCCCTTTCAGTGGTTTGCGCTCTGCATGGGGCCTGCCGGCCTTATTGCCCTGGTTGCCGGGTGGGTGACCACCGAGATGGGTCGCCAGCCGTGGGTGATCTACGGCTTGCTGCGCACCCGGGATGCGGTGTCGTTGCACAGCACGCTGCAGATGGCCATCAGCCTGCTGGTGTTTATCGTGGTCTACTGCGCGGTATTTGGCGTGGGGTATTACTACATTTTTCGGCTGATTAAAAAAGGGCCGCAACCGGTGACGGAGCTGACCTCGCAAACCGCCGGCACCCCGGCGCGTCCGCTCTCGGCGGCAGAGCCGGTGCGTGATGAGGAGAACGCATCATGAGCATCGATATCTCGGTGATTTGGTTTGTCATCATCGTCTTCGCCACGCTGATGTATATCGTGATGGATGGTTTCGATTTAGGTATTGGGATGCTGTTCAGCGTGGTGCATGATGGCGAAGAGCGCGATGTGATGGTCAACAGCGTGGCGCCCGTCTGGGATGGAAATGAAACCTGGCTGGTACTCGGCGGGGCTGGGCTGTTCGGCGCCTTTCCGCTGGCCTATGCGGTGATCACCGATGCGCTGGTCATCCCGCTGACGGCGATGCTCATCGGCCTGATTTTTCGCGGCGTGGCGTTTGAGTTTCGTTTTAAAGCGGTTCCCTCGCATCGTACCTTCTGGGATTATGCCTTCGCCGGCGGCTCGCTGCTGGCGACCTTCAGCCAGGGGATTGTCGTCGGCGCGTTTATCAACGGCTTTGCGGTGGCTGACCGCCGCTTCGCCGGTTCAACGCTGGACTGGCTTACCCCCTTTAACCTGTTCTGCGGTCTGGGGCTGGTGGTGGCCTATCTGCTGCTCGGCACCACGTGGCTGATCATGAAAAGCGAAGGCGCGCTGCAGCAGCGGATGCGCGAGCTGACCCGCAAGGTGCTGCTGGCGCTGATGGTGGTGATCGCGGTGGTCAGCGTCTGGACGCCGTTGGGCTGGCGCTATGTGGCGGAGCGCTGGTTTACGCTACCCAATTTCTTCTGGTTCCTGCCGGTACCGATCCTGGTGTTGGCGCTGAGCCTGTGGATCTGGCGCCTGAGCGCGCGCCCCGCCAGCCACGCTCGTCCCTTTATCCTGACGCTGGGCCTGATTTTCCTCGGCTTCAGCGGGTTGGGGATCAGCGTCTGGCCGAACATTATCCCACCGAATATCTCCCTGTGGGATGCCGCCGCGCCGCCCTCCAGCCAGGTATTTATGCTGCCGGGGGCGCTGCTCATTATCCCGGTGATCCTGATGTATACCGCCTGGAGTTATTACGTCTTTCGCGGCAAAGTCTCCGGCAGCGAGGGCTATCACTGAGCCTGATTCGCGCCGGCAGGTGAGGATTTGCCGGCGCGTCGCGCCAACCGCGCGGGAATGACCGAGATAGTCGCGGACAAGCCGGCGACCCGTTCCACCCCCTCGGGCAGGGTATCGATATGGATGCGTACCGGCACACGCTGCGCCAGCCGCACCCAGCTGAAGGTCGGCTCGACCTCCGGCAGGCCCAGGGCGCCGGTCTCATCATTGGTATCGCCGATCCCGTGTCCGATACTCTCGACATGGCCGGTAATGACCGGATCATACCCCATCAGCGTGATATGTGCGGTATCGCCAACGTGGATGTGGCGCAGACGGGTCTCTTCAAAATACCCCACCACCCAGAAACGCTGGCCATCGATAATGGCCACTTTCGTCACCCCGGCGGTGGCATAGTCGCCCGGGCGTAGCCGCAGATGGGTGACGTACCCGGCCACCGGCGTCCGCACGGTGGCATGCGCTAAATTTAGTTGCGCCAGCGCCAGTGCCGCCAGCGCGCCCTGGTAGTTAGCGGCCGCGACGCTGGCCGCGCTGTTGGTCTGTTTCAGATCTTCGCTGGAGATGACGCCCTGGATCTGCGCCCGTCGTCTGGCGGCATCCTGGCGCATCGCCATCTCCTGGCGTCGGGCTTCCACCTCCGCCTGGGCGCTACTGACCGCCAGCTTCAGCCAGCGCGGATCGATGGAATAGAGCACATCTCCCCGATTGACCCACTGGTTGTCTTTTACCGCCACGCTGGCCACCGGTCCCGAGACATCGGGAGCGATCTGCACCACGTCGGCCCGTACCCGACCATCGCGGGTCCAGGGCGTTTGCGCCTCCTGTTTCCAGAGAATGAAAGCCAGTAGCGCGGCGGCGGCAACGGCGCCTAAGGTCAGGGCGTAGCGGCCCAGAAGAGTGAGATAGACTGTCATACGGCAAACCCCAGCGTGTTAACCTCCTGCAGGAGCAGGAAAAAGAGTGCGATATAGAGGGAAAGCCCCCACAGCGGGCGGCAGGGCAAGCGGCCCAGGCCCCGGACGGAGAAAATAAGCGGTTGCAGCAGCAGCGTCGCGAGCAGGGCGACAAGGCCGACAACCAGCAGGCCGGGGAAAAATACCCCGCCCATCGCGAGATCACGCATGGTTTTGGCTCTCCTCAGGCCGGTGTAAGGCGCAATACAGGGAAATGAGCGCTTCCGCGCGCTCATGTGAGGCGGCATCAGCCGGTAAACCGTGGGCTAACAGCGCGTCAACAGGCTGCGCGAGGGCCTCTATGTCCGGCTCCTGTCTAAGGGCGTCAAGCAGCGTCTGCACAGCGGTAGCCGCTTCTCGATCCACCGGCTGATAGCTACGGCGCAGGTGGATCACCGCCAGGCCGGTACGAATATCGTGCAGCATCTTGTCCAGCAGCTGACCTGCGGTTGGCCCGCTCTGCGGTAGCCGCGGCAGCAGTAAAGCGGTCCGGTCGATCATCAGGTTGGTCCAGCGGTGGGCATTGTGCGCCAGTCGGCCCCGCGCGGCGCGGCGGATATCGCGACGGCACAGTGTCAGCAGACGATGGACAGCGGCATCGGCCTGCACGGTTTGCAGCAGACGCATACCAAACGCGGCATAGCCGATGGCGACAAACAGCGCGATAGAGGTATTCATCGCCGTCGCGAAATCCCCCTGATAACTGGGGCCCAGTTCGCACAATATCGGCAGCGTCAGGGTGATGCCCATCGCCATAAAGGTGGTCGGCGGCCGCGCCTGCAGCGAACCGGCCAGCAGATAGACCGGGGCGAGCATCGCCGCCAGCAGGGCAAATTCGCTCACCTGCGGCAGCAGGGCGAAGCTATACAGCAGGCTGAACAGCACGCCCCACACGCAGCCGATCAGGTATTTCACCAGCTGCGCCGCCGGCGCATAGAAGCTGGCGAACAGGCTACAGCAGACCCCGAGGATCGAGACCGCAGTGCCGCCATCGGGCCAGGCAGAGCCTATCCAGATCAGGCAGCCGCTGAGGATGATGACGAAGGCGCCGAAGGCGGTCCGCAGGGCGCTGAGCGGATCGCGATGGAAAACATAGCCCTTTGCCGAGCGGGCGTCAGAGGGCAGGGTTGGCGATCGGCGGTGATAAATCGCCTTCGCCAGCCGTTCGCTCTGCTGCAGGAGACGGATGGCTTCCGCCAGGTGGCGCACCAGGCTAACGCGCAGCGCCTCGTTCAGCGTCTGCGCAGGGGCGCACCGGTTGATGAGCTGCTCGCAGCGGGAGAGTAGTTCGTCGGCGGAGAGCGCCGTTCTGTCGGCTTCCGGACCTCTCAGCCAGACCTCTGCCTCCGTTAGCAGCGTCTGCAGGTCGTCAGGTGGCTGCCCGCACCTCTGTAAACGGTCATACAATTCGCCATTGACGATCAACAGTCGCGCCAGCCGGTCGTGGATCGCTTTTCTGACCTCGCGGTGGGGAACAGAGAGACCGTCATCCCAGGGAAGATGGTGGTTGATGCCCTGCAAAAACTGCAGGCTCAGCGCCAGCCGCAGGGTTTCCGCCGCCACCGGCTTACCGGCCAGCGTATCGGCGATCCGCTGCCGGGCGGTTGCCAGCGTCTGTGCCAGCGTGCTGTTAAACCGCCCGGCGATGCGCACCGGCAGCACGAAGCGGTGAATCAATCCGGCGCACAAGATACCGATGGCGATCTCTTCCACCCGAATGACCGCGAGGTCAAAGATGGTCCCGGGCACGGAGACGGCGGGGAAACCAATCAGGCTCGCGGTGTAGCCCGCCAGCAAAAAAGCGTATCCGCGCGGCGTGCGCTCAAGCAGCGACAGACACAGGCAACCCGCGATCCACAGGCCCAGCATGGCGCTACACAGGATCGGCTGGTTAACGAAGGTGGGCACGATGAAGACGGTGGCCGCCGCGCCGACGAGGGTCCCGACCAGGCGATAGACGCTGCGGCTTAGCGATGCGCCCACCGAGGTCTGCGACACGATATAGACAGTGATGATGGCCCACGAAGGCCTTTGCAGGCCGATGGATAGCGCAAGATAGTACGCCAGCATCGCCGCGGCGAAACTCTTTGCGGAAAAGAGTATTGCCTGGGCATCACTGCGCAGGACGGCTGAAGTCGATTGCGGCATGAAAGGGCGCGCGACGGCGCCTGCGGCACGCAGCCAGGCGGCCTGGCGAAAGAGGTTAATGTTCATGCCGCGGATTATGGCTGGCTTGCGCTTGCGGCGAAATACTCTATTCTGTCAAAAAATACCTGAATCTGGCCAATCGTATGCCATCACCTTTTGCCAATACGCTGTACGATCCGGACGCCGCGTCCTGCCCGGCCGTCGCCTGTCATCTTGATTTTGTCGAGTATGAAGCGGAAGTGCCGGTGCATACCCATCGCAAAGGGCAGTTGATTATTGTGCTGTATGGTGCAGTGAGTTGTCGGGCGGAAAATAACCTGTGGATTGTGCCGCCTCGCTGCGCGGTATGGATCCCGGGCGGTATTCCGCACAGTGTGTCCGCCACCTGGAACGCGCGCCTCAATTATCTGTTTATTGAACCCGGCGCTGCCGCGCTGCCTGGCAGCTGCTGCACCCTGGCGCTCTCTCCCCTGATCCACGAGCTGGTGGAGCGACTCACTCGTGAGGAGGCGGATTATGTGGCGGATAGCCATGCCGGGAGACTCACCCGAGTGACCCTTGACGAACTGGCGACCATGCCGGCGCAGCGCCTGAATCTGCCCGTCTCAGCACATCCCAAAATTCGGGCGATGGCCGACCGGCTGGTCAGCCATCCTGACGATCGCAGCACCCTGTCGGTGTGGGCGAAGCGTCTGGCGCTGAGTGAGCGCTCGCTGGCCCGGGTGATGCTGCGGGAGACCGGCCTGACCTTCGGGCGCTGGCGCCAGCAGCTGCATTTGATTATTGCCCTGCAGGAGCTGGCCAGCGGCGTTTCGGTACAAAACGTGGCGGCTAAGCTGGGGTATGAATCGGTAAATGCCTTTATTACCATGTTCAAAAAAACGATGGGGACGACACCGGCGCACTATTTTGCCGAGCGTCAGACCGCGGCTCGTTAAGAAAACCTTGTCGGGCCGCGACGGCTGGCGTGGCACCCAACAAGGCGGCAGGGGGCGCTTACGCTTTCGGCGGCTTGATCTTAATAATAAATCGTTCGTTAACCCGGGTGATCCTCGCGCCAATGTCGCCAAACTCGGTGGCGATTTTAAAAAAATCGTCCGCGGCGACATCAAAATCGAGTTCAATTTTCGGGTGTTGTCCTGTCGCCAGTAATTCATAGAAATGGTCAAGGCTGCGGGCTTTTTCGCTGGGCATCTTATTTCTCCATGGTAAACCAATCAGCAGGGCGTTTATTGTTTAAAGCGTTTTCCGGATTATTCAGCAGGATGACAGTGGCGCCTGATATAAGATGATGCAATGTCATTAAGGATACGGTGGGGCGATATTATTCCATGTTGTTAAACCTGTGGCCGCGCGTTTCCCCAGGATGCTATGAGGCGCGGGACAACCCTGCGGCGCGGGTTGATGATAGACATTTTATGATGACAATTTGATGACAGTAAAATGAACGTACAATAGCGCCGGGCTTTCTTTTGACTAAATAAATTTATTTGGTGGCTGTTAAGGCAGAACTTAACTACTTTATGGTGAGGGGCGTCATTCGGCGATGGCTAACAGTGAGGGAGCAACGATGCAATTACTTGATTTATTCGCAGGTTTATTGTGGTTAAGCAGCGTTATTTTCCTGCTGTATCTCCTCGATGTGGTCATCACCCGTTATCTGTATCGTAAATAACCGGGAAGGGGATGCGCGAGGACGCTCGGCATAGGGTACTGCGCCAGAGGATGTTATTATGACGCCGGACTGATTCAGAAAGGAATGCGCGGTGGCCGGGAGAATTGATTACGATATTGAAAAATACCAGTTTACAGAAGCCGGTGAGTCGCCACGGCTCAGAGCGCAGTGGCGTGAGGTCTATCTGGAGTGTTGTCAGCAGCAGGCCGGGGCTGAGGAGCGTCTGCGCATTGCGCTATTGAATGTCGACTATGTCACCAGCTTCGAATTGCCTTTTCGCCTGCTGCTGGTGCGCGCGCCGCAGCTGATCGCCGACGTGCGCGATCAGCTGCAGCTCAATCGTAAAGCCGCCGTTTTCAACGGCAAACGTTACGGTTGTGTCTACAGTCTGAAGCAGGATTTACAGCCGATTCCGGAGTCCTTCCATTACCACCTGTCAAACCGTATCCGTCGCGTCGATCCGCAGGGACCGACGGCAGCCCCGTACCAGCAGATTGCCCGCGAGATAAAGCCGGCCCGGGAGCGGCTTCGCCATGCGTTACTTGCCGGCTTGCCGGTTACCGCGCTTGATGCGCTGTTCTGGTTCGGCAGTCAGCGGGTGGCGGCGGACATTGCGCAATTGCGCCGGTCCGGCATGGGAATTGTCACGGAAGAGGTGGAAGCCTGCGATAATCTGTTCAACACCACCCGGCGAGTACCGGTTTATCGTCTGACCAGTAAATGATGCGGCGAGCCTTCGCCCAGTCGTTGCTTCGGCAGGCAGCTCACCATTGCCCCGTCAAACCAAACGCACTGCATGCTGCCGGTGTGCCGCGGCGCAGGGCCCAGCCATGCGCTGGCGATGAGCATGAATAGCATCAGCCCCAGCGGAATCACGTTTATTTTTTTCACTGCCTGTCATCCACTTCACTCTTCTTCGCTGCAGGATAGCGGGAAAGTATGACGTTTTGTCGACTGAGTCACACTTTTTTATTGAGGACTCATGGCATGCCAGGCGAAGCGGCGCCTCAGGACGCAGCGTTATTCATATTCGGCATAATGATATGACTAAAACTGGCGGCTTGTATTTTTCATTTTTATTACCCCTCTCTTTTTTTACCTGGCAGCACAAAGCGTGAGACGACCAGGCTTTACGCAGAATACTCTGGTAACTGTCTGGTTTGAAACAATATTTTAATTGACTTTTCAGAGGGAGTTACAGCAGTGGCTAATTTATATTAATTCAATTTACCGATCAATAAATTATATCTTGATAGTTTTTAACTATCGAATGATTATTATCGATCACTTTAAACTATTTTTGTTGGCGGAAAATATATGACATGCTTTAACCCTTTCTTATTTTTGGTATTTTTTAAATGGTTGAAGAAAACGTGAAAAATACCTCTTATCGCTTCGTTCTGGAGCCCGCTATTAGCGATGACGGCAGCTACCACTCGTGGGAGTTGCTTACTAAAGATATTATAGCACCCGCACAAAATACCACCTCTGCGTCGACGTTTTCTTTCTCCACGCTTACCGAACGCGATAAGCTTGCTCTATTTATTCGGCAAATCGAGTTACTTTCTGTATTTGATTTCGCCCGGGTCGATAATAAACCGATATCGCTGAATATTGATGATTTATTAAGCCACTTTATTCTGACGGATCGCTATCTCTGTGATTTCCTGCGCTCCTGTAAACACATTGCTCTGGAAATAAATGAGAACTTTCACGAGTTTATCGCCGGACGTGAGCTGACGGCGCTGAGCACGCTGGCGGCGCTTTGCCCGGTCTGGCTGGATGATTTTGGCCGCGGACGGACGTCCTTCCCGCTGCTGGAGCGCTTCCGCTTCGATTGCGTCAAAGTGGATAAAGATTACTTCTGGGATAAAGAAAACGACCCCGCTTTTCCCGGGCTGTTGCAATCTATTCATACCCTGACCAGCCATGTGATCGTTGAGGGGATTGAAACCGAAAAGCAAAAACAGTTAATCAGCGCCGCCGGGGATATCATTGGACAGGGCCGTTACTGGAAGGATGAATATATCTTTCTGTGCTGCTGACCCGGGATCTGATTTCTGTTTCTTACCATCCTTTTTTTATCCAGTTTTAAATTAACCCTTTGTTACAGATAGTCTTTATTAGCGCAGTGATAATCGCCTCTCATTTTCTTTTCTGAAGGATCATTCACTGTGAATACTCGCTTGCGTAACACCCTGCTCGCCATTGCGCTGACCACCTGCTTTACGGCAGCCAGCCAGGCGTCGACCTCCGCCGATATACCGTCTGTCTCGCAGGATCCGGTCGTCCAGCACCTGAAGCTGAGTGAAGAGCAGGTCGCCAAAATCCAGGCGCTGCGTCAGGGATTCGAAAATAATGTAAGCCAGATTAAAATCAGCGGCTATCAGGATGGTGCTCTGGCAGACGTTATTCACTCCGGAAAATGGGATGACGCTAAGGTCAAACAGCAGCTGGCCGCCTTTGGCCAGCTGGACCAGCAGGTGCGGTATTATCGTGTGAAATACTACTTCGACGTGAGCCAGGTGCTGACCCCCGAGCAGCGTGAGCAGGTGAAAAAAGACCTCTCCGCCGCGATCAACTAACCCTGCGTCAGCCACCCGCTGCAGGTGATGCTGGCCCGGAAGATGCCGCCGTGCTCCGGCGGCTATCATCTGATTTTACTGACCGTGGTTTTTTTCCAGCCGGGCAAAATACTCCGGCGCAAACGGACGCGGATCGACATCGGCAAACGGTGCGCGTTCGAAGTGTGATTTTAGCGCCCACGGCACCGTGCAATCGAAGATTGTCTTGCAACTGATACCCTCTCCGCGGATCGACGGGCTGTATGCCGGGGTCTGGGAAGGATCCAGCTGGTGACCACGGATGCCGGGGATTGTCGTGATGCTGACATCCCCCTGCATACGGGTGGTCATCGCCCACAGGATATCGTCGCTGTCAAAGATATCGACATCTTCATCGACCAGAATGATATTTTTCAGCTCGGAATAGGTCGCCAGCGCCAGCAACGCGGCCTGCCCCTGACGCCCTTCGTCGGCGGGCTGGCGTTTTTTCACCTGCAGGATCCCGAGGAATTTACCGCCGCCCGCGGTGTGGGCGTAGACATTTTGTAAAAAGCCCGGGATAGCAGCCTCGACAGCATTCCAGATACTGGCTTCCGTTGGCAGTCCGGCGAGGGTGGTATGCTCTTCGCCCGGCCCTACCAGCGTCTGCAGAATCGCATTGTTTCGCATGGTCACCGCTTTGACTTTTATCACCGGCAGCGACGGATTGGCGCCGCCGCAGTAGCCAGGAAACTCCGGCATCGCGTGGCCGCTGTTGGTATGCTGATCTTCTCTGACGCGTACCCCCGGCAGCAGTTCCCCTTCGATAACGATCTCGGCGCGAGCGATGGCTTTCTCCGGGACGCTGACGCCCTGTACCAGCTCTACCGGACGCTGACGCAGCGCACCGGCGACGCCCAGTTCGTTATAGCCAAACGGTGTGGTTGGCGCTTCAAAGCAGGCGCCGATATAGATAGCCGGATCGAGTCCCATATTGATGGTTATCGGCAGCGGTTTGCCGGCGGCCTCGGCTTTCTGGCGAAACACTTCGATATGGCGGCCAGCGGCGAGAAACATCGACAGCTCATCCCGGCCCTGGACGCACAAGCGGTGGATGGTGACGTCGGTGAGCGAGGCGTCGTCGGGATCGCTGGCCAGCGCCAGGCCCAGGCAGAAGAAGGGACCGGCGTCGATCGGGGTGTTGGTGGGCGCCGGGAGCAGGGTGCGCAAATCAAAATCCGGATCGTCGGCCAGAAAGACCTGTTCCTGACAGGGGGCGCTGCTGGCCGGAACGACCACCGGCGCGACCGGTTTTTTCACCGCTTTGCCTACCTCCAGCGCCAGCTGTGAGGCTTCGCAGCCCAGCAGCAGCGCGGCCCGCTGGCGGCTGGCGTGCATGCCCACCAGAATGCGCGAGTGCGGATAGCCCTTAATATTGTTAAACATCATCGCCGGGCCGATGCGCGTGGGGCGCTTCACGGTGCCGCCCGCGCCGATGTGGCGATAGACGCCGGCCAGCTCAGCGTTAGGGTCAACCGGATGATCGGTTTCGAGGTACTGATTGTCATGCTGTTGCAGCAGCGCGATAGCGTCGCGCAGATCCTGAATCGGTGCGGTCATGATGTTCTCCTTAGCGTGTCGATGCGCACAGTATGCTTCGCAGGCTAATGGTTATCAATTGCATCATTCATGCTTTATTGATAACATTTTTATTATCAATTTACTCCGCGGAGTCCGGCCATGTCCTTGCGAGCGTTACGCCATTTTGTGGTCGTTGCTGAAGAACTACATATGCATCGGGCGGCAGAGCGGTTACATATCGCCCAGCCCGCCCTCAGCCAGCAGATTAAACAACTCGAGCAGCGCCTGGGCGTGGTGCTCTTCTCCCGCGCTAACCGGCGCCTGACCCTCACCGCCGCGGGCGAGGCCTTCTTGCAGAAGACGCGGCTGGCGCTGGAGATGGCCGATCAGGCGGTCCTGGACGCCCAGCGCACCGCACGAGGCGAGCAGGGGCGATTGCATCTGGGCTATGTCTCCAGTGCGATGTATGACAGCAAACTGCCGGGGCTCCTGCGCGAGCTGCGCGCTGACTGGCCGGGGATTGAGCTGTCGCTGGTGCAGGGGGATGTGCAAATGCTCTACGAAGCGCTGCTGGATCTGCGTCTGGATATCGCCATCATCCGCGCGCCGCTGGCGTCACCGCCGGACGCGCTGGTGGTCAGGCCATTTGTGCGGGAAAAACTTTGCCTGGCGCTTTATCAACAGCATCCGCTGGCAGGCGTGGGGGCGCTCAATCTGGCCTCGTTGCGCACTGACAACTGGATCTCGCTTGACGATCCGCAGGGCACCGGACTGGAGCAGGTATTTATTGACGCCTGTCGCGTCGCGGGTTTTACGCCGCAGGTGGTGCAGCGAATTAACGATGTCACCTCGATGATTAGCCTGGTCTCCGCCGGGGTGGGGGTGGCGCTGGTGCCGGTCTCGGCGCGGGCCTTACGCCTTGATAACGTGGTGTATATCGATCTCCAGGATCGGCTGGCGGAGAGTGAGCTGAGCATGGTTTACCACCGCCATTTCCGTTCGGCGGTGGTGCGGAAAGTTATCTCGCTGCTTAATGCCGCTGAGCAATAATCCCGCTTAGCGGGTCTTCAGGCGGCCAAAGCTGACAATCCTTGAACGGCCCAGCTCTTTCGCCCGGTACAGCGCGGCGTCCGCTGCGCGCAGCAGGCTGTCGCTTTGGGTGTGCTGCGGGTAGCTGGCGATGCCAATCGACACATCCACCTGGCCTATCTCCGTCAGGCCATCGCGCAGCGTCATATTGTGCACCTGGGTGTAGATCTCGCTGGCGCACTGGTGCGCCCCGGCTTCGTCAATCCCGGGGAGCAGCACTAAAAACTCCTCGCCGCCGTAGCGGAAAGCCATGCCGATATCGCGCACCGCGCGCTGCACAATGGTCGCGACGCTCTTAATCACCAGATCCCCGGCTTCATGGCCGTAGCGGTCATTGATGGCTTTGAAGTGATCGATGTCGATCATCAGGCAGCTCAGCGGGGTGTGGGTAAGGACCGCCAGCGCCATCTGCGAGTGCAGCGCTTCATCAAGATGATGGCGGTTACGCAGGCCGGTCAGCGAATCGAACAACGCTTTTTCCAGCAGGGCGCTGCGTAAACGCTGATTGGCGAGCGCCAGCCCCAGCGCTTCGGCCATCAGCTCCAGGTAAGCCCGGGAAGGGGCGTCACTGGCGGTGACGTTCTGAAAGCTCAGCAGACCGATCGCTTCGCCCTGGGCGATGAGCGGTACGCAGAGCGACTGGCCGGCGTGCGCCTCCGGCAGATGATAGCAGGTGATATCGGGCTCACCCTGTACCGGCGGATGGCTGAGTCCCCGCCGTATCGCCCAGCAGTCGTCGGGAGCAAAGGACGTCGTCTCCCCGGCGGGCGACAGCCACTGCGCCACGCAGCGCATCTGCCATGGATCGGTATCCAGAATATACAGTTTACCGGGGATCGTCGGGGCGATGTTCGGCGCGAACAGCTCCGCCACCTTAATCACATCCTCTATGGTTTCACAGCCCTGCAGACGCTGGGTCATACGCGCCAGCAGTTCACGGATCGCCCAGTCGGCGTCGCGCTGCTGCTCCAGCTGCTGGCGGGCCAGGCCGTTCTCGCGAAAAATGCGGATCGCCTGGGCCATATCGCCAATCTCATCCACCTGGGTGAAGTGCGGCGTCTCCACCGCATAGTCCTGGGAGGCGAGACGCTGCACCACGTCGCTCAGACGGACCACCGGGTACAACACCCGGCGTTTGAGAATGAAGCCGAGGACAAACAAAAACATCAGGGCGGTCAGGCCGACCATGATTTCCGACAGCGTACGCCAGATCCGCGAGCGCTCGGTGGCCTGGTCGATAGCGATGGCGGCGCGATGCTCAAGCATCTGACGGAAGCGATCGATCTGCGTCTGCATGCGCTCCAGTTCGGTCTCATACGCTTTGCCGTACAGCACCGCGATGGCCGCTGGCGCATCGCCGCGGGCGACATGCGTCAGGGCCGCCTGCTGTTCATCCTGAAGCTCATCGGCGATCCGCAGACCATCCTGGAGTAGCGCCAGCTCCTCGCGGCTGGCGCCGTTATCTTTCAGTCCGGCCAGCCGCTGCTCAATGCTTTTGTCGGTCTGCTGCAGTTGCTGATACTGCGTAAGCGTCTCCGGCGAAGGCTTAACCACGTACAGTCGGGCGAGGTCAGACAGCGCCCAGGCGTCGTTTTCCACCTCGTCGGAGAGGGTATCAAAGACCTGGCGCTGTTGTACCGCCTGGCGTTCGACGCGGTCGGCGCTGGAGGCCATAAGCATGGCGCTGCCGGATGCCAGCGTCAGGCCGACGGTGATCCCGTAAGCCCAGTTGGTGATGGTGGCGATTCTCACCCTGTATTTCCTTGCATGCAGATGAAGCTGTTTTAATTATAGAACTCGCCCCCCGCCATGACGGCGGCCTGCCTCAGGGGCGGTGCTCGCTGCGGGGGTGTTCGAGGGTCTGAAGAATGATGGCGTGCAGCGTTTCCGCATGGTGGCGCAAAACGAGAAAGACATCGCTATCCAGAGCGCCATTTATAACATCCGCTTCCATAATCTGTAAGGCCTCCTGCCAGGCCATTCCTTTACGATAAGGGCGATCTTCGGTCAGCGCGGTGAAAATATCGGCGATAGAGATAATACGGTCGGCGAGGGTCAGATGATCTTTTTCGAGATGCAGAGGGTAGCCGCTGCCGTCCAGTTTTTCATGGTGATTCGACGCCCAGTTAATGATGTCGCCGAGCTCGCTGTAGTCGCTGAGGATCTCGCCCGTCATATAGCTGTGCTCGCGCACCTGGCCCAGTTCGTCATCATCCAGTTCGCCCTCTTTTTCGAGGATGGAAAGCGGGATAGAGATCTTGCCGATATCGTGCAGATAGCCGGCAATCTGAATTTGCTGGCAGATGGGCTCCGGTAGTTGAATCCAGCGGGCAAGCTGGCGGGCGATTTCCCCCACCATGATGCTATGGGTGGCGGTAAAGCTGCTGTAGGTGTCGACAATTTTGGCAATCAGCAGGCAGATATCTTTCAGACCATGAATATCCAGATACAGCGTGTTGATGGGACCAATAATTTCCAGCAGCCGTTGAATATGGCCGGGATGAAGGTGCTGCCAGAAGTTCGCATTTTCAGCGACCTCGCACAGCATATCGCACAGCGGCGGATCGATCTCCCGGTGCAGGGAGACGAACTGTTCCACCACCGCCCGTGTGGGCCAGCCGGCCACGTGACTCCCGGCAGGCAGCAGCCGTTCAAAGGCATCGGCGAAATAGACAATATGCTGTTCGCGGCTACCCCGGTGGTCCGGGCTAAAATGGTGATCGCGAATGAAGGGGACAATGGGCAGAAAGGTCACTAACCCTTCCAGCATCGCCGCCCCCTGGCGCTGATGCGGATCGTGGATGTTATCGATGGCATCCAGCGAATGAATGGTGCGTTTATCTCCCAGCACGCCGATATCGTGCAGCAGCGCGGCGCAAAAAATGGTCTGCTGCCGCTCGGCAGGCAGCCCCAGCCTTTGCGCCAGCGTCAGGGCGATTAAGGCCGTTCGTTGCATATGCCGGTGCAGTTCAGGGTTAATGATCTGAATGACTCTGGTCGTCAGCATTAGCGCTGATTTCAGGGCAATACGCATTTCTGTTCTCCGTACGCGTTACCTGGCGGGCAAAAATGACCTCGCGGGTGACGGAAGTGTCGATAATCTGATCGCAATGCGTGTTGTGTAGTTGGCTGCTGAACAGGTTAATACCCAGAATGTATCAGGTTCATAGCGCTGCCCGATTCAGAGCCTGCCGTGCACCAGATTTGGGCGATGTTGATGCGAGAACCTTATTATTGTCTGATAGTTAACCATTTCCCCCCCAAAAAATAAATAAATTCTGGCAAGCCCTTTGCATTAAGCAAACGTTAGTTTGATTAAAGTCTATGAAGGGAGTGACCTGTATGAATTTTAGAGCATTACTTACCATTGCGTTACTGACGATGAGCAGTCTGGCATTTAGCGAGACGCGTCTACCGCATATCGTTATTTTAGCCACCGGCGGGACGATTGCCGGTTCGGCTGCCAGCAATACCCAGACAACGGGTTATAAAGCCGGGGCGATTGGGGTGCAGACGCTGATTAACGCCGTGCCGGAAATGAGTAAAATCGCTCATGTCGAGGGCGAGCAGGTGGCGAATATCGGCAGTGAGAATATGACCAGCGACATTATCCTGGAACTCTCGAAGCGGGTGAATGCGTTATTGGCCCGGGATGATGTCGATGGCGTGGTGATCACCCACGGCACGGACACCCTCGATGAAACCCCTTATTTCCTCAATCTGACGGTCAAAAGCAACAAGCCGGTGGTCTTTACCGCGGCGATGCGTCCGGCGACGGCGATCAGCGCCGACGGGCCGATGAACCTGCTGGAAGCGGTCACAGTCGCCGCCGATCCTGATGCCCGGGGTCGCGGGGTGATGGTGGTGCTGAACGACCGCATCGGCGCGGCGCGCTTCGTCACCAAAACCAATGCCACTTCGCTGGATACCTTCCGGGCGCCGGAGGAGGGCTACCTTGGCGTCGTGGTGGGCGGAAAACCCCAGTTCGAGACGCGCGTGGATAAAATTCACACCCTGCGCTCGGTGTTCGATGTCCGCCAGCTGAAGACCCTGCCGAAGGTGGTGATCATTTATGGTTATCAGGACGACCCGGAGTATATGTACGACGCGGCGATCGCCCATCATGCCGACGGTATTATCTACGCCGGAACCGGGGCGGGGTCGGTGTCGGTACGTAGCGCTGCGGGCATCAAAAAAGCGCAGCAGGCGGGCATAGTGGTGGTTCGCGCCTCCCGTACCGGCAGCGGTGTCGTGCCGCCGGATGACAGCCAGCCTGGGCTGGTGTCCGACTCCCTCAACCCAGCGAAAGCACGTATTCTGTTGATGACTGCGCTGACGCAAACGAAAGATCCACAGCTGATCCAGCAATATTTCCACACCTACTGATCCTCTACGGCCAGGGCGTCGCTCACGCCTTCGCTGCGGTTTGCCCCATAGTGACCCGATGTCGGGTCACTGTCCGCGCTAAACGCCGCGCTTTATGCGTATAAGGCGTAAAGAAATATTTTTTTTTACGGCGGGTGTGGGCGGTATTAAAGTGCAAACAACTGGCAAGACGCTTATTTTTAAAGCATCTTTAAATAAGTCTATTCTTAATTATTCCCTTAAGGCGATTTTAATATTCCTTATGCCGACGGATAAAAAATGTTTCACTCTGAAGCGGGAGTGCTTTAATTCTTTCGCGGTACAGACGACGATCTTGTGGACGCGGGCAGGCTGCGGGCCACGTGGCTGAGCGGGCTCAGTCCCCGGCAGACAAGGCGTTCTCGCGGCGGGTTTCGGTTATGCCTGTTAGTAACGCTGATGATTAGCGTGAAAATGATATGCACGATGAATATATTAAGAAGAGGATAAGATTTAAGTTTACATTTGGTAACATTTGTGCCGCAATTATGTTTTTTTGTCAGCAAGCTGTTTTTTACTTGCCGGAGGGAATTTCAGCGGATTAGTATTGTCGAACTTGCTGTACGTACCGCCTAATGATGATAAATGGATTCTGTTTTCCTTAAGCGTTACCACATAATTAATGTTTACAGGAAAAATCATGGCCTGCGTATTTAATAAACAACTTTTACACCCGCGCAACTGGCTGACCTGGTTTGGGCTCGGCATCCTCTGGTTAATCGTGCAACTGCCTTATCCGCTGCTGCATTTTATTGGCACCAGCGCGGGTCGCCTCTCCCGACGCTTTCTCAAACGCCGCGAACATATCGCCCGGCGCAATATTGAGCTCTGCTTCCCGGACATGTCGCCGGCGGCGCGCGAGACCCTGATCGATCAAAACTTTATGTCGCTGGGAATGGGGCTTATCGAAACCGGCATGGCCTGGTTCTGGAGCGACGAGCGGGTCAAAAAATGGTTTGATGTCGAAGGATTTGCCAACCTTAATCATGCGCTTAGCGGCGGAAAAGGGGTGATGGTGGTCGGTGTGCACTTTATGTCGCTGGAGCTGGGCGGGCGCGCGATGGGGTTGTGCCGTCCAATGATGGCCACTTATCGTCCGCACAACAGCCCGCTGATGGAGTGGGTGCAAACCCGTGGTCGCCTGCGTTCGAACAAAGCGATGATCGATCGCAACAACCTGACCGGTCTGGTGCATGCCTTAAAATCAGGCGAAGCGGTGTGGTTTGCTCCCGACCAGGATTACGGTCCTAAGGGCAGCGTGTTTGCGCCGTTTTTCTCTGTCCCACAGGCGGCGACCACCAACGGCACCTATGTCCTGTCCCGTTTATCGGGTGCGAAAATGCTGAGTATCAGTATGGTGCGCAAGCTGGATCGCCAGGGCTACAGCCTGCATATTAGCGAAGTAATGAATGATTATCCGGGTGAAGATAAGCAGATCGCTGCCGGCTATATCAACAAGGTGATCGAGCGCGAGATTTTGCGTGCCCCCGAGCAGTATCTGTGGGTGCACCGTCGTTTTAAAACCCGCCCGCTGGGTGAACCTTCCGTCTATTAACCTTCCCGCACAGGCTGCGCTTTCAAAATCCCGACAGTTGGGGTAACGTGAGCCGGATCATGTTTTAGTCGTGCGCGAAGGAGTGCAGAGTGTTCGCTGAGTTTGGTGTTCTGAATTATTTGACCTACCTGGTCGGGGCGGTGTTTATCATTCTCGTCCCTGGCCCTAATACGTTTTTTGTGCTGAAGACGGGCATTGCCCACGGCGTGAAGAAAGGCTATCTGGCGGCGGCGGGCGTCTTTATTGGCGACGCGGTGCTGATGTTTCTGGCCTTTGCCGGCGTGGCGACGCTGATTAAGACCACGCCGGTGCTGTTTAACGTCGTCCGCTACCTCGGGGCGATCTACCTGCTGTGGCTGGGGGGTAAAATGCTCTACGCGGTGCTGACCCAGCGCGATGGCCAGGCCGACGCCAGCGCGGAGCCGGCGAGCGCGATCCTCAAGCGCTCTCTGACCCTGAGTCTGACCAATCCGAAAGCGATTCTGTTCTATGTGTCGTTTTTCGTGCAGTTTATCGATGTCAACGCCAAAGCGCCCGGCGTGGCGTTCTTTATTCTGGCGCTGACCCTCGAGGTGATTAGCTTCTGCTATATGAGCTTTTTGATCCTCTCCGGCTCGTTTGTCACCCGCTACGTTAAAACCCGCAAGAAGCTGGCCAAACTTGGCAACAGCCTGATTGGTCTGGTTTTCGTTGGGTTCGCCGCGCGCCTGGCTACCCTGCAGTCCTGATCCCCTCGGGCCGGTTACCCGCTGACCGTCCCGCCGTCTCTTATTCTGCCCTGTAACAAAAACCCTTCATTTTTTATTGCATTGGTGTTACATATACAGCCGTTTATCGCTCAGCAAAAAGGAAGCCCCGATGATTCTGCAAAAACTCCTCAGCAATAAAAACTGCAAAAAATACTGTCTGTCGCTCGCGGCGGTGTTTGCTATCGCGCTGGCGGTGGTGGGGCGGGCGACCTTCGGGGGCGTGGTGAGCGAATACAATATGCCGTACTCAGAGTGGACGACGTCCATGTTCTTCCTGCAGGGGGCGATGGTGACGGTTTACAGCATTGTCTTTACCGCGCTCTTCGCTATCCCCCTCGGCTTTATTTTCCTCGGCGACGAGCGCCAGGATTAAGCGTCAACGGGCGAACCGCGGTTCGCCCTGTCTTTTCAGCCTGAAGGATTAATCATCGTCATGATAGTGATGATGGTGGTGATGGCGATGGGCGTGGTACCCATCGTCAATAATGCATCCCGATAACAGCGTGCACAGCGCAATAATCAACGGTAACACGATCGGTTTTTTCATCCCTTACTTCTCCCGCTATTCTGCTTTCCCCGGGGCAGAGAATGCCGCGGTGGATAACGTGAGTGTAAAGGGTTAACTTGTTGATGGGATAGGATAACTCCGCAATATCGCCGCCGCGATCACCACCAGCCGAACTGGCTGCCGGCCACCGCCACGATGGCGACAACCAGCATAATAATGGTGCTTTTTTTCATTATGCCCCACCCGGCGCCGCATAGCCGCCGACAAAAAACCAACCGAGAAAGACGACGGCGATGATAAAGATCGCCACCGGGAAAAGAATACCCAATTTCATGATAGTGTCCCTGTACCCACGAATGATGCCCTGCATGATACTGGATATCGCGGTACTTTAGTCAATATGAATGAAATTCTCCTGACGGCGGGACTTCTTATCCTGGTACATCGCCTCATCGGCGGCGCGTAAGGCCGCTTCAACATCGATACTCTGCGGATCGCAGATGATCACCCCGAAGCTGGCGCCTTCATAGTCGATACGCTGTTCGCCGAGGAAGTAGACGCCGCACAGGGCCTGGCGCAGGATCGCGACATACGCTTGCTGCGCCGCGGGCTCCTGGGCGCTACCGACGATCAAAAACTCATCGCCGCCAAGACGACCAACGATATCCTCACGGCGCGCGACGGCGGTGAGTCGTTCGCCGACCTGCACCAGGAAGCTGTCGCCGCACGGATGACCGAACCGATCGTTAATGGCTTTAAAACCGTCGAGATCGATAAAAATCAGTGACACCTGCTGCTGCTGGGCGCGGGCGGAGGCAAAGCGTAGCGCCAGCTGCTTAAACAGCGCACGGCGATTAGGAAGCTGGGTGAGTTCATCGGTCGACGAGTGCAGCTCCAGCGCGACGTTAGCCGCCTGCAGCTGTTGCACCAGGGTGTCTTTTTCCACGTAGTGGGAAATGAGCTTCGCGAACAGGCCCATCACCTGTTCACCTTCGAGATTATAAGGTTGCTTCTGTCGGCTGGTGGCGCAGAGGGTACCGAACAGCGAGCCATCGGCCAGGCGGACGGGAATGCTTAAAAAGGTGGCGATCCCCAGCTCCTGGGCGGCGATGCAGGAGTGCCAGCGATGGGCCACGTCGTTGCTAAACGTGCACTGATCCTCAAGGGCGCGCTTGCACAGGGATTCATCCCACGGGACAGAAAAACCTTCCGGGATCTGCATTTCGCTGCTGTTATGGGCGAACATCACCTGCTGCCGCTGGGCGTTGATATCGATGCGGGTAAGATAGGTGGACTCCATTCGGGTCACCGCCTCCAGCATCTCCAGCAGCTGGCGCACCAGGGTTTCCAGGGACTGTTCCGCAGCGAGGGTTTGCGACACCCGGGCAAGAATAAAATCTGACATGAATAATACAGCTCCAGCACGCCAAACGTCACCCCAGCATAATGGGCTGCAAACGGACATCAGCGTCGAATAAACAGTGATATTTTTAAATTTATCACATCTGTTTGGGGAATACTTGTCCACGCGGCAGGAAAAAAAGCCCCGTCGGGGGCGACGGGGAAAAACTCATTGATTATGGAATGATCTGTTCTCTGGTCAGTTCGAGAACAGGGGCTACTCTACGGGGGAAAAGTGCAGGCAAGATGGAGAAAACGTGGAGATTCAGGCTAAAATCCCCGGGCATTCAGGAAAGGGAGGAACGATGAAAAAGTTACTGGCTATTCTGCCACTGGTATTAGCCGGCTGTGCCCAGCCGCAGTCCACCGCGCCGACGAAAACCATCGGCATGGCCAATCCCGCGTCGGTGTACTGTCAGCAATCAGGCGGTACCCGGGTGCCGGTGCAAACGCCGCAGGGCGTTAGCACCCAGTGCAAACTACCCAGCGGCGAAACCCTCGACGAGTGGGCGCTGTGGCGCCGGGATCATCCGGCTAAATCGTAACCGGCAGGGCCGCCAGCCAGGCGGCCAGCACCCGGGCATGATTCTGCTCGGTGTTCTTCGCAGCGTACAGTAGCGTCAACGGCTGGCGCTGCGCCAGCGCCGCCAACCGCAGTCCCGTTTCGCGGTGGGCGTCGAGCTCCTGGCGATAGCGATGGCTGAAGTGGGCGAAATCGATCGCCTCGCCGTGAAAGGCTTTCCGCAGCTCAGCGGAAGGCGTTAACGCCTTACACCACTCATCACAGGCCAGCGCCTCTTTTTTAATCCCCCGCGGCCAGAGACGGTCGACCAGCACCCGGTAGCCGTCGCTGCTTTCCTGCGGGTCATACACCCGTTTACATTGAATCATCATCCTGCTCCCTCTGTGCCATCCAGGCGAGCAACTGCGGGATTTGCCCGTCGGAAAATACCGTGATGCCGTGAGCGCGCAGCAGATCGGCCGCGACCCCGGCGCCCGCTTTGCGTCGTCCGCGAAAGGAGCCGTCATAGACAAACTGGCTGCCGCAGGTAGGGCTGCCATCGGTGAGTAACGCTGCCTGACAGCCCGCTTCCCGGGCGGCGCTGAGCGCCAGCCAGGCGGCCAGCTGGTAATGTCCCGTGACGTCGCGGCCGTCGCTTTCCACGATCCGCGCCCGCCCGGCAAGGACATCTCCGCCTGCGCCGCCGACGATCTCCGCCGGCAGACGGGGCGTGGACAGACCGGCCGCCAGCTCCGGGCAGTGGATCACCAGCCGCCCCGTCTGCTGCCAGCGGGACAGCGTCGCCGCCAGCTGTGCCTTCTCGCTACCGTTATACCGCACCTGGAATCCCATCAGGCAGGCGCTGACCAAAAGCTTACTTTTCATCCTTTCTCCCTTTCACGCTTGCTCCAGTATACCTTACCCGCCGGCGGGGGCGGTGGGGCGAAAATAAGGATTGTGTTCCACTGGAGGGATCGCTATCCTGACGTGCCTTGTGCTGCTCGTCTCGTCCAGACATAAGGAACCTGCTATGAAAACCCCTTTACGCCTCGCCCTCGTCGGCGATTATCACCCCGATATTGTTGCCCATCAGGCCATTCCCCTGGCGATAGACGATGCTGCCGCCGTGCTGGAGCAGCCGGTGAAATATGATTGGCTCGCCACCCCGTCGATCGTCTCCGGCGAGGCGCTGGCCGAGTACGATGCCGTCTGGGTCGTTCCCGGTAGCCCGTATCGTCATCCGCAGGGGGCCTTTACTGCGATCCGCTATGCCCGCGAAAACGGCATCCCTTTCCTCGGCACCTGCGGCGGCTTTCAGCACGCGGTGATTGAATACGCCCGTAACGTGCTCGGCTGGCAGGATGCCGGTCATGCGGAAACTGACAGCGAAGGGCGGATGGTGATCGCTCCCCTTAGCTGTTCGCTGGTGGAGACCTCCGCCGTCGTCGAGCTGCGGGCGAATACGCTGATTGCCCGCGCCTATGGCCGGGAGAGCATTGAAGAGGGCTACCACTGCCGGTACGGGGTGGACAGCGCGTTTGCCGGAGAGCTGGAACAGGGCGATCTGCGCGTCACCGGCTGGGATGAAGAGGGTGAGATCCGCGCCGTCGAGCTGGTGACGCACCCGTTTTTTGTCGCCACGTTGTTCCAGCATGAACGCCACGCGCTGGATGGGCGTCCCTCGCCGCTGGTCCAGGCGCTGATTCGCGCCGCGGCACAATAAACCCACCGGCAGCGGGCGCTGCCGGTCATCTTCAGGAATGGATTTCCCGGTCACGTCCGGCGAGGGCTCCGCAGACCGCCATCACCAGCGAAATCAGCGCCACCGCCAGCAGCGGAATATGCCAGTCGCCATTGGCATCGTGGATCTTACCCATCAGCGGCGGCCCGCAGGCGGCCAGCAGATAGCCGACGCTCTGCGCCATCCCTGACAGCGCCGCGGCCTGGTGCGCCGAGCTGGCGCGCAGGCCGATAAACGTCAGGCCGAGGATCATGGTAGCTCCGGAGCCAAAGCCGAACAGCAGCGTCCAGCCGATCGCCAGCCCTGGCAGCAGCCACAGCCCGGCGGCGCTGATGGCGCACATCAGGGCGACCAGCACCGCGATCCCACGCTGGTCGCGCAGCCGATGCAGGATCAACGGTATCGCCAGACCTGGCGCGGCGGTCGCCAGCTGCAGCAGGCCATGCAGCGAGCCGGCCTGCGCTTCGCTATAGCCCATACTCTGTAGAATCGACGGCAGCCAGCCGATAATCACGTAATAGACCAGCGAGTTGATGCCGAGGAACAGCGTCACCTGCCAGGCCAGCGCCGACCGCCAGATCCCCCGATTATGCATGGCGCCTGAGCCGGTCAATGGCGCCTCCGCCCGGCGCCGGGACTGCGGTAGCCAGCTGAGGATCGCCAGCAGCGGGAAGACCATCAGCAGCAACAGCGCGCCGCGCCAGCCGAATCCGGCCATTGCCACGGGAACCACCAGCGCCGAGCCGAGCGCCGCCGCGCCGCCCATCGTCAGGGAATAGGCGCCAGTCATCCGCGCGACATGCTGCGAGAAATCGCGTTTAATCAGTCCGGGCAGCAGGACATTGCCCAGCGCAATACCGCAGCCGATCGCCGCCGTGCCGATAAACAGCAGTGCAGCGGAGGGCAGGGAGCGCAGGGCAATGCCGGCGCAGATCAGCAGCATCGCCAGCAGCAGGCTGCGTTCCATGCCGAACCGGCGGGCAACTCCTGCCGCCAGCGGCGAGACAAGGCCAAAGGCCAGCAGCGGCAGGGTGGTGAGTAGCCCGGTCTGCGCGGTGGTCAGGCCATAGTCGCTACGAATCGCGTCCAGCAGCGGCGCCGCGCCGGTAAAGACCACGCGCAGGGTAGTGGCGATGAGCAAGATACCGGCAATCAGCAGCGCGGGGCGGCGGCCGGTAGAGGAGATCACAGAAGACATATCATTCTCAAGGTAACTAACGAGGGGGTTACGATAGCGACTTTGTCCTCTGTTTAAATCAAGCTAAAATGACAGATTATCGCTAATATCGGACAACATGATGATCGGACTGGGTCTGGATGGTTATGAACCGGACAGTGGCCACGAATCGGCCATTGCCTTTCGTATTCAGGTGGTGGAGGCGGAGCAGTATATTCCGGCGCATTCTCACCGTAAGGGGCAGCTGATCCTCGCCCTGCACGGCGCCTTGACCTGCGAGGTGGAGAACGCGATGTGGATGGTGCCGCCGCAGTATGCGGTGTGGGTCCCGGGACAGCTTTCCCACAGTAACCGCGCCACCCCCGGCGCCCAGGTGTGTTTCCTGTTCATCGAGCCGGGCGCCGCGCCGATGCCGGACCGCTGCTGTACGTTAAAGATTTCCCCACTGGTGCGGGAGCTGATCCTCACCCTGGCGGAACGCGGCGGGGAGTTGCTGGCCGCCCCTGCCACGGCCCGGCTGGTGCAGGTTCTGTTTGATGAGCTGCCCCGGCAGCCGCAGGAGCACCTGCAGCTGCCGGTATCAAACCACCCGAAAATTCGTCAGATGGTGACGATGATGGCCGAGGATCCGGCGCGCTGGCAGACCCTGAGCCAGTGGGCGGCGGTGTTTGCGATGAGCGAGCGCAATCTGGCCCGCCTGGTAGTGCGCGAAACGGGGCTGAGCTTTCGCCGCTGGCGCCATCAGCTGCAGCTGATCCTCGCGCTGCAGCTGCTGATCCGCGGGCAGACGGTGCAGCAAACGGCTCAGGCGCTGGGCTATGACTCCACCACCGCCTTCATCACCATGTTTAAAAAAGGACTCGGACAGACGCCGGGCCGCTATCACGGCAGCCTGGCTACGACTTCCCAATAAACAATGAGATGATCCCGGCGGCAATCAGCGGTCCGACCGGGACGCCGCGAAACAGGGCGACGCCGAGTACCGTGCCGACCAGCAGCCCGGCCACCAGATGCGGCTGGGTGCCCATCAGCGCTACGCCGCGCCCGCCGAGCCACGAAACAAACACCCCGACCGCAATCGCCAGCAGTGATTTCCAGTTCATAAAGGAGTGGATCAGCGTCGAGGGCGGCAGCGTACCGCTGGCGATAGGCGCCATCACGCCGATGGTTAAAATAATGATCCCGACAGTCAGCCCCTGTTTCTCAATCCAGGGAAAGAAGGTATTCAGCGGTGTAACGCGCACGATAATCAGCACGAGGATAGAGATCGCTACGGTGGTGTTATGGCTGATAAAGCCGAGCGCCGCCAGGCCCAGCAGGATCAACAGGGTGGTATCAAACATGTACAGAGGTCCTTGCCAAAAAAAGAAAGCCAAAAAATATCCCGCTTACTCTACGCATCGTGGCGTGAATAAACAGGATTTTTACGCCATGCGGCGAAAATCAGGGCGGATGCCCGGTTAGCTAAGGCGGCGAAAGGTCGCGATCTCCGGTCGGGCGATATGTAAATAATCCTCGGTATCGAGAATGATCGACCGGTCCAGGCGTCCGGCGTTAAAGGCGATTTGTGGAAAGCGCTCAAACAGCAGCGGGTCGGCCACCAGCCGCAGCGCCGGATGGAAGCTGAAGGGGGGAATGGCGCCGAACACGCAGGCGGTGAGGGCATCCACTTCCGCCGGACTGGCCAGCGAGGCTTTGCTGCCGCCGATATGCCGGGCCAGGCTGGCGAGATCGGCCTGCTGATCGGCGGCGAGGATCGCCAGCACATGCTGGTTGACGCCGTTTCCTTTTACTTTACAGACTAGCGCTTTTGCGCCCTGGCCAAGCGCGGTGCCGCGGATCGCCGAGACGGCTTCGCACTGGCCGACCGCGTCGTGCGCCATCACCCGGTAGCGCGCCTGGTGTTCGTCGAGCAGCGCGCACAGCCGCTGGTGGATATTACCTTCTACTGCTTCAAGCATAGCGTCCTCCTGACATCATCAAGCCGCCAGCTTAGCGCTGTTGCGTCAGCCTGCCAACGGTGGGCCGGGAAATTCACCATTCGCTCATTATTGCTTCACAGTGCTGTGGTGCAATCTCGCAGGCGCAGCAGATGAGTTTTGTAAATAAAAAAAAGAATGATTTTCATTTTCAATCGAACTTTTTTTATTTCGCTCAGTCTCTATCGGACGACACAGAATATTAATAATTGCCGTAATGAGGTTAGGATGATGCACGATGCAACCATGCAGGGTTCCCCACGCAAGAAGTTTAATAAAATAAGGGAGCTCAACAGACGGCGGAATTACTTTACTAAGAAAGTACGTAATGCCCTGCGGGTGGGAGTGGCGAAAGCGCTCTGGGACCGCCGACGCCGTCAGCCGGTGGATTTGTCGTCCGCGAAAACTGTCTTACTCATGCGTAATGAGGGGGCGGTCGGCGATGTGGTGGTGGATTCCGCGCTGGTAAAATGCCTGCATCAGTCAGGTTATATCGTTGATTTTCTGCTGACGACCTCTAACAGCCAGGTGATGCGCTATAACCCGCGGATCCGCCATATTTATGAGGCTGAGCCGGTCAATTCCGCTGATTTTTTGCGTAAATTTAACCATAACGTACCCCGCGACGTCATTAATGAACTGGCTAATAATAAGTACGATATTATTATTGACCCTTCGCTGTTCGATATTCCCGTGCATCGCCTGCGGCTTTTTCGACAAATAAAAGCCAAATCAGTACTCGGGTTTAATAAATGGCCATCGATTAAACATTACTCTCACTCTTTTGATTTTGACTGCCAGCGCTGGCACGTAACGAAGACGTTCGCGTTGATCGCCGACTATCTCCAACTGGACACCCGCGCTCTGGACACTTACGACCTGGCGGTGCCCGGGCCGATTATGCAGGAGGTGGCGCAGTATCTGGCGTCGCTGAGCGGAAAAGCGGTAGTGATTAATATTTTTGCCGGCCATGCCGACCGGAGTCTCTCCCAGACGCAGCTGGCCGAACTGCTCGACAAGCTGCGGGCTCGCCATCCGGGGCTGGCGGTTATTCTGCTCGATCACCGGCGTGAGATCCGCATCCCGCTGCCGCCGGAGGTGGTGATTAATCCGTTTAACACGCTGCACCATGCGATGGCGCTGATTGCCCAGGCGGAGCTGATTATCTCTCCGGACACCTCGGTGGTGCATATGGCGGCGGCGTGGAACAAACCGCTGATCGCGGTCTATAAGGACGTTCTGCTCAATAACCGGCTGTGGGCCCCGGGCTATGACAACGCCAGGCAGATCATTGTTAAATGCGGGAAGGTCCATCAGCATCGCGAGCTGGTGGATAGAATTATAGCGGCGCTACCGGAGACGCTGTGAGGGCGATGAGGGGAGGCTGGTAGGGCTCACCTGCTGGCCGTATGCAAGAGCCAGCAGGTGAGCGAAGGTTGCATTGCCAGTCTGCAACCGCCGCTATTGTACTGTTGCCCGCTGCTCTGACACATCCGGGAAAGCTCTTAAAGAGATGGCCGCCGCCAACGACGGGCGGCATCACTCTTCAGTGAGCCACATATCCGCTTCTTCAAACATCTCCTGCACCGTACGGCTGATCAGCTCTTTTTCATGCTTGCTGGCGTCGGTGTTGATCGCCGGCAGCGTCATCATCGGCTTCACCCGCACTTCCGCTTCCGGGAAAATGCGCTGCATGCGTTTGGTCAGTTCGTTAAGAATGGTCTCTCTGGCACCCGGCAGCCCGGCAAAATTGCGCTTGTCATAAATCAGTTCCACAAACATCTTCTGTCCTCTGTATGCTGATCGCGGGCGATATTTTTACTGTATTAATGTACAGTGTCAAGCGAATGCCGCGGTGCTGCTCATCCGCAACCTCGTGCGGTAGACGGGCTGCGCGCAAAAGCAGCGCCTCGTCCGCCGGTGGTCAGGCAGGCCTCACTGACGAGCGGAGGGGATTTCCGCGCTGCAAAGGCGTTATCGCTGATTGCGTAGGCCTGGTAAACGCAGTGACCTTCACCCGAAGCGATGTCATTACCTGCGTACATTCATTTCGCGACGGGTAGGTCTGAATATCGGGTGGTGTAAGCCGGGGAAAGCATTTCACGCTTCATCGCCCAGGATTTTTCGATCCCCTGACCGGCAAACCAGACCTTTCCTTTCCCGGATTGATTTAATTGGTCGATAACGTCCATTAACGCAGCACTATTTTTGCGCGGAGCGTTATCGTCAAATAAGTTTAGCTGCGCTATGCCATTACTGAAGAAATCAGCAAGCATAACACCGGCTTTCATATATCGATAACCATCAATCCAAATTCTCTGCAGGCAGTTTGTGGCACAATTTATAATGTCACGGGTATCATTAGACGGCATTAATAGCTTCATTGACGCTTGGTTGCCATAATATGTTTCATTAACGGCGTGCGGACTCGTCCGGACAAATACGCTAACGAAGCGGCAACATTGATGCTCACTGCGTAATTTTTCTGCTGCTCGCTCAGCATAGGCGCAAATGGCTTGATGCATATCTGAATACTGCGTTACCCGGTTGCCAAAAGATCGACTACAAATAATCTGTTGTTTTGTTGGGGAAAATTCTTGTAGCTCAAAACATGGCTCACCACGCAGTTCGCGAACGGTCCTTTCCAGCACCACATTGAAGTGCTTTTTTATGACCCATAATGAGCTTTCTGCCAGATCCAGAGCGGTATTAATACCCATTAAATTAAGTTTTTTACTCATTTTTCGCCCAACGCCCCAGACCTCTTCAACAGGGACAAGGGCGAGTAGCCTGCGTTGGCGCACAATATTGGATAAGTCGACAACGCCGCCCGTGCCGCGCCATGTCTTGGCGGCATGGTTAGCGAGCTTGGCTAATGTCTTGGTTTGCGCAATACCTACGCCCACCGTTAAGCCAGTATTTTTCAATACGTGAGTTCTTATTTCATGGCCGAAGGTGGATAAGGGGACGCAATTCATTACTCCGGATAAATTAATAAAGGCTTCATCGATGGAGTAGATTTCTATTGACGGAGACATTGCCGTGAGCGTTTGCATAACACGGTCACTGAGGTCGGCATAAAGCGCATAGTTAGAACTGAAAAAATGAACACTGGAATAATAAGGGTTATTTTTTATTTTAAAGAAAGGTTCGCCATTTTTTATACCGAGGGATTTTGCTTCGGCAGAGCGAGAAATAATGCAACCATCGTTATTGGACACGACCACAATAGGCTTCCCCTTTAAATCAGGGCGAAAAACCGTTTCACAAGAAGTATAGAAGTTATTGACATCGACGAGGGCAAACATAATTATTTATGCGCTTTAATGCTAAAAATGACCACGCCAAATATTTCTAATTCTTCGGCATTATGAAACGAAATGGAAGCGTAATCGCGATTGTGCGGCACTAGCTGTAAAAAAGGATGAGTGCGAAGTTCTTTCACGGTGAATTCACCTGCGATAGCCGCAATGACGATATCACCATGTACGGCAGACAGTGAGCGGTCAACCACTAAAAGGTCTCCATCACTGATGCCGGCATCACGCATAGACTCTCCGCTGACTTTGATGAAGTAGGTAGCACTCGGATGTTTTATCAATAATTTATTGAGATCCAGCCTGTCCTCAACATAATCCTGAGCGGGGCTGGGAAATCCGCAGGGTACCCTCTCGGAGAAGAGGGGGAGCATGAGTGGGGGCGAAATCTCAGTTGGCCGAGTAAACTGCATGGTATCGATCCTCGAATACTGTTTTTATATACAGTATTATTGAATGTGCTGATGGATCAAGGCGCACGTGACGTTGTTTTTATAACTACATGAATATAATGATGATTTATGTAAAGCATGCCATGTGGTGTTGTTGCTGAACTGCCATCGCTGTGTAGCGCGACCAGTACGCCCAGGTTGATGTTTGCCCGGTAAGATGACCGCGGTATTACATGGAGCATGATCGACTATTTTTTCACCCTTTCTTCGGTATTTAATGTTATTGAGAAGGCAATAAGATATGACAATATCTCATTAAAAGATATTTATAAAATATTGTCGCCTTTACCTTACAGAATAAATAAACATTATTTATTTTAACTAAAACGTCTTGACAAATTTGAGGTTGAGGATAAATTTGAGCAGTCGCTCTAATTTATCGTCATCATCTTCGGGATCCGAAAGTGATACGTTGTGATTAACCATGAAACTACATAATCAGGGGATCTACTGACATGAAAATTTTTTTCCAGGGCACCAGACTTAAAAAAGCAAAAATACTAACGGTTGCCTTTTCTTTCGCCTTTTTCACCGCATCGGTGCTGGCAAAGCCCTCGCAATCAGAGAGTTATAATGTCGCCGTTTATCGCGGGGAGGCCGGGTGCCCAGGCTGTTCTGAAATGGTGGTAAAATCGCTGGTCGCGACAGGCCTGCCTCTGCACATCTCTTATGTTGGCGAAAAAGAAAAGCTGAAATTAAATGTGCAAACACTGAAAAAATTCGACCTCTATATTCAACCTGGCGGCGGTCAGGATATACCCGGATCTTATCAAGCCCTGGGTGATGAAGGGGCAGAGGCTATCCGTAATTTTGTGAAAAGCGGCAAATCCTTTCTTGGTCTTTGTATGGGGGCCTATCTTGCCGACAAAGACTGGATAGGGCTTATTGATGCGCCTTTAGAGTCAGAGGTGGGAAGACCCGGTTCGCAGGCCGTTGATGAAGGCGATTATACCCTGCAACTGACATGGAATAATAAACAAGAGCCTTTTTACTACCAGGATGGGCCTTATCTCAACAGTAGTATCTCAAGTACTGGATTCCAGCCGATCGCTTACTACAAGAATGGAGATATCGCCATTGGTAAGTACCGGTATGGTAAGGGAAACATCATCCTGTCAGGTCCGCATCCTGAAGCCGATGAGACCTGGATAGACAGCGCTGCGCCAGTGAATACGACGGCAGAAAGTAAAATGCAGCGTATTTTAAGTTATCTCAATATAAAAAAGGGTTAACTGATACGCTACCTTGCTTCACCCACTCAGAAATCTTTTTTAAGTATTTTAAAGGCAAGCTCAGATATTTCATTAAGAAAAATGCTGCGTCTGTCTTCTGAATAATCGAGGATCAGCAAGCTGGAATACCCATCAATTAATGTGTTTATTTGTCTGGCTGAGGTAGCGGCGTTTTCCGCAAGGAACTCGCCTTCCTGCATCCCTACGCTAATGATGCCTTCAAGAATAGTGATCCATTGCAGGGAGTGATCGTGCACTAATTTAGCATAATCCGCATCGCGTGCTGCCATTGGCCATAGTTCAAGGTAGAGCAGCCAGTGTGCCGAAGGTGCATCGGGTAACAGCGTTCTGATATAGAGGTTTACTCTTTCACTAGCGCTCATTTTTTCTGACGCGTTTAAAAACGCATGACATTCTTGTATGTCATTTTCAAACATATACTGAATAGTGGATTTCTTGAGCGTTTCCCAGTCTCGATAATAGTGATAGATATGACTTCTGGAAATATTCATTTTCTGCGTCAAATCACGGGTTGAGACATTGCTAAACCCTTTTTCTCTGAACAGTTGCAGCGCAGCTATTTTTATCAACTCAGAAAAATTGGCCGTTTTCAATATTTCAACCTTAATCACTATCCATTAAAGCGCGAACTATATCATAATTTCTGAAACCTTGCACGTGTTCAACATTCGGGGATAGCTGTTAGCATTGTGTTTTTTATAGCATTAACAAAATAACGAAAATCTATTTTGTGGGTCTGGTATAAATTCAGCTGCAGGGAGGTTGCCTTATTATTAGCTATGCGCAGGATGCTATTCCTGCCGCGTGCGGTAGTGGCCGCAACGGTGGAGTGGAAAACCGGGAAAGAGAACGTCGCTATTACCCGGTGAGCTATCATGATGACAACGTGCTTATCGGCAAGGTAGGCGATAAGCACGGCATTTTTCAGACCGAGCGTGGTTTGCCGCCGCGTGGGTAGCCGCTGCGCCACCACACGCTTTTAACGCAATTGCGCGCAGGCGCCCGCTATCCGCTGGCAGGCTTGGGTTAGCAGGCCATCTTCTATCGCATACGCAATACGCAAATACCCCGGCATTCCAAACGCGGAGCCGTGTAAAACGGCCACCTGGGTTTGTTCTAATAGCCAGTTCGCCAGCGCGCTGTCGTTGCGAAGGATTTCGCCGCCAGGGGTCATCCGGCCCATGAGCGCCTGGCAGTTAGCAAACACATAGAATGCCCCCTGGGGAGCGGTGGCGCTCAGGCCATCGGTGGCGGCAATCATTCCCAGCACCTGCTGGCGGCGTTTATCTAACACGTTGAGCCAGCCGTCGAAGAAATTGGCTGAGTGGTTAAGCGCTGCGACCGCCGCAGCCTGCGAAATACTGCTGGGGTTGGAGGTGCTTTGTGATTGCAGGATCTGCATGGCGGCAATCAGCCATTGCGGCCCTCCCGCATAGCCCAGACGCCAGCCGGTCATGGCGTGGCTTTTGGACACACCGTTTACCGTCAGGGTACGTGAAACCATCTGCGGGGCGGCCTGGGCAAAAGTGGTAAAAGGGATATTGTCATAGCGCAGCGGCTCGTAAATATCGTCGGCCATCACCAGCACCTGTGGGTAATCCGCCAGCACCGCAGCCAGGGCACGCAGTTCCTGCTCGCTGTAAATCGCCCCCGTCGGGTTGCCCGGCGAGTTGAGGATCAGCCAGCGCGTTGATGGGGTGAGGGCGGCGGCCAGTTGTTCCGGCGTCAGCTTCCAGCCGTTTTGTTCATCACAGGGCACAATCACCGGTTCGCCATCGGCCAGAGAGACCATATCCGGATACGAGACCCAGTAGGGGGCGGGAATGATGACCTGCTGCCCGGCGTCGAGGGTGGCCAGAAAAGCATTGAAAATAAGCTGCTTGGCGCCACTGCCTGCGATGATCTCTTGCGGACGGTAATGCAACTGATTGTCGCGAGCGAACTTGGCGGCAATGGCCTCCTTTAACGCGGCGGTGCCGGAAACGGCGGTATACTTAGTCTGATGATGCACGATCGCTTCAATGCCCGCATAGCTGATATGGGCCGGGGTAGCAAAATCCAGTTCTCCTTCGCCCAGGTTGATAACCGGCTTGCCTGCGGCTTCCAGTGCCCGTACCTGGTCAGAAATGACCGCTGTCGGTGAAGGGCGTACAGATTGCATACGACGGGCGATTTGACTGTTATTCATAAATCCTCTTTTGTATCTAATGATTCAATTAATACAATTAGGTCCCCAACCTCAGCAGGAAACTCGCCGTGTCACCGATCTTTATTCTCGATAACACCTCTGCGCCCGCTCGCTACGGTATTACCGCCAGCCTGTGGGCTAATCGTCTTGGACTGCCTCTCTGGAGCCTTCGCCCCGACTTCGCCGGCGATGTTCCCGACAGCCATCAGCACGTCATTCGTGCCGGGTACTGCGTGACCAGCGGCCTCTGGCGCAGCGATACGCTGCGTGAAGAGGTGCGCGATATCGCCAGCCTGCCTGAGTCAGATGCTGTCATTGTGCTGGCGTCCTCGCAGGCAGCGCTTATCGCCGACCTGCCGGGCCAACGGCTGTTCAGCGATGACCGCAACCAGCGCCTGACGCTCAGCGACGGGCAACATACGGTGTTAGACCTCACCGCCGATCGCTATGGTCGCTGGGATGCCGGGGAGCCATCCTCTGCCGGGACGTCCTTGCGCATCGCACTGATTGGCCGTGAGTCAGACCACCGTCTGGTCTACCCCGCCACGCTTGGCTCACTGGGTGATGCCGCGGCGTCGCTGGGGCTGAACCTGGAGGTCCATTTCTTCGCGCCGGTCAGTCTGTCCCCTGGGTTACACGACATCCACGACGTCCAGGGCGTCGTGTTGCCAGGCGGTTCCTCGATGGCCGCCGTCAAGGGACAAATCCGCGTGGCGGAAGATACGCTTGCCCGCGGACAGCCCACGCTGGGGTTATGCCTGGGAATGCAGAGCATGATGACCGCAGTCGTGCGCCGACGTCCGGGTTGCGAATCAGCCATTCCCGCCGAAGTGGCTCCGGATGAGGCTCTGCACAGCTTTGTTCCCTTTGTTGATGGCCGTCATCGCTGCGGCGTATTCCCTTTTTCCTTCGGGTTGATCCCCGGTGATATCCGCGAAATGCACTACAACCATCGCTACTGCTTTAACACCGACTTATTACCGGCGCTGGATCGCAGCGGGGTCAGCGTCAGTGCGCAAACGGACGATATCGTGGAGGCCATCTCCCAGCCGGAACTGCCGTTCTGGCATGGTGTGCAGGGGCACCCGGAACTGATGTCCCGCCCGGATGCGCCCCATCCGCTGTTCGTCGCCTTTTTACGGGCGGCGCTTAACGCGCCAGCGTAACGCCGCTACGGCTGTCGCTGGCAAGCGCCGACATGACGTGAGTCAGCTCCGCCAGCGCCGCGTCGTCGATCGGTTTTAACGGTGCGCGTACGGTGCCGCCGTTAAAACCGCGCAGCGCCATCGCCGCTTTCACCAGCTGCGGCTGACCATGTTTGCGCGCCAGCGCGCGATACGCGTACCACAGCTGATGCAGATCGCGGGCCGTGGCGGCATCGCCCTGTTCCACGGCCCGGAAGGTATTGATAATCAGCTCCGGCAGCGCGCCGCTGTTGGTGGTGCTGATGCCGTCAAACCCGGCCATCATTGGCCCGAGGAAGGCCAGATCGGAAGCACAGAACAGGCGCAGACGCCCACGCAGACGGTTGGCAATCTGGTCGATGGCGGTGGGGTTGAGATCGCCCTGTTTGATGCCGACCACGTTGGGGATCTCTGCCAGTTGTTCCAGCAGCGCCGGGGAGAGGGTGATGCCGATGCCCGGCGCGTTGTACACCAGGATGCCGGTTTTGGATAAGGGAGCCATCTCTTTGAAGTAGCTGACGATCTGTTGGTCAGTGATTTCGCTAACAAAGGGCGCGGTCACCATCGGCAGGCCGCCCAGCTCGCTTGCCAGCAGCGTCAGCTCGCGGGCATCGCGCGGGTCGGCGCTGGCGCTGCACAGCATGACCGCCACGCGGTCATCCACACAGGCCATGACTTGATGAAACAGCTCACGGCGTTCTTCGACGGTCATCACCGGGAATTCACCGTAGGTGCCGCCAATCAGCAGACCGTCATAACCCAGACCAATCACGCGTTCAATATTTTCACGTAACGCCGGAAAGTCGATCGCGCCGCTGGCGGTGAACGGGGTGACGGTGATGTTGAAAATACCGCGCAGGCGTTCACGGCATTCATTGATATCTTTCATTTTTCTTTCCTTACAGCAGTGTGAGAGGGCGAGCCAGGGAACCCAGCTGACGATATCCGGTTTCGGTCACCACCACGGTTTCACTGACGCCGACGGTAAATTGACCGTAGATCCGCAGAGCCGGTGGAATGTGGAAGGTCATTCCTGGCTGCAGCTCAGTGGTGACGCCACGATACAGACTGAGAATGCCGCCTTCGCCCCAGTCCGGCGCAAAGGCGATACCGATGGAGTAACCGGTGCGTTTTTTGAAGTTTTCGGTGAACCCGGCGCGATCAATCACCTTCTGGCAGGCCAGGTGCGGCGCTTCGCAGGTGGCGCCTGGACGAATGGCATCAAGAGAGGCCTGCAGGGCTTCCTGACACACTTTTTCCATTTCGATGGCGATAGCGGGCGGCCGCCCCAGCCAGGCGGAGCGCATCATCGCGGCGTGGTAGCGGTCGTGAGCCGCTGACATTTCCAGAAATACCGGGTCGTTATCCTGCATCACCCGACGACGCCATGTGCCATGCGGCACGCCGCTGCGTGGGCCGGTCGAGACCAGCGGTTCCATGCCGACATACTCGGAACCGGCGGCAATGGCGGCCCCCATCATCGCCGAGACCAGCGCGTTTTCGTCTGCGCCGCGGCGAATCGCCGCCATGCCCGCGCGCATGCCCGCGTCCACATAGCGCGCTGCGATGGCGATTTTTTCCACCTCCGCCGCCGATTTCACGGCGCGCAGCGGCTCGATGACGCCCGCGGTATCGGCAATGGTGCCGAGCCTGGCCTGCAGGGCTTCATACACGGCAACCGGCAGGAACCAACCGCGTTTGTCCAGCCCAATCCGTTTGTGGAGCCAGCCGCGCTGTTGCAGCATGCCCACCAGGAAATCCACCGGGTTATCGCCATCCTGGTAGATGGCGGCGTCAGAAATAAAGGTGTTGGCGATAAAGTTAAAGTATTCGAGCTGGCGAATCACAAACACCGGATCCCCTTCTACCGGCAGCAACAGCGCCTGGAAGGTGTAATAGCCCGGTGTTTGCTGACCGGTGAGCCAGAAAATGTTTTCCGGGCCGGTAACGATCATGACGTCCACGCCCGCGCGGCTTAAGCGTTCGCGGGTGCGTCGAATGCGTTGCGCATATTCATCAGCGCTAAAGGCGGACTCACTGCCCTGAATCACATTGTTAACATCTTGCATGAGTAAACTCCTGGAGTAAGTGGGCCTGCGCGGCATTAAACTGCACGCCCAGACCGGGTGAGTCATTGACGGTGACCAGGCCATTGCGGTATTCCAGCCCGCTGACGGGATCATCCGTTAAGCCATCGGCGCCATACAGCTCGGCAAATGCCGGTTGCACGACACGACACAGCTGGAGCGCGGCGGCGGTGGCAGCATGGCCTTCATTCATCTGGCCAATCATGAATGGCACGTCGGCGAGTCGCAGCCGGTTGGCGGCGGCCAGCGTCGGCGCAAGGCCACCCAGTTTCACCAGTTTGAGATGCCCCCACAGCGCACCTTTGGCGGCGATCAGCCGGGTGATGGCGGCATCACTGTTGAGGCTTTCGTCGAGCATGATCGGGATGCCGTAGGCGTACAGCTCCGCAAGCTGGCTGTCGTTTGCCGGGCTTAACGGCTGTTCGATGTAGCTGAGCTTCAGCTCGCGCAGAGACGGGAATGCCGCGTGAGCCTGCGCCAGAGACCACTGGCCGTTCACGTCAATCGCCAGCGAAATCTGCTGACCGAACCGCTGGCGCAGCCGTTGCAGACGGGCCAGGTCGGTAGCGAAATCCGCCACGCCTGTGCGCAACTTCAGCTGGGTGAAACCGCGATCGACATAGCGTTGCGCCTGCTCCAGCATCTGTCTCTCGCTGCCCCAGAACAGGGTCTGGTTGGTGTGCCACGCAGGCAGGCCATCCCGCGCCCCCAGCCAGGCGGCAACGCTTATCCCTTGCTGACGCGCCAGCAGGTCGTGCAAGGCCATATCCAGCACCATGCGCGATGGCGGCAGGAGCGTGCAGTCTTCATCATCTAACGCGGCGAGTCGCGCGGCGGGCGCCTGGCGCCAGTCCCAGCGATGAAGTATCTGAAGCAGGTTGTTCAGCACCTGCTCTTCGCGGTAGCCATGCAGGTAGCGAATGTTGAGCCGCACTTCGCCAATCCCGATCACTCCCTGGTCTTCCAGACGCAGCCAGAGCGTATCGAGCGCCGTTACCGGACCAGAGGCAGCGGTATGCAGCGTCACACCGGCGTAATGCAGATCTCCCCGAAAGAGCTGTGCTTTCATAAACCGGGCTCCGGCGGCAGCATGGCGAGCGCAATATCGAGATAGAGGTAGGCCGCGGCGATAAATTCATCGACAGGGACAAATTCATCGGGTTTGTGAGCTACGGCCAGCGAGCCGGGGCCAATCACGACGCCTTTTGCGCCCAGCGAACGGAAATGCACCAGGTCACATCCCCCCTGAAAACCAAACGGGCCGGGTTCGCTCTGCCCATGACGGCGACAGGCAGCAAGGCTTTGCTCGACAATGGCTTCGCGGCTGTCGGTTTGCGTCGCGCCGCCGGTAGTGGGCTGCCAGGCGATAATTTCGGCTTCCACACCTGCATGTGCGTATGCGTGGTCGAGCAGTTGCTGCAGTTCGGCTTTGACGACCTCTTCGTCTTCGCCCGGAACCATGCGACGGTCAAGCAGCAGCTCACAGCTGTCTGGCACCACGTTGTCCGCATGGCCGCCGTGGATGCGGGTTACCGTCAGGCTGGCGTTGCCGACCAGATCGTGGCAGCGGCAACGCACCTGCTGGTGGTGGGCTTCTTCAATCAACCCTAACAGGCGCGCTGACTGGTAAATCGCGTTAACCCCCAGCTCCGGCGTACCAGAATGCGCGGTGACGCCTTTAACCCGCACGCGAGGACGTAAGCTGCCTTTGTGGGCGGAGAAGGTGGCATTTGAGGTCGGCTCGCCAATCACCGCAAAATCAATCGCCGGTGGATTATCGCGGACGTAGAATTTCGCCCCTTCGCTGGCGACCTCTTCATCGGCGGTGAACACCCCCATCAATGTGCCGGACCACTGCTGACGGTTGGCAGCCAGCAGACGCAGGGCTTCAACCATCGCCACCAGCGGGCCTTTGGCATCGCAGGCGCCGCGTCCGTACAGGCGTCCGTCACGCTCGGTGAGCGTGAAGGGATCGCTGGCCCAGCCGCTTCCCGCCGGAACGGTGTCAAGGTGGGTGTTAAAGGCGAAACACGGCCCCGGTCCATTGTTCAGGACGGCGATAACGTTGGTCCGCCCCGGTGCGTATTCGCTAAAGGAGAGATCGAACCCGGCGGTCAGCAGCCAGCCTTCCAGACATTCGGCGGCTTCGCGCTCATGGCCCGGTGGATTCTCCGTGTTGATGGCAACCAGCGTCGCTAAGTCCTTTTTCATACGAGCGCTGTCAACCTGATAACTGGACATAGGAACTCCGTGATTAATGTAATATTTGCGTCAGGAAGCGCTGCGCGCGGTCGCTGACATGGCCGGCGAAGAAATCGCTGGTGTTGGCGCGATCGATAATTTCGCCGTCTTCCATAAACAGAATCTTGTTAGCGGCCCGACGGGCGAAGCCCATTTCGTGAGTCACCACCATGCTGGTCATGCCTTCTGCGCTAAGCTCCGCCATGACTTCCAGCACTTCACGGATCATCTCCGGGTCGAGGGCGGAAGTGGGCTCGTCGTAGAGCATCAGCTCGGGCTTCATCGCCAGCGCCCGGGCAATCGCCACGCGCTGCTGCTGTCCGCCGGAGAGCTCGTCCGGAAAATGGTCTGCACGTTCGTTGATGCGCACTTTTGCCAGCAGGTTGTCCGCCAGTTTGCGGGCATCAATACGGTTCATTCCCAACACCGTCATCGGGGCCAGCATGATGTTTTCCGCTGCGGTCAGGTGCGAGAACAGCTCGTAGTTCTGGAACACCATGCCAATGCGCTGACGCAGTTTGTGCGCCGGCACATCGCCCCGGCTGATGTGCTGGCTGGCGAAGAACACATCGCCGCTGTCGGCGGGCGAGAGCATGTTGACGCAGCGTAGCAGGGTGGATTTTCCCGAGCCGGACGGGCCAATCAGCACCACGGTTTCTCCGCGTTGCACGGTCAGAGAGCAGTTTTTGAGTACGGTCTGGCGACCAAAAGTCTTATCAATGCCGATCATCTCCAGCAGCGGTTTCTCACTCATGGTTCCTCCCGGACGGTTTTCGGTAATTTAAACAGGCGAGTCAGCCGCTTCTGGCTTTTGCTGCGGCGCTGCCTGGGATCCAGCACGCGTTCCAGCCACGACTGGAAGATCATGAACAGGCTGGTGAGCAGCAGGTAATAGATGCCCGCAGCGCAAAGCGCTTCGAAGTAACGGAAGCTGGCGCTGGCGGCCTGGTTAGCGACCAGCAGCAGTTCCTGAACGGCGATAACCGAGACCAGCGCGCTCGATTTCAGCATGCTGATCATCTGGTTACCCATCGGCGGCAGAACGATGCGTGCGGCCTGAGGCAGAACGATTTTTCGCATGATCTGGCCGTGAGTCATCCCCAGCGCCATGCCGGCGGTGCGCTGGCCGCTTTTCACCGCCTGCAGGCCAGAGCGCAGAATTTCCGCCATGTAGGCGCCTTCATTGAGCGAAAGGGCCAGCACTGCACAGGTAAACGCGGAGAAGCGTAAGCCGAAGCCTGGCAGCACGTTGTAGACAAAGATTATCTGGAACAGCACCGGCGTCCCGCGAAACAGCCACAGGTAGAAAAAGGCCAGCCCTTTCCCGGCGCGAAACGGCGCTTCCTGCAACAGCGCCAACACCAGGCCCAGCACCACGCCACACAACAGTGAGCAGAGGGTAATCAGTAGCGTCATCCACGCACCCCGAATAAATTCGGGGGAGAGGAAGTACTGCCACATTAAATCGATCGACATAGCGTTCTCCGGTTAATGGCAAACGGGTTAGAAAAGGGCAACGGAGTCTGGGAAGTTCCACTTCTTAATCAGTTGCGTGTAGGTGCCATTTTTGACGAGTCTCTGCAGACCTTGCTCCAGCAGGGCCTGGGTTGCGGTATCGCCTTTACGCACGGCAAAGGCGATGTGAGTATTCGCTTCGAACTCGGCGCCAACCGCTTCGAACATGCCGGCTTTTTCGGTAAACAGGGCGACGGTGCCCGGCGTGGAGAGGAACTCGGCATCGGCACGTCCCTGGGCGACGGCCACGGCGGAATCGGTGGCGGCGGGGAACGTCATGACGTTGATGGCCGGTTTTTTGGCCTCCACGCAGCGCTGATTGTCTGCCCGCGCCTGGCTCTCTTCGATCCCGCCGAGCGTCACGGCGATGTTTTTGCCGCAGAGGCTCAGGTCACGTCCGGTGATGTTGGCCGGGTTACCTTTGCGGACCACCACGCGGCTGCCGATTTTCAGATAGGGTACGAAGTCAACCTGCTCGGCACGGGTCGGATTGACGTACATGGCGGAGTTGATGATATCCAGACGTTTACCCTGCAGCGCCGGAATAAGCCCTTTGAATTCCATCGGCATTGGCGCCGGCGTCAGTTGGATCTCTTTGCTTAGCGCGTTGATCAGGTCGATATCGAAGCCGGTAAGCTTGCCTGCTTTCACGTATTCAAAAGGCATGAACGTCGCTGCCGTTCCATAGGTCAGTTGACCCTTGGCGATGGTTTCCACCGCCGCATGGCTGACCAGCGGCAGGGCGGTCAGCGCGAACATCAAAGTACGCACATGGCGAAACAGAAAAGAATTGCTGGACATAGTCGTCTCCTGGCTAAGGTTTAAATTGAATTTAGTGAGTCAATAAATACAATTATGCGTGTGAAAAAAATGTCTCATTCTGGTGCGTATTGCACGTTAAGCGTGCACTCCTTGCTTTACTTTGCTGCGTTTTGTTGCTCGTGATATTGTATATATCGACCACAACAATGCACTTCAGGGAATCGTGAATTCATGCAGCCTGACTCCACTGCGAGCAGTCGCCGGATAGCCCGGCAAATACTCGACCTGATATCTGAAGCAAGATTCGATCCAGGTCATCATTTACGTGAGCAACATCTTGCCGATGCGTTGGGTGTTTCGCGTACGCCGGTACGTGCCGGGCTCAAGGAACTGACCCGAATGGGGGCGGTTGAAGCGCGGCCAAACCAGGGATTTTTCCTCCTTAAACGCAGTAATGAGCTGGATCAGCTGGAGATTGAGCAGTCCAAGAGCAATGACCAGAAGTTGTACGAGCAACTGGTCCATGACCGCATTGCAGGTATCCTGCCGGAATCCTTTACCCAGACCGAAATCAGCCAGCGCTATGATGTTGATCGCGGCGTGCTGACCCGTACGCTGGTGAAGCTATCGGAGGATGGCCTGATTGCCCGCAATGCAGGGCATGGCTGGCGCTTTCTGCAAACCCTGAACTCCGAAATCGCTCTGCGCAATAGCTACGGTTTTCGCCTGATGATTGAACCGATGGCGTTGCTGACGCCCAACCTGCATGTTGACCGGCAGATGCTTAAACGTCTGCGCGCCCGGCATCTGAGACTCATCACCCACCCGGACATTACGCAGGTCCCGGCCAAAGAGATTTTCGAAACCGATGCGGCGTTTCATGAGTTGCTGGCAGAGGCCAGCGGCAACCTGTTTGTATTACAGGCTATTCAGCAGCAAAACCGGCTGCGTCGCCTGCTGGAATTTGGTAGCTATCACAATAAGCGTCGCGTAAAAGAGTGGTGCGAAGAGCACGTTGCCATCATTGATGCCCTGCGAGAGAACAAACAGGAACAGGCGGCAGAGTTGATGAGAAAACACCTGCAATACGCGTTTGACCAGGTCAATGTAAAAAGCCCCCGCGTATAACTGGCATCACTATTGCACATAATGCTCCTGAAAATACAATCAGGAGCATTTATGAATTTGCAGATACAACAGCGTGTGGCACTGGTTTGCGGTGCGGGAAGTGGCCTTGGACAGGCTATCGCCTGCTCGCTGGCGCAGGAAGGCGTGAAGGTCGCCGTGACAGGCCGCAACAGAGAGAAGCTGGCGCAAACGGTGGAACGCATCACTCAGCTGGGCGGTACCGCCCGCGCCTGGCCGCTGGATCTTGCCATCCCGGAACAGTTTGATACGGTCATCGCCGATATCCGCGAGCACTGGGGCGACATCGATATTCTGGTCAATAATTCCGGTGGCCCACCGCCCACGCTGGCACAGGGGACGGACGGCGCCGTCTGGCAACAGCAATTTTCAGTGATGGTCGCCTCGTTGATCCAGCTCACCGATAAACTACTGCCCGCCATGCGCAGCCGTGGCTGGGGACGCATTATTACCTCCACCTCGTCCGGTGTGATTGCCCCTATTCCGGGTCTCGCCCTGTCGAATGCGCTGCGCATGAGCTTACTCGGCTGGTCGAAAACCCTTGCCGCTGAAGTGGCGGCCGACGGCGTCACGGTGAATGTGATGGTGCCTGGGCGCATTGCTACCGACCGGGTGGGTCAGCTGGATGCTATCAAGGCGAAACGGGAACATTCCACTGCGGAAGCGGTCGCGGAGAAGAGTCGTCTGAGCATTCCGGCGGGACGTTATGGCCACCCCCATGAGTACGGCGCTACCGCTGCCTTTTTGGCAAGCCAGCCTGCCAGCTACATTACCGGGGCGGTGATCCGGGTCGATGGCGGATTGATTGGTTCGGTTTAGTGGGGAGTCGCGTGCAATGCCAGTCGCTGGTGTCGTTGACTGGCATTCACGCCTCTCTCGCGCTCATTCAGAATGAGGTGTTAACTATTGCGTACCGGGTGCGGGACAGGACGCCAGACCGGTTATCTTGTTTCTTCCCGCGTTGATGATCCCTGATGGTTCACCATGAAAAGTGCTGAAAGGGTGAGCAGTATGGCGCCGCTGATCAGTATCCACCCGGCGTGCTGAAAGGCGGCTAAGCTACCCTGCGTATGCGCCAGTCTGACGTAGCACGCCGTCACCAGGGCCGCGCCAGCCATCGCGCCAACACGCTGCAGGATGTTGAGAATCGGTGCTGCATCAGAAACATGACGGGTACCCGCCATCGCCAGGCCTGCCGCCATCGCCGGCACTGTCGCAAGGGCTAAACCGAACCCTCTGATAGCGAGTGCGCTACCGACCAGGAGGTAGCTACTGCCTCCATCAATCATGGCCAGCGGCCATGTCGCTAACACCGAGATCAAGCCGCCAACGATCAGCACCACGCGAGGACCCAGCCGGTCTGAGAAATAACCGGCGACCGGGAATCCTATGGCAGAACCGATTAACTGCGGGGTAAGGAGCAAACCCACATCAGCCAGTGCTTCATGGCAAACGTCGCGGAAATACAACGGGAGCAGGAACTGTCCACCAAAATTCACCGCACCTCCGATAGCCATCAGCAACGCCGATAATGTGAAGCCACGATGTTTGAAAAGGCTGAGATGAAGTAAAGGCGAGTCAATGCGAAAAGAGCGAAAGATAAACAAGCCGATAAACAGTGCGCCCACGCTGAGTAAGATAATGTTCCCGCTATTTTCACCACTATTCAGGCTGACGCCTTTAATACCCTCCATGAGCAGGGGAAGGCTACAAAGAATCAGTATTAACCCCATCCAGTCCAGGGAGAGCGGCTTATCATTTTTTATTGTCGGGCGAGGGAGTAATTTCCATCCCGCAAGCCAGGCACAGAGAGATAAGGGGACATTAATAAAAAACAAGACTCGCCATCCGCAGACCTGAAGCAGCACGGCCCCCAGAGACGTTCCCAGTAAGGGCGCAATGACGATAGCCACGCCTATCGTACCAATGATCCGCCCGAGGCGCTCACGACCGACCACCAGACCCAGGATCGTCTGCCCGGCCGGCACGAGTAACCCGCCTGCCAGACCTTGCATTATTCTGGCGGTGAGCAGCACCTCGACATTCGGGGATAACGCGCAAACTGCCGAGAAAACACCAAATAAAATAAGTGCATAGAGCCAAAGTTGGGTGGCGCCAAACCGTTTTACCGCCCATGCGCTAACCGGAACGCCTGCGGCCAGCGCCATGAGGTACGCGGTGGCTATCCACTGGATGGAGGCGTCCGTCACCCCAAGGCCGTTTGCCATGGTCGGAAGCGCAGCACTGAGCATGGTGGATGAGAGCATGGTAGCGAATGCCCCAAGGGTGATGATGGCGGCTTGCAGCCACAAAACCGGCGGGATGGCATTGATGGGGCCAGCATGGTTTGTTTTCTTTACCTGCGTATCTCGATTGATATTCATGGGATGACCTTTAGGTGCGATGCGTTAAAAAATCTATCATTGATCAATTTTTCTATCAATGATAGATTTATTTTCATCAATGGCGCCGGTAGGCTCCTGGTCAGGAGAAGATCTCTTTTTATCTACCACGGGCTCGGTTGGATGCATTAACAACAGGATGAACACCATGGCTAAAATTCAGCGGGATCAGGTCATTAATGCTGCATTAGCACTCTTAGATGAAGTTGGGCTGGAAGCGATAACGACGCGAAAGCTGGCGCAAAAGCTGGGGGTAGAATCCGCAACGCTGTACTGGCATTTCAGGAACAAGGCCAGCTTACTGGAAGAGATGGCCGCAACTGTTTTGGCCAGGCACCATTCGCTTCCGCTGGCTGAAGACACGGCCGAGTGGGCAGACTGGCTGGCAAATAACGCGCGCAGTTTCCGCCGCGCGCTTCTCGCTCATCGGGATGGCGCACTGCTCCATGCGGGGACAACACCGGCGCGGGTAGGAGGGGAAACGTTCTACCCAAAGGTGGCTTACCTTATGCGGGCCGGCTTTTCTGAGGCCGAAGCCGCAATGATATTACTCACTATTAGCGAATATACCCTGGGATGCGTATTGGAGGAGCAGTCTCGTACAGACAGACATGATGATGAAAGATTGTCTACACCCTCAACAGAAATCAGTCGTATCGATGCGCTTACCCACCAACATCCGGATACCTGTTTTGAGTTCGGTCTGTCTTTGATCATGAAGGGGTTATTAAAATAACTCGTTCCAGATTTCAGCTATTGCGACAGCGTTTTAATGATTTTATATCCGGAGCGTTATTCTCCGGACATTACTGAACATTGACCTCCCGATGGCGGGAGGGTGATTTGTTCATGGCGCAAGAATCACCGCAGCGTCGGGGATCAGGATCCTGTTTTATACTGGTTAAAAAAATGCAACAACGCGCCGGGTGTCTCGTCCCCAAAGAGAATGCCTGCCATTGCCTGCGCGTCGTTGGCCGCACTTTCGACGCGGATAAACATCTGTTCTTCATAAGCGGACAGCGCGGCTTCAGGATTATCTGCATTGGCCGCAATCGCGAGTCCCAGCTCAGCGCCATCCTCTAACGCGAGATTAGCGCCTTCGCCGAACGGCAGCATAAGATGCGCGGCGTCGCCCAACAGCGTTACGCCTGCTGTTCGCGGCCATCGAAGTCCGGGAGGTAAAAAGTGAATAGGGCGCAATACGGGCTCACCATCACCCTCCGTAATCAATGTTTGCAGTGGATGCGCCCAGCCATCGAATTCATCGACTATGCGTTGCACGTCAACCTGTGCATTAGCGGACGTCACGTCAGCGAACCAGGCCTGGGGCTGGCACAGAGCAATGTAAACGTGGATCACGCCGCCAGGCTCCCGGTGCGCCATGATACCCTTGCCTGGCGAGAGCGCAAAAAATGAGCCGCGGCCTACTGCTTGCGCGCAAGCCAGATGATCGGTGTCGACGTGACTAAGCCAGCGCTCGACATACGAAAATCCCGCATAGGCAGGGACAGCATCGGTGACCAGAGCGCGGACACGCGACCAGGCACCATCTGCGCCCACCACCAGGGAGACCCTGGTGGTGGCGCCATCCGTAAAGTACAAACTATGCGTGCCGTCATCATGGGGGACGATATCTGCCACTTTACGGCCCCATTGCACGATGTCCGCAGGAAGCGACTCCAGCAGCAGCGTGCGAAGCGCGCCGCGAGAGACTTCTGGTCGGCCGCCCAAACCATCATCGAACTGCTCGAACAATACGTTGCCCTCTTTATCGAGTACGCGCGTGGATTGACCACCAGGAAGAATAAGGGCCCGGAAGGCATCGTACAGGCCTGCCGCTATCAGCGCCCGCTGGCCATTATGATCGTGGATATCCAGCAAGCCACCTTGTGGGCGGGCCTCGGGAGAGGCTTCAGCTTCGTAGACCACAGAGGAAATGCCGTGAACATGTAAAACACGTGCGAGCATGAGGCCGCCGAGTCCTGCTCCGACGATGGCAATGGATGAGGTCATTTTTTCGCTCCAGGTAAGGTATGGCGGGTGTCGTTGTCCGGCTGTTCCTGGTTTCGATACCGCACGAATAAGGGGAGTGGACGTGAAATCTCATCCCGGGGACCAACGGAAGCCTGAGGGTATGCTGAGCGGTATTGCCCATAATGTTCCCGGACAATTGGGGGCCGGGCCCCCCGCCTGACTCTCCTCTCTGCGCTCAGCTTACACTTAGACGAGTAAGGTTCTCTATATTGACCATTGCTGGTTAATCGTCAAGGCCGTCATTCAATACCCCTTCAGCGGACGCCTGCCTGTGGCCATGGTCACCGAACTTCACCCACTCAGGTTAAACGACGTCGATGACGCGGATCCCTCTGTTTTTCGCCATCTTTATGCACTCCGCCGTATTTTCTCCGCCATGAAAAGCCAGCAGTACGTCAGGGCGGCTATCTTCCAGCATAAACAAATTGCGCCTTGTCTCTGCATATTTTCCGTGCAGCGCCCAGTTTGCCGGGTAGCGGATCACGTGAACGTCGATCCCGCGCGCCCAGTTTTCTATCGCGCCGCCCAGCGCCTGGTGCCCTCCGTGAATCAAAACGTTAATCGTCTGTGTACGGGCATAGAGATCCAGCACATGGGTGATGGTATGGGTGTCGGCATAAAACCGACCCGAGCAGATTAACACTCGCATTTTTTGTACCTTAACGTTGCTTGCCTTGAAAAGGATCTCGTCCGCGCGCTGGCGGTTATTGTTTTTTAAACATCCGGCGGCGTTTCAATAAACCGCAGCGAGGTATCGCCCAGGCGGTCAATGACAGGGTAGGCGACGGCGGCGATATGGTGATGCACGCGGCGGTAGTCCCGCAGCACTCGCTGGAAAATGTCGCCGGATTCCGCCCAGGCATTCTTGTCCTCCCGCAGTTTTTTGAAGTGCTCGCGGCTGGCGGAGGCCTCCAACTGGCGGATGGTTTCTTTGCGCTGCACCAGCTGGTGGGCAGCAGACAAGTCTTCACGCAGGAATGCCGCTATTCCTAAGTTCAGGCTGGTGAGGAGCTCCGCATGCAGCAGGCGAATATGGTGTAATTCAAAGTCGTTAAAATGTTCTCCCCGGCGTGCGCGGCGCGTGGCCAGCTGGGTCAGATTGCTGGAGAGAATGTCGCCCGCGTGCTCAACATTGATGATGAACATCAGGATCTCCTGGGCACGATCGGCATCTGCATCATTCAGCCCGTCCTGACCAATGTCGGCGAGGTAGGCGCGAACCGCCGCGCTGAGCAGATCGACCGACTGCTCCAGCTGGCGGATGTCATCGGCAGCCTGTTTTTCCTGGGTCACAAACAGCATCAGCAGTCGGTCCAGCATGATGGTTAGCATGTCGGCGGCGCGCAGCGATTCGCGAACCGAATTGGACAGGCCGATATAAGCCACTTCCAGACCCGCATCGTCGAGATACATCGGCATACCCGGGTCGCCTACGCGCTCTTCTTCCGGAAACAGTCGCTCCAGGAAGCGAGCCATTGGCACGTTCAGGCCGATAAACAGCAGCGCGAGCGCCACGCTAAAGGCGGTATGAAACCACACCACCAGCTGCGGCGTGTTCAGCCCGGATTTACGGGCGATCGCCATCAGCAACGGCAGAAGCAGTAACGCCAGCGCGCAGCCGGACAGGCGGACCATCAGGTTGCCAACCGGCAGGCGGCGGGCCACCGCGGACCCGGCGTTTAACACCGGCGGTAACGCGCCGCCGATGTTGGCGCCAAGCACCAGCACCAGGGCCGTAGCCGGGGTCAGCGTGCCGGTACCGGCGAGGGAGGCGATCAGCAAAATCATCGCCACGCTGGAGTGGCACAGGAGCGTCAGGAGCGCCGCCACCAGCAGGGCAATGAAAATATCGCCCTGTAGCCCCTGCATCACGGCATGAAACACCGGCGTGACCTCAATGTCCTGCAGCGTGCCTCCCAGTAAATGCAGCGCCAGCAGCATCAGGCCGAGGCCAATCAGGGCGCAGCCCACGCTTTCAAAGCTGGAATGGTCGCGTAGCTTGAAAACCACAAACCCGGCCAGCAGAAGCAGCGGAATGGCGATTTCCATGTTAAAGCTCATCAACTGAACCACCAGCGTGGAGCCGATGTTGGCGCCGAGCATCACCGCAAGCGCGGGGGCAAGGCTTAGCGTACCTGCGGCGGTAAATGACGTCGCCATCATACTGACCGCCGTGCTACTTTGCAGAATGCCGGTAATGCCAATGCCGGAGAGCAGGGCGGTCCAGCGGTTAGTGAGGTGGCGTCCCATCCAGTTGCGCAGCGGCGTGCCGAAGCCGCGCTGCAGCGCCGTTGAAATCATATGGCTGCCCCAGAGCAGCAATGCGATGGCGCCAGCCAGGTTAATTAACAGAGTGGTTCCGGACATTATGAATTCCCCCTCTACAGGGCGGGTAGTGAAATAAAACGCAGTAACCTGATCGAAAAACGATGTATGGCGCTGGCGAGGTTCAGTAATGCTTTAGTGTGTTGATAGTTAATCTTCCCTCCGGCGTACCATGCCAGGGCACGGACGCGAAGGGTGCGGGTTATTTTCATTAAAAATAAGACAATCAACGTGATGGTCTTATTTTTAATCAGGAAAATGATGGAATGTTGCTTTTCCATAATGCTTCCAGCCTGTGTGGCCTGCCTGAAAGGTGCCGCCGAAGCGGCACGTGAATCACCGTCTTTAACGCAGAATTAGTGCCACTGCCTGAAGCGACGGATGTAGAACGTTTTCATGCCCTGCGCCACGCAGCAGTAGGCGAGCAGGGTGCCGACCAGCCACGGGAAGTACTGCCACGGCAGCGCCTGCAGCCCAACCAACGGCCCAAGCGGAGAGAACGGCACGTAAATTCCAATAGCCATAATCAGACCGGTCATCATCAGTACCGGCCAGGCGGCGGTGCTCTGAATGAACGGAATTTTCTGGGTACGCAGCATGTGCACCACCAGCGTCTGCGACAGCAGGCCTTCAACGAACCAGCCGGACTGGAACAGGGTCTGCATGTGTTCGCTGTTAGCGCTGAACACAAACCACATCAGCGCAAAGGTCGTCATGTCAAAAATGGACGAGGTCGGGCCAATCCAGACCATAAAGCGGCCGATGTTTCTTGCATCCCACTTGCGCGGTTTGCTCAGGAACTCTTTGTCCGTTTTGTCCCACGGCAGCGCGAGCTGGGAGATGTCGTACATCAGGTTTTGCAGCAGCAACTGGATCGCGAGCATCGGCAGGAACGGAATGAACGCGCTGGCCACCAGTACCGAGAACACGTTGCCGAAGTTGGAGCTGGCGGTCATGTTCAGGTATTTCATAATGTTGCCAAATGTCTCGCGGCCTTTGATAACGCCTTCTTCCAGCACCATCAGGCTCTTTTCCAGCAAGATGATGTCGGCCGATTCCTTGGCGATATCGGTGCCACTGTCGACCGAGATACCCACGTCGGCATCGCGCAGAGCAGGGGCATCGTTAATGCCGTCACCGAGAAAGCCCACCGTATGACCGTTGGCCTGCAGCGCCTTCAGCACGCGTGATTTCTGCAGCGGCGTTAGCTTGGCGAACACCGTGCGCTCTTCCACCAACTGCTGCAGGGCCGTGTCGCTCAACGCCTCAATCTGCGGGCCGAGTACCGGTTCGCCTGGCTCCAGTCCCACCTGGCGGCAAATCCGCGTAGTGACAATCGCGTTATCGCCGGTCAGCACTTTGACTGCGACGCCAATATCCATCAGGGCAGCAATCGCCGGACCCGCGCTCTCCTTAGGTGGATCGAGGAAGGTGAGGAAGCCGCGGATAATCAGATCGTGCTCATCAGCGGTGCTGTACAGTCTTTTCGCTTCGGCTTTCGGAATGTCGCGCGTAGCGACCACCAGAACGCGGAAGCCGTCTTTGTTGTAGTCGTTCGCCATCGCCAGCATGGCGTCACGGCGCTGATCGTCGAGGGGGATAACCTTGCCATTCTCTTCCATGTGGGTGGCGATGCTCAGCATCTCCTCCACGGCGCCTTTGCACACCAGCAGATGATTGCTCTGGCTGTCTTTCACCACAATCGACAGGCGACGGCGCACGAAGTCGAACGGCATCTCATCGACTTTGCTGTACCCCTGAGGTTGCACAAAGCCCGACTCATTTTCAGAGAAGTAAATGACCGCCTGATCCATCAAGTTTTTGATGCCGCTTTGATAGTGGCTGTTGAGCCAGGCCAGCGCCAGCACGGACTGATTTTTCTGACCGTGCGTGTCGACGTGGTGCTCAAGGATGATCTTATCCTGCGTCAGGGTGCCGGTTTTGTCGGTGCACAGCACGTCCATCGCGCCCAGGTTCTGAATCGCGTTAAGGCGCTTAACCACGACTTTACGCTTCGCCATAGCCACCGCGCCCTTGGCGAGGTTGGCGCTGACGATCATTGGCAGCATTTCTGGCGTCAGACCTACGGCGACGGCCAGAGCAAACAGCAGGGCATCCCACCATTCGCCCTTCATCAGGCCGTTAATCAGGAACACTACCGGCACCATCACTAGCATAAAGCGGATCAACAGCCAGCTGACGCTGTTCACCCCGCGGTCAAACGCCGTTTGCGCCCGGGTGCCGACAATCGCTTTTGCCAGTGAGCCAAAGTAGGTCCTTGGCCCGGTCGCCACCACGACCGCCTGAGCGGTGCCGCTGACAACGTTGGTCCCCATGAAGCAGATGTTAGGCATATCCAACAGATTTTCGTTATCAACCGCCTTGTCGTGCGCGGATTTCTGCGCCACGTCGCCGAGGGTGTCGTACTTCTCAATCGGCAGCGCTTCGCCGGTCAGGACGGCCTGACTGATAAACAGGTCGCGTGATTCGATCAAACGGACGTCCGCCGGGATCATGTCGCCTGCATAGAGCTGCACGATATCGCCCACCACCAGCTCGCGCATCGGGATTTCACGTGGCGTTCCTTTTTGCCCGGCGTGTTCGCGACGAACGACCGTCGCGGTGGTGCGAACCATCGCTTTCAGCGCTTCGGCCGATTTGGCCGAGCGGTGTTCCTGCCAGAAGCGCACCAGTCCGCTGAGGGCAACCATGGTGCCGATGATTATCACCGTCGTCAGGTCGCCGTCTTCGCCATGGCTGGTGGGCAGCCAGTAGTCGGTGAAGAAGCTGATCCCGGCGAGAATGGCGAGCACATAAATAAACGGGTTGTTAAACGCCATCAGTAGCTGGATCAGCGCGTGCGGTGGCTTGTCATGAGTCACTTCGTTCAGGCCATCCCGCTCCAGCCGGGCATTTGCCTGGGCTTCCTGCAGCCCTTCCCGGGTAGTGTTGAGGTTGACCAGGGTTTCTGCGATACCGTTTTGGGCTTCCTGGGCGGCACGCATAGACAGCGTGCTTTTTTTATTTCGGTTCTTGATTTGTACAGTCATGGTGCTGCTCCTGTCGCCGGGCGGCAGCAGGCTTTTTACGGTAAGACCCGGATTAAGGGCGGCCGAAAATAGCCCGATGTCGCATCAGCGATCGGTTTTAATTAATTTCGCACAGGGCTTCCCGCTGTTTATTATTAAAAATAAACAGGCGTGAAGTTTATATTTTGTTTTATTTGGACGTGATTATTCCTGCCGATGTACAAGTATGAATACATCAGTGAATAAACAGGTACCAGCAGTGACTTAACTCAGCGTGACGCACGAAAACGGGCTGCGGCATAGCGCGCAGACACGGCCTACGGCGTAACGGCTGAATCAGGCGACGAAGGGGCGACTTTGTGGGTCTTCGCCATCAGAGAAGCGGCAACGACGCTCCAGCTGGCCGGTGACAGGACTGACGCGCCAGTTAGTAATGCGTTGATTCAACTCGCTGATTTTCGAAGAGAATATAGAGCTTTGCTGTTTTTTTCGCGCAGACGACACCCGATCGCGGGGCGGCCGGACACGCAGCGTTGATGTCATGGTTTTGACACCAGAAAAAAGGGTAGATTTGAAGTTCATAACACACCTCGGGACCGTGAAAACTCTGGTCGAGGTGGGACAACACGAGAGCATCAGGCTCCGGCGAGACACACCAAAACGAAGAAGTGATCACAATCGATTTTATGTTTACTTGTCCGAATAACCGTTAAGGCCATATTCGGACCGCTACTAAATTCAGTATCCATTAGTCACTTATGTCAGATTAGGAAAGGCCACAACTTAGGCCCATGAAATCTACCCATAGCCAATGTTATTGTCAACCCATTCATATCAATTTAAATCTTCGTTTATATTTTGTGTAGAAACATCAAATCGTAGATTTAATCATTGGTGTTTTTCGGACGGTCGTAAAAAGGAAAAATAGCGGTCAGTGCGTTCAATTGTGGACCACCCTCGGCGCTGCGTCAGATAACGCGCTTTATCCCTGCACCGCAGCCGGAAAAACCGCCGCCAGCCATTCAATAAAGACGCGGAGCCGGGGCGGCACGTGCCGGTGCCGGGCATAGACGACGTGAAAGGGATAGGGGGCCGGGCGCCAGGCGGCGAGGATCTCCACCAGCTTGCCACTTGCCAGCGCGGGTTTTAGCGAATAGGTAAAGGTTTGCACAATGCCTAAGCCCGCCTCGCCGGCGGCAATATGCGCGTTGCTCTCATTGATGCCGAGATGGGGCTCTGTCTTGAGCTCGGTACTGACGCCGTGACGCGTAAAGCGAAACGGAAACGCTCTGCCGCTGGCCGGCGACAGATAGCTGATGAGCTGGTGGCCATGATGGAGTTCATCCGGCGAGGCGGGCGTGCCGCAGCGCTGAAGATAGCCAGGGGTGGCGCAGGTGACCAGCGTCGCCTCGCCGATTTTACGGGCGATCAGCGTCGAGTCATCCATCGGCCCGGTCAATATTGCCGCTGATGAGGTCCGCGGGTTTATCGGCCACCTGTAAATCGATACGGATATCCGGCCAGGAGGTCATAAAGTCCGCCAGCAGCGGGATCAGCACATCGCACGCGGTCGACCCACCGATGGCGATCCGTAGATGGCCCTTCGGCTTATTGTGGGCGGTATTGAAGGAGGCGTCGATCTCTTCCAGGTCTTCCAGCAGGCAGCGAGCTTTTTCATAGTACTCCCGTCCTTCCGGCGTCACGGTAATACGCCGTGTGGTGCGCTGCAGGAGGGAAACCCCCAGGTGCGCTTCCAGTTGCTTGATGGTTTTGCTGAGCGTGGCGTTGGGCATATCCAGCGAGTCCGCGGCGCGGGTAAAGCTGCCGGCTTCGACAACGCGGGTGAAGGCTTTGAGGGCTGAAAACCGGTCCATTATTCGCAGTATCCTGGTTAGCGGGCGTCCATTATCCACGGAGGGGAAAAGTGTTTTTCAGATTAGGCCATTTTTCCGCCTCTTTGAGGCGATTACAGTGCTTTCCATACCCGGCGGGGCGCTTTCGCGAGCCTGGCCTGTTTATACTCTAACCAAGGAAATGCACCATGAGCAAAAAACTTGCGGATAAAGTGGCGTTAGTGACCGGCGGCAGCACCGGGATTGGCCTGGCGTCGGCGAAAGCGCTGGCGGAGCAGGGCGCGAAGGTGTATATCACCGGCCGCCGACAGGAGGAGCTGGATGCGGCGGTAAGATTCATCGGGCCCGCCGCCCGCGGGATCCGCGCCGACGCCGCCGTGTTAAGCGACCTTGACGCGGTATTTGCGACCATTGCCGACGAGTCCGGCCGGCTGGATGTGCTGTTCGCCAATGCTGGCGGCGGGGATATGCTGCCACTCAGCGCCATCACCGAAGCGCACATCGAGCGGATTTTCGCCACCAACGTGCGCGGGGTGGTGTTCACCGTCCAGAAAGCGCTGCCGCTGCTCACCGACGGCGCCTCGGTGATTTTGACCGGCTCTACGGCGGCGGTCAAAGGGACGGCGAACTTCAGCATCTATAGCGCCAGTAAAGCGGCGGTACGCAGCCTGGCGCGCTCCTGGGCGCTGGAGGTGAACGATCGCGGGATCCGCATCAATGTCGTCAGCCCGGGGCCGGTGCGTACCCCGGGTCTGGGAGGACTGGTTGCGGAGGCGGACCGTCAGGGCTTGTTCGACGCCCTGGCCGCCAGCGTACCGCTCGGGCGGCTGGGCGAGCCGGAGGAGATTGGCAGGGCGGTGGTATTTTTAGCGTCTGACGAGTCGAGCTTTATTAACGCCGCAGAGATCTATGTCGACGGTGGAATGGCGCAAATCTAAGCACAGTCTGTCGCCAGGCGAGCCGCCCCGGCGGATACCGGGGGGCTCGTGGTTATGGCGATCGCTTACTCACCGTCCGGGTGGGCAGCTTATTGCGCGCCCAGCTGTTTCATCAGCGTCAGGTTATCTTCAATATGCCAGTTGGCGGCAATTTTACCGCCGCTGATCTGATAGATATCGGTGGCGATAAAATCGATATTTTGTCCCTTACCCTTCCGGGTGCCGAAGGTCCCGGTAAAGTGGCCATGAAAATGTAAGTGTGAGACCACCCGGTCACCGGCCACAATCATTTGTTCGACATCACAGCGTAAATCCGGCACCGCCTGACGAAACGCTCTGGAGGCGAGGATCGCGCCTTCCGGCCCTTGCCGACGCCCTTCCGGGGGCGTTTTATCGATAAAATTCCCCGCCAGCGCCGCCCGGGCCAGCGCTTCATCACCGGTATTCCAGAACGTGGCGTATTGCCTGGCGACATATTCATTGGCGACGCGTGTGGCAGGGGGAAGGCCGTTGTCAACGATGAGCTGGGCTGGCTTCAGCAAACCCTGCGGGGCTGAAAACGCGGAGCCGGATATCCCGGCAAGCAGCAGCGCTGTGGCGCAGCGCCGCAGCGTGATGCCGCGTCTGGCCTGCGTACAGACAACAGCGAAACTACGGCTGGCAGGTAACATTTTGCGGGTCATTTTCACTCTTTATGCTCCGTATAGAAGGGATAGTCGGTATAGCCCACCTCTGTCCCGCCAAACAGCGTGGCGGGATCGCTGACGGTCGCCAGCGGCCAGCGGTGCTGAAGCCGCTGCGGCAGGTCAGGATTAGCAATAAACGGCCGGCCGAAAGCCACCAGGTCGGCGAAACCGGCGGTGAGGATACGTTCCGCCTTTTGCTGATCGTAATTGCCGGCCACGATCAGGGTGCCGCTGAAGGTCGCGCGCAGCGTGTCACGAAAGTGCTGGGGAACGGCTGGCGCATCGTCCCAGTCCGCCTCCGCCAGGTGGATAAAGGCGATACCCTGCTGTTCGCACCAGGCCGCCAGGGCAAGGATGGCGTCGATCACCTGCGGGTCGTTCATCCCGCGCTGGGTAATGAAGGGGGAAAGGCGGATGCCCGTCCGCTCGCGGCCAATGACGTCGCCGATGGCGGTCAGCACCTCCTGGGCAAAACGGATCCGGTTGCTCAGGCTACCGCCGTACTCATCAGTACGCTGGTTGGCGGTACGCCGCAGGAACTGGTCGATCAGATAGCCATTGCCGCCGTGCACTTCCACGCCGTCAAACCCCGCCGCTATCGCATTGCGCGCCGCCTGACCGTAATCGGCGACAATACGCTGAATATCCGATCGGGAGAGCGCCCGCGGCGGTGGGCAGTCCACCATCTGGCCCCGGCCTTGCTCATCCACCACCCAGACCTGGGCGTCCGGCGCCAGCGCCGACGGGGCCACGGGGTGCCCATCCGCATGAAAACGAGCGTGCGACATCCGGCCCACGTGCCAGAGCTGAGAAAAAATAACGCCGCCAGCCTGGTGAACGGCCCCGGTCGTCAGTTGCCAGCCGGCAATCTGCTCAGCGGAATGCAGGCCAGGCGTCCAGGAGTATCCCTGTCCCTCAGGAGAGATTTGCGTCGCCTCCGTGACGATCAATCCGGCGCTGGCGCGCTGGCGGTAATATTCCGCCATCAGCGCGGAGGGGATATTTCCGGGCTGCAGGGCGCGCGCCCGGGTCATGGGAGCCATGACGATGCGGTTTTTCAACGGCAGCGTGCCGATGCGGTAACGATCGAAAAGTGAGAGGCTGTTCATACGGGTGTCCCTTGCGAGTGGAATGAAAATCACTTTACAGTCGGGATCTGATTTTGATAATTAGGCTAAAATCAGATTCACTTTTCAGGAAATACGAAAAATGGGCAAGCTGGAAGATATGGCGCTGCTGGTGGCTGTCGCCGAGGCGGGGGGACTCTCCGCCGCCGGCAGACGGTTATCGCTCTCACCGGCCACCATGACGGCCCGCCTGAAGGCGATGGAGGAGCGCTACCAGACCCGCCTGTTCCATCGTTCCACGCGCGCGATCACCCTGACCAGGGCGGGGGAAGATTTTTATCATGCCGCGCGGCGCGTACTGGAGGAGGCCCGTCACGCCGAATCGTTGCTGACGCAAAAGGAAGGGGTGCTGAGCGGCAATATTCGTCTTTCCGCCCCCTCCGACTTTGGCCGACAGTATCTTAGCCCGGCCATCGTCGACTTTTCCCGCCGTCACCCGGAGGTCACGTTTTCCGTGTTCTTAGGTGAGCGCGTGGAGGATCTGGTCGCCAACCGGCTGGATATGAGCATTCGCGTCGGTAACCTGCCAGACAGTAGTTTGGCGATCCGCCATATCCGCCCCAACCACCGGGTGCTGGTGGCTTCGGAGGCTTATCTTGCCACTCACGGAACGCCTGCCGCCCTCGACGAGTTGCACCATCACCGCTGCCTGGCGCTGGAGCGGCACGGTGTGGTGATGAATGAATGGCGCTTTGAGGAGGCGGGAAAGGAGCGCGTGGTGCGGGTGACGCCGGCGATGGTCTGCGACGATGGGGCACTGCTGCGGCAGTGGGCGCTCAGCGGGGCGGGGATCGCCGGTAAATCATGGTGGGATGTGAAGAGGGATGTCGAGGAGGGACGGCTTCAGGTGCTGTTTGCCGAGCGCTTCACCGGATTCAGCCCCTTAGACCGCAAGGAGGTTGGGCTGCAGTTTGTCTTTCCCCAGCGAAAGCTGCAGCCGCCGCAGGTGTCGGCGTTTATGGCGTTTTTTATCGACTGGCTGGGAGAGTCATCCCCCTCCAGCGCGAGGCGAAGGTGAGCAGAACATGACCTCAGCGCATCTGGCTGAGGATGATACGATCGAAAAGACGGTCGCCCAGCCAGACACGCATCCGGATAAGCAATTTGGCATACTTACCGACGGCATAACGGGGGCGTGGATTTGAGGCCTTCACCGCGACCAGGACCACCTCGGCGATCGTCTGCGGGTCGCTGCCGGTGCCATGGCCGTACGTTTTTTGGATCGACAGGGCGACCCCTTTTACCAACTGACCATACGGTCCTGTGGCCGAACGTTTGACAATACTTTCACTGGCCGCATCGCCGAAGCCGGTTTCAATCACTCCAGGTTCGATGATAACCACCTTGATGCCGAAGTCGGCAACTTCCAGCCGCAGGCAGTCTGACCACCCCTCAAGTGCATGTTTGGTGGCGTGGTACCATGCGCCGAGGACGCTATACATCTTCCCGCCCATGGAAGAGATATTGACAATATATCCGCGACGGCGGGCGCGCATCGCGGGAAGCAGTAGTTGCGTGAGATGCGCCGCGCCGAAGAGATTGACCTCAAACTGGTAGCGAGCCTCATCGATACCGATCTCTTCGACCGGGCCATACAGGCCAAAACCGGCATTATTGACCAGTACATCGACCCCTCCGGTCTGAGACAGAATGGTGTTCACGACCGCCAACCGATCGTCCTGTCGTGAGAGATCCATCTGCAGGCATTGGGCCCCTAGCGAAGCCAGATCGTCCATTTTCCCGAGCTGCCGGGCAGCAACGTAAACCTGGTAACCCTCCTGGATAAGACGACGGGCAATGGCTTTCCCCATCCCTGACGATGCGCCGGTGACCAGCGCGGTTTTCTTTTCCTGAATAAACATAAGCACCTCGGCAAGTAGACTGCGCTGAGTGTGCCTGCTGTCAGGCGCGGTGTCGCTGGCACGGTGCGCCACAATACTGGCAAAGCGCGCCATGACGCGCGCTTAGTTGAGGCGCATCATGTCTCTGAGGGTTTCTGGCGTCTGGCCGGTCCACGCCATAAAAGCCCGGTAGAAGGAATTTGGATCTTCAAAACCGAGCAGAAAGGCGATCTCATAACCGGAAAGCGTGGTATTGAGAAGATAGTGGCGAGCCAGCGCTTCGCGACAAGCGTGAACAAGGGCGCGATAATTCTCTCCCTCCTGCTCCAGCCTGCGCTGCAGGGTGCGTTTGCTCATTCCCAGACGTTGCGCCGTATTGTCGATAGAGGCGTCGTTGCCCGGCAGAAGCTCCAGCAGGACTGCATGAACACGTTCAGCCGTTGAGGCCTGATCGCTAAGCTGGCTGAGACGACGCTGCAGCTCCGGCTCAAAGACCTGCCACATACCCTCGTTCACCGTCAAAAAGGGCCGCAGGGCATCAGCGGCGGCAAAGCTGATGGTCGCCCGCTTTCCACGCTGTATGGTCGTGCCGAAGAAGGCTGAAAAGTGGTGGGTCTGCTGGCGGGTGAGGGGCTGTGAGAGCGTTACTTTCACGGCCTGAACCGGTTCGCGGGTGGCCAGTCGGTTCAGACGAAGTAAAAATGCCAGCTCTGCCACTTCCAGAGAGGCAGGGATTTCTGTTACTCCCAGCCAGCGCGGAGACACTGTCAGCGTGCCGTTCTGCACGACCGTCGTCTCCAGCGCCATGGGGGCAATAAGCAGTTTATACTTGGCCAGCCGCTGGACCGCCTGCATCATGTGGGTACTACACAAGGCGGCGAACAGCGGGGGATCAAACACTTCCGCAGAGACCCTTTCTACAAAGGGCAAAGGAAAGGCCTGATCGTCGCTTTCTTTTTCCAGCACGCGCCAGAAACGCAGGTACTCATCGGTAGCCAGACCGCGATTGATGTCTGAAAAGGTGTCGTCCGGCAAACCGGCCTGGCGGAGGAGATGTTCAGGCTCCATCCCTGCGTCTTTGAGCAGCGCTCGCCAACGGAGATTGAGAGAAAAAGTGCGGTTGCGCGCCATGGTGAAATTTCCAGCAGTGAACAGGGCTTTGATGTGTAACGCCCCCTGATAAGAGCATACCTTTTCCCACCCGCCAGTGACATTCCTCTTGCGCCATATTTGAAGTAAAGCACGCCAGCAATGAGAAGGGGGAACGGATGTGACCCGCGGGGTCGTTAGCCACCTATAGAGTCTTGATCTCAAATATGATTAGATAGCTTTCACTTAAAACCAGTAAGTAGCTGCCATGAATCTCAGGGAAAAAATCATTAATGAATTCGGCGGGTTGTCGCCCGAGCTGCAACGCGCCGCCGAGTTCTCACTGCAAAATGCCAGCCAACTGGTGGTGTTATCGATGCGTGCCTTCGCGGCGGAAGCCGGGGTAAAACCGGCGACGCTGCTGCGTCTGGCGCAGCGGCTGGGTTACCGCGGCTGGAGCGAGCTGAAAAGCGATTTCATTGACGACCTGGGGCTGCGCAATGATACGTACGTATCAAAAGCGGAAAAAATGATGGCCCGCGGCACGCAAACGCAGCTGTATAAAGAGGTTTTTCAGGCGCATCAGGCGAATCTGACCTTTACGCAAAACGAAAATGCGCAGGAGATGGAGCAGGCGGTGACCTTGCTCGATAGCGCGGAGAATGTCTATATCTGCGGATTCCGCGCCAGCTTTCCGATCGCGTGGTCGCTGTTTTATGTCTATCGACTGTTCAACCGGCAGGTATCGTTAATCGATGGCCTGGCCAGCAATATCGAAGTTTTCACCCGCGAACTGACCAGCCGGGATTGCGTCTTACTCACCAGCTTTGCGCCCTATTCACGCGAATCACTGGATGTTTTACGGGCAGCCCGGCAGGCAGGGGCGAAGATCCTCGCCATCACCGACTCGCCGGTTTCCCCTTTAGCGCAGGCGGCAGACTGCACGCTGCTGTTTTCCATCGACAGTCCGTCATTTTTCCCTTCCGTGGTCTCCGGCATGGGGCTGGCGGAGTGTTTACTGGCGATGCTGGTGGTGCGCCACGGCCGGGAGGCGGTGAGTAAAATTGAAAGTGCCGAACGCTATCTTATCGATTCTGGCGTCTATGTGATCCCCGGTAAATCCTGATAAATGATTCAAATGTATCTGGTATAAGAATTATGGATGCATTTATATCTTTATTTCGTTGACGTGATCCAAATGGATCCTGCAAGATACGCTCAATTAATGTAGCGGATTCAGGAGCAGAACCCAGTATGAGTCATGTCATTCACCGCAGCCTGCGTAGCACGCCGATCGTGGCCTCACGTGCCCAGGGGGCCTATATCTTTGATGCCCAGGGAAAGCCGTATCTTGATGCCTGCGGCGGGGCGGCGGTTTCCTGCCTCGGACACGCACACCCTGATGTGCTGGCGGCGATGCACCGCCAGATCGATCAGCTGGCCTATGCGCATACCAGTTTTTTTACCAGTGATGTCGTGGAGCAGCTGGCCGACCATCTCACCCGCACGGCGCCCGGCGAGCTTAACTATGCCTACTTTGTCTCGGGCGGATCCGAGGCAATAGAGACGGCGCTGAAGATGGCGCGGCAGTACTTTGTGGAGATCGGCCAGCCATCGCGCACCCGATTTATCGCCCGTAAACAGAGCTATCACGGCAATACGCTGGGCGCGCTGGCGGTGGGCGGTAACGAATGGCGCCGTCGCCAGTTTGCCCCCTTATTAATGGATGTTATCCGCGTCTCAGCCTGCAATGAGTACCGCGATCGCCGGGCTGACGAGACCCAGCAACAGTATACCGAACGTCTGCTCAATGAGCTGGAGCAAGCCATTCTTGAGGCCGGCCCGGAAACGATTATCGGTTTCTGTGCGGAAACCGTGGTGGGGGCGACGACGGGGGCCACGCCGCCGACGCCGGGCTATCTGAAGGGGGTGCGCCGCCTGTGCGATAAATACGGCATCCTGTATATCGCCGATGAGGTGATGTGCGGTATGGGGCGTACCGGGACGCTACACGCGTTTGAACAAGACGACGTGGTGCCTGATTTAGTAACCATCGCCAAGGGACTCGGCGGGGGTTATCAGCCGATTGGGGCGGTACTGGCGAGTGAGACCATTGTTTCCGCGCTGAAGGCGGGCAGCGGGTTGTTCCAGCATGGCCACACTTACATTTGTCATGCTACCGCCGCGTCGGCAGCTCTGGCGGTGCAGCAGGTGATTGCGCGCGATAATTTACTGGCTGCCGTCAAACAGCAGGGCGCCTATCTGCAACAGGCCCTGCGCGAGGTGCTGGGTGAGTTACCGCATGTCGGCGATACGCGCGGACGCGGCCTGTTTGCCGGCGTCGAGCTGGTGCGCGATAAAGACAACAAAACCCCGTTCGATCCTGCCCTGAAGCTGCATGCTGCGATCAAAGCAAATTGTATGGCGCGTGGGTTGATGGTCTACCCCATGGGCGGCACGATCGATGGTCAGTATGGCGATCACATCCTGATCGCGCCGCCGTTTATCATCACCCCGGCGCAGATCGACTTTGTGGTCGATACGCTGAACAGCGTGATCCGCGAAGAGACGGGAAAATTATGATCAATCGTTTACCGCCCCTGGCGGAACAGGAATGGGACGAGCGGCAACGTCAGTTAGCGGAAGAGATCATCAATGGGCCGCGCGGCGCCTTACTGCCGCCTTTTGAGCCGCTGCTGCGTAGTCCCGAGCTGATGGCGCATGCCCAGCGTATGGGGGAGTATTTACGTTATCGCAGCGCGCTGGGTCAGCGTCTTTCTGAACTGGCGATTTTGCTGACCGCACGGCACTGGTCACAGCCGGTAGAGTGGGCGATCCATGCGCCAATAGCACGTGAGAAGGGCATCTCTGCCGCGGCGGTGCGGGCGATTAAGCAACGGCGCCCGCCAGACGATCTCCGGCCCGATGAGCAGGTGATCTATGACTTCTGTCAGCAACTGCATCAGCAGCAAAAGGTGAGTGATAGCACCTGGCAACAAGCCGTTGATTTATGGGGTGAGAAGGGCGTGGTGGATCTGATTGGGATAAACGGTTATTACAGTTTTCTCTCCATGGTGATGAACAGCGCCCAGACGCCCGTACCGGATACCACCGACTCTCTATTTTCTGAATAAATTAGCCTTTTCATTCGGGCGCATAATAATGCGCCCTGCATATCAAGTGTTGTTATTGGTTCTTCCGGCGATATATATCGCAGGCTGATATTCGTTGCATGCCATTTCATTGACGCTGAGGGTAATTATGACTGGACTATTTAATAAATTAAAACTGACGCTGGCTTTGGTTATTTGTTCAGCCAGTTTTGTGACAGCAGCCCAGGACAAAATAACGGTGGGCGTGGATACCGCCTTTGTCCCTTTTGAATTTAAACAAGGTGATAAATATGTCGGCTTTGATATCGATTTGTGGGACGCTATCGCAAAGAAAATGCATATCAGCTACGAATTAAGGCCGATGGATTTCGGCGGCCTCATCCCCGGACTGCAGTCGCGTAATCTGGACGTGGCGATGGCCGGAATAACCATTACCGATGCGCGTAAACAGGTCGTGGATTTCAGTGATGGGTATTATAATGCCGACCTGTTAATAGCCGTGAAAAGTACTGATAATTCCATTGCCAAATTCAGTGATTTGACCGGGAAAAAAGTTGGCCTTAAGCAGGGGACGGCGGCGGCCAGCTTTATGAAAAGCAAATATAAAGCGAATTATATCGAGTTTCCGAATATCGATAACGCCTACCTTGACCTTCAGGCCGGCAATCTCGATGCCGTCGTTCACGATTCGCCAAATGTCCTTTACTACGTGAAGACGGCGGGTAATGGCAAGGTCAAATCCACCGGGGAGACGGACAGCATTCTGCCACAGCAATATGGCTTTGCGATGCAGAAAAACAGCAGCCTGACGCCAAAAGTGAACCAGGCTCTGCAGGCCCTGCGTGCCGATGGCACCTACGACAAGATTTACGTTAAGTGGTTTGCTAAACAGCCGAAATAACCCTGCCAGGTCGGAGCGATCCGACCTCATTTCTTCTTGACGGGTAGAATGATGAATTTTGACAGTCGCTATATTTGGGATGCTTTACCGCTGCTGATGCAGGGCTTGCAGCTGACGCTGATTATCTCTTTGTCCGGTTTGTTAGGTGGGTTAATCATTGGCTTGCTGGCGGGAACCTGCCGCGCATTAGGCGGAACAATATCAAAAACGGTATCGCTGGTGTTTGTGGAATTAATCCGCGGAACGCCGATCATGGTGCAGGTGATGTTTATCTACTTCGCCCTGCCGATGGTGTTGCCAGTGCGTATTGACCCGGTTCCTGCCGCAATTATTACCATTGTGATTAACTCCGGCGCTTATATAGCGGAGATCACCCGGGGCGCGATTCTGTCGATCAATAAAGGTTTTAAAGAAGCCAGCCTGGCGATGGGGTTATCGCCACGCAGCACCCTATTACATGTCATTATGCCGCTGGCTTTTCGGCGAATGATCCCGGCATTAGGCAATCAGTGGATTATCAGTATAAAAGATACCTCGCTATTTATTGTGATTGGCGTGGCAGAATTAACCCGCCAGGGACAAGAGATTATTGCCGGTAACTTTCGGGCGCTGGAGGTGTGGACGGCGGTGGCGATGATTTATCTGTTTTTGACATTGTGCCTGAGCTTCCTGCTGAAACAACTTGAGAAAAGGATCCATATTTTATGAGCATGGTTGAATTTAGCGCGGTAGCGAAAAACTTCGGCGCCACTCAGGTGCTGCACGATATCAATTTAAAGATTGAAGCGGGCGAGGTGGTGGTGATCATTGGCCCGTCCGGCTCGGGAAAATCGACCCTGTTGCGCTGCATTAACAAGCTGGAGGAGATCTCTTCGGGAACGCTGCTGGTGGCGGGCATGCATATTACGGATCCGCACGCGAATGAGTGTGATATTCGCCGCGAAGCCGGTATGGTGTTTCAACAGTTTCATTTATTTCCGCATCTGACCGCCCTTGAGAATGTCATGTTTGGTCCGGTTCGCGTGCGTAAGCAGAGTAAGGCCGCGGCGCGGGAGCAGGCGCTGGCGTTGCTGGACCGCGTGGGTCTGCGCGAACGCGCCAACCACTATCCGGCAGAGCTCTCGGGGGGACAGCAGCAACGCGTGGCGATAGCTCGTGCCCTGGCGGTAAAACCCAAAATGATGTTATTTGATGAGCCAACATCCGCTCTCGATCCCGAACTGCGGCATGAGGTGTTAAAGGTCATGCGCTCGCTGGCCGAAGAGGGCATGACGATGGTGATTGTGACCCATGAGATTGGCTTTGCCAGAGAGGTGGCTTCCCGGTTGATCTTTATTGATGGCGGCACCATTGCCGAAGATGGTTCACCTGAGGTGCTGCTCACTGCCAGCAGCAATCCGCGTCTGCAAGAGTTTTTGCAACACGTATCCTGAACATAAGTGAATGATGACAATATGAAAACAATCGCAATCCGTGGTTCCGCCTATGCGGTGGGTCAGCAGCTTGGCGCGTTTGGTCGTGAGGCCTGGCATACTAAAATCAGGCAAACAGCGCTGTGGCAAACCGTAACCGCCCTGAAAACGGCGGAGCAAACCCAGCGCATGCGCGCAACCGTCCAGGCTCAGTTTCCGCTGATCTGGCAGGAGCTGGAGGGCATGGCGGAGGGGCTGCAGGCGCCGGTGGATGAGGTGTTTGCCTGGAACTGTCGCGGCGATCTGGTGCGTTCGACGTCGGATGGCTGCACTACCCTGGCGGGGATAAGCGCTGAGGGCGAGTTAATTATTGCGCAAAATGAAGATGGCTTCCCGCAGCTGCGCGGTGACTGCGCCATCGTCCACGTGACACCGGATGTGGGCCTCGCCTTCACCAGCTTCGCCTACCCCGGCTCCCTGTGCGGGCACACCTTCGCGGTGAATGAGAAAGGGATAGTCAATACGGTCAACAATATTCGTGCTGTGCATCGTCCGGAGGGGATGCCGCGCCAGATACTGGCCCGCGCATCGCTGAATGCCACCACGTTAGATGAGGCCATTACCCTGCTGACCGCGACACCGCGCGCGGGCGCGTTTCACCACACACTGGGTCAAATGGGCGATAGCCGTCTGTTTAGCGTGGAAGCTACCGGCTCCGGCAGCTCAGTGCGCCAGCTGACCGCCACCTTTGGGCATGCCAACCATCTGATCCATCCCCAGCTTGCGACCATTGAACAGATCGTGACCGGGAGCTCCGGCTCACGCCAGCAGCGCCTGGACGCGTGGTTGGCGACGAACTCGTCGCTGGATGGGGTAACAGCGAAAGCGATGCTCTCCGACCAGCAGGATCCGCTGTTACCGATTTACCGGCTGTCTGCGGAAGATCCGGATGACGAAAATACGCTGGCGACGGCCATTTTTACCCTGAGCGCGACCCGGGTCGCATGGCAGGTCTTCACCCTGGATCGTGAAAACGCGGTTTTGCAGGGCAGCCTTTAGCCGACTGAGGGCGCTTTCAGCAGGGCGATCAGCAGCGTACTGCACGCCATGATCCCCGCCGCCAGCCACACCATGCCTGACAAGCCCGCAGTGGCGATCAGCTGGCCGCCGACAAGCGCCCCGGTGCCGATGGCGGCATTAAAAATAGCCACGTAAATGGCTGACGCCGGCTGGGCGACCGCGCCTGCGCTGCGCAGCAGCCAGGTCTGTAAGCCGACGTACACGATCGCGATACCGGCGCCCCACAGGGCTAACAGCAGCCCGCTAAAACAGAAAGGCAGGGGCGCAAGCCGTCCGGTGCCGAGGAGCGCCAGCGCGCCTCCGCTCAGCAGCAGTGAAGCAAAAATCAGCCCCTTCAGATGACGGTCGATAAGCTTACCCGCGATAACGTTACCCACCAGCCCGGAAACCCCTGACAACAGCAGCAGGCCGGAGAGGGCGGTCGCCGGTACTCCCTGAAGTGTTATCAGCAGCGGTTCAACGTAGGTGAAGGCGGCAAAGTGAGCGGTAATGATGCAGGCCGTGGCGCCATACAGGCCGCAGAGCAGCGGATTACGGAAGATATCGCGATAAACACCCAGCCTGACGGGGGTGGACGCGGCCAGCGCGGGCAGCGTCGAGCATAGCACTGCCGCTGCGGCCAGTGACAGCAGGGCCACCGCCAAAAACGCGTGTCGCCAGCCCGCCAGGGTGGCGATAAAGCTCGCCAGCGGTACCCCCACTACGCTTGCCGCCGACACGCCGCCAAAAATGATTGCCGTAGCCAGCCCCAGCCGGTGTGGCGGGACCAGCTGCGCGGCGACGATGCCAATTAAGGCCCAGAAGGCGCCATGCGCCAGGGCGCCAATCATGCGGGCGCTCATCAGGGCGAACATGGAATAAGACCGGGTCGCGGCGAGGCAGGAAAGCGCCAGGGTCAGCATCAGCCCGACCAGCAGCGCCTTGCGTGAAATACGCGCTGGCATCGCGCCGGAAAGCAGGGCCGCCAGGGCGCCCACCCAGCCGTAGGCGGTGACGGCAAGCCCCATACCGGATTCCGTCTGGTGAAAATCCGCCGCCAGGGCGCTGAGCATGCCCACCGGCGCCAGTTCGCTGGTGACAATCGAAAAGGCGCAGATCCCGAGCGCAATGACGGCTATCCAGACGCGCGTCGGGGTTGGGTTAAGGGGTAAAGCAATCTCTTTCATGTCAGGCGTATCCTAAGAAGAGGGAAGTCGCGCATGGTGCACGGACGTTCAGGTGAGGAGAGAACCGGCGATCGGATAGCCTGTTTGTCTCCGCGAGTGGCGTGCAGTATCATCCCTGCGAAAATGATAAAAAAGAGCAGAAAACGGAGAACCGTTTTCCATAAATGGAAAAGAGATGACGGCAGAGTTTAACTGGGATGATGCGCGCATATTCCTCGCCATCGCCCGGGCGGGAACGCTAAGCGGCGCCGCCGACAAGATGAACATGGGGATTGCCACGGTGTCCCGCAGGCTGGATCGGCTGGAACAGTCGCTGAAAGTCCCGCTTTTTAGCCGCCATCAGAGCGGCTATCGCCTGACCGACGATGGCGAAGCCCTGCTCGCGCGGGCGGAGGCGCTGGAATACGCAGGCCTGGCGTTCGGCGAGGCGGCGCAACTGCAGGGGCATGTCGCCGGGGTTGTCCGCCTGGCTACCTCGGACAACCTGGCCACGCATTTTATTCTGCCCTCCCTGAAAGGGCTCCTGGACCACTATCCTGACCTGCGGGTGGAGGTGCTGAGCGGCGTGCAGCCGGTGAACCTGCACCGTCGGGATGCCGATCTGGCGATCCGCATGGTCAAGCCTGACGCCGGGCATTTGACCTTAAAGCGGCTGGGGACGGTGGGGTTTGGCGTCTATGGCGCCGCCAGCTATCTGGCCGGCGCGGACGGCCTGTCGCTGAGCGAGGCGGACTTTGTGGGGTGGCCGGAGACTCACCAGCACCTGCCGGCCGCCCAATGGATCACGCGCACCCTACGAGGGCGACCGTGTAAAGTCGAAGCCAATACGCTCGTGGCCCAGGTTTCCGCGGTATCAGCGGGGCTTGGGCTGGGCGTCCTGCCGCACTTTATGGCGCGGGCCAACGGGCTGCAGTGCCTGTTGCCGGAGATCGGCGCGGATCAGACGTTATGGTTAGTGATGCATTCCGACCTGGCCGGGTCCAGACGCGTGCGGGTTATCGCCGACCATCTCATCACCCTCTTTGCGGACCATCAAGACCGGCTGGCGTTGCCCTGACGCTAACGCTCAGGGGATCACCCGCGCCGTTCTCAGCTGCGAAAACAGGCTGAAAAACATCTCGTCTGTGGCCTGCATCCGCTGGAAGCCAGCCCGGCGCAGTTTACTGCCATCGCCAAACATATCGTACTGCCAGCCGAACACGAAATCGGCAAACTGACCGTCGCTCAGACGCAGAATGTCCGCTTCCACCAGCCGCTCTCCGGCCAGCTCGTGCCAGACGGCACGGTAGTCATTGAATAGCTGATGAAATGAGAGCCTGACGGGCGGGGCGCATTCCAGTTCAAACCACTGCGCGATGCGCGGCCACAGCTCGCACCAGCGCCAGATATCACCATTATTGACGTTGAAGGCCTCGTTTTCCCCCGCCGGTGAGGTGGCGGCCCACAGCGTGGCCTCCGCCAGCAGGTCGGCGTCAGTATGATCGACAATGCTGTGCCAGGTGGTTAACGTGCCGGGAAAGCGCAGCGGTAAACCCAGGGCTTTGCACAGTGACGCATACAGCGCGATGCTCAACGCAAGATTCATGGCATTACCCGGCACCGGGCTGCCCACCACGCCGGGCCTGATAGCGCTCCAGTGCCAGGTTTTGCCTTGTTGAAAGTGGCGGAGCCACGCAAGTTGAGCGGCGTTAAATTCAGCCCCGGGTACGCCGGGGTCGCTTTCCCGCGCCGGGGTTTTAAAGGGGCCAAGATGGGCGCCATACACTTTATACCCCTGCATCAGGCTGACCGCCTGCAGCGGGGCGTTTTGTTCGACGTGGCTGACCAGATTACGCAGCATGCTAACGTTCGGCTCCACCATCTCGCTCCAGTTTCCGGCATTCATCCAGGCACTGTAAAAAATGTGGGTCACGGTGGACAGCGGCTGGAGCGCTTGCGCACTGTGCCGGGCATCGCGTAAATCGACGTGAATCATCGGGATCGCCCCCGGTTGCGACAGGGCGCGGTGGCTGAGGCCGATAACCTCCCATCCACGATGTAACAGGGTGTTGACCAGCTGGCGGCCAACGATGCCGCTGCTGCCAGCGACCAGTGCGACCTGAGAGGATGTCTTGTTCATGGTGTTTCTCCTGGGAAGGTGACCGACACAGTGTGCTAGATTATTTTTTTGCCACCTATCCCATGAAACGGATGACACTTATCAGCAGAATCATGAAATGAATAATAAGCTCACCGCCATCGCCACCTTTCTGCGCGTTGCCGAAGCCGGCTCATTTTCCGCAGCCGCCCGGCAGCTCGGGATGAAGCAATCTGCCGTCAGTCAGCAGATCGCCGCGCTCGAACAGGAGCTTGGCGTGGTGTTACTCCATCGTACGACGCGTGCCATGATGCTTACCGAGCAGGGGGTGCATTACCGGCGTGATATGCAGCGGGTGCTGAACGCCATGCAGGAGGCGGAAAGGCGGCTCAACCCGGCGGAGCCTCAGTTTCAGGGACGAGTGCATGTCCAGCTGCCAAGCGGTCTCGGCAGTCTTCTGCTGCCGCATCTGCTGGCGCTGCAGAAACAGTATCCTGAACTGCACCTGATGCTGTCGCTCGACGATCGGATCGCCGATCTGGTTACCGAAGGGGTGGATGTGGCGCTGCGTCTCGGCCATGAGCCGCCGCCATCCCATGCTGCGCGGGTTCTGGCGCGGATTGAAACGGCGCTCTTTGCGGCACCAGGTCATTACGCCGTCCAGTCCGTGGACGACCTGGCGGAGTATCCACACGTTCGGTTTAGCGGCCTCCCGCTTGATGCTCCGCTGCGGATAATTTCCGCAGACGAGACGAGAGACGTGCAGGTTAAGACCGTTTTTCGGGCCAACACCAGCGATGCGCTGTTGCAGGCGCTGGAATCCGGTATCGGCATCGGAGGGATGCAGCGACCGCTGGCGGCCAGGGCCCTCAGGGCTGGAAGGCTGGTGCCGATCCTGGCTGACTGGCGATTACCGGACCGTTTCCTGTATGCCGTCTATCCCGATGCCCGTTTTATTCCGCCGCGGGTCAGAAGCGTGATCGCCTTGATTGAGGCGCGACTGCCTGAGCTCGCTGTGGGGAGCTGAGGGTAAGGCGCTCCCCCATTCAGAACCGTGCGCGGTATCGTGCCGCTCCCCTGCAGGTGGTTTCTGATGTTAAGGTGAGACGTTTATCACCACAGGAGAACGCAAATGATCGTCAGGACCTGGCACGGCTGTGTGCCATTGCAACATGCCGAGGGGTTTGCCCGCCACCTTGAGCAGACCGGCGTGGATCACGCCCGGGGTATCCCCGGTAACAGAGGCGCGCTGGTGCGCCAGGAAAACCAGGGCGAATGGGCGCATTTTTTTCTCGCCACCTACTGGCAGGATCTTGCGGCGGTCAAAGCCTTCGCAGGCGAAGACTATCACGTCGCGGTCACTTATCCGGACGACGACGCATTCGAACTCCTCTCCGACCCCTACGTGTTTCAGCATGAAGTTGAGGCCGTGTCGCCACTGTAGGCTGATGACCGGGCAGGTGGAAGATCGGCCAGCAACAGACGGTTGCTGGCCGCGTGAGAGCGACGTCTACCTTGTATGGGCAGCCAGCCGCCGCTGGGTGAACGTGGCATGACGGGAACACTCAGCGCGTGAGGGCCGCGACAATGGAGGCCTCCATTTTCTCCGGCGTCGTCAACGGCGCAAAACGCGCGAGGGGTGTGCCGTCGCGAGCGATGAGGAACTTGGTGAAATTCCACTTGATCCGTCCGCCGAGCACGCCGGGCAACGCTTGTTTCAGATAACGAAACAGCGGGTGTGCGGCGGGGCCGTTGACGTCCACTTTCTCAAACATCGGGAAGCTCACGCCGTAGTTAACGTGACAGGTCTGCTCGATTTCATCCGCACCGCCGGGTTCCTGCTTACCAAACTGGTTGCACGGGAAACCAAGCACTACCAGCCCCTGAGCCGCGTACTTTTTGTAGAGCGCTTCCAGGCCAGCGTATTGCGGTGTGAAGCCACAATGGCTGGCCGTATTCACCACCAGAACCACCTTGCCAGCATAGTCAGACATTGAGAGGGGCTGGCCGCGCAGGCGGGTAGCCGTCAATTGATAAAAAGGGGTCATAGCAGGCTCCTGAGAGTAGAAACAGTTCAACGCTGACGATCGCGCGAATGTTTGAAGCAGATTAGGCAGTTATGATACACAGGGTTAGGGATTTGTACCTGGAGTGTTAAAAAAACGCCAGATGTCATAGAGAAAATCGCAAACAGGAACGGCTGAAAATGATGAAATATGTCTTATCGCTGGTGGTGGTAGCGATACTCGCAGGATGTACCAGCACGCCAAACTTGCCGCCTCGGGATACCATTGTGGCGATGAAACCCACAGAGTCCGGTATTGTCGCCAGCTCAGCGAAATACAGTTACCGCTTTGTCCGTGACGGTGTGCCTCAGGAATATCAGCGTTATAAGACCTTTTATGAACGCTTTCATCAACAGGCTTCCGGCGTGCGGGTTAACTTTGTCGTGGAACAACATGAGGTGACGGCGGAATATCTGGTGGTGATGGATCAGCGCAAACTGGATGCCGGGCAGCATAGCGAGCTGGTGAATCAGTATCATGCGGTGCAAATTGATAACGATCGCCTCGGGGTGTTGTTTAAAGCGACAGGATTTTGGACTGCATCGGACGCGTCAGATCTGGCCGCCGCCTACCAGTTAGCGCACCCCGTTGTGGTATCAATCAATGATAAGACCAAAACGATTAGCTCGCTTGGCGCCGTCGCCATGGCCCCGTTGTTTCCATTTTACATGATGTATGGATGTGCCATCGGGCCTTGTGTCTGAGGAAAACAGCCAGCAAGTCACTCGACTCACTGGCTGAGTATTTAATTAAGCTTCACTTTTAGATGACTGCTTGTGAAACAGTTCGCGGAATACCGGGTAGATATCTTCCTGGTCGCGGATATGCTGCATGGCGAAATTATCAAAGGTCGCCTGCAGATGTTCATACTCGCGCCACAGGGTTTGATGCGCCCGGCGGGTAATTTCGATGTAGCTGTAATAACGCACCACTGGCAGAATTTTCTTCGCCAGCAGTTCGTGGCACAGCGGGGAGTCATCGGCCCAGTTGTCGCCATCCGACGCCTGGGCGGCGTAGATGTTCCACTGCGCCGGGTCATAACGGGCCTGCACCACTTCATCCATCAGCTTCAGGGCGCTGGAGACGATGGTGCCGCCGGTTTCCTGAGAATAGAAAAATTCGTGTTCATCCACCTCTTTTGCCTGGGTATGGTGGCGGATATAGACCACATCGACGTTTTTATAGGTCCGGCTGAGGAACAGATACAGCAGGATATAAAAGCGCTTGGCCATGTCTTTGGTGGCCTGGTCCATCGAGCCTGAGACGTCCATCAGGCAGAACATCACTGCCTGGCTGGAGGGCTCCGGCCGTTTTTCATAATTTTTGTAGCGCAAGTCAAAGGTGTCGATAAACGGCACCCGTTCAATTTTGGCGCGCAGCTCAGCAATCTCTTTGCGCAGGCGTTCCTCCTCCAGCAGCTGCACCGGTTCGCTGCGGCTGATGGTCTCCAGATCCTCCTCCAGGGCGCGCAGTTCACGGCGCTTGCCAGCGGTCATCGCCGTACGGCGAGCCAGCGAGTTCTGCAGCGAACGCACCACGCTGATGTTGGCTGGCACCCCATTCGAGGTAAAGCCCGCGCGATGGGTTTTAAACTCGTTCAACTGCCGGTGCTGATTCTTCTTCAGGTTCGGCAGGGCGAGATCTTCAAATAACAGATCCAGGTACTCATCTTTCGAAATCTGGAAGACAAACTCATCCTTCCCTTCGCCGTCGGCGCTGGCTTGCCCCTGACCGCCGCCACCGCCGCCGCCACCTCCCTGCGGTCGCTCAATCCGGTCGTTTTGCACAAAATGGTCGTTGCCTGGGTGGACGCGGTTGCGCAGGCCGCCGCGACCCTGATGAAACATCGGCTCGTTGATATCGTCCGTCGGGATCGAGACGGATTCTCCGCTCTCAATATCGGTCACCGAGCGCTTGTTGATAGCCTCGGAAATCGACTGTTTAATCTGCGCCTTATAACGGCGCAAAAAGCGCTGGCGATTGACGGCGCTTTTGTTTTTCCCGTTCAGGCGTCGGTCTATGAACCAGGTCATATGCCCTCCTGTACTGCATTAGCCAACTTTGCTTATCATCATTCAGCTGCAGTTGACCCGGCGGCGTGCCGCCGGGCTTGACGCATCAGGACGATTTACGAACCCGCAGGTACCACTCGCAGAGCAGGCGAACCTGTTTGCGGGTGTAGCCTTTCTCCATCATGCGGTCGACAAAGTCGTCGTGTTTTTTCTGCTCATCGGTTGATGTTTTGGCATTAAACGAAATGACCGGCAACAGCTCCTCGGTATTAGAGAACATTTTCTTCTCGATAACCGTGCGCAGTTTCTCGTAGCTGGTCCAGTTCGGATTACGTCCGCTGTTGTTGGCTCTGGCGCGCAGCACAAAGTTGACGATTTCGTTACGGAAGTCTTTCGGGTTGCTGATCCCGGCCGGCTTCTCAATTTTCTCCAGCTCAGCATTCAACGACTCACGGTCAAACAGCTGACCGGTATCCGGATCGCGATACTCTTGATCCTGGATCCAGAAGTCGGCGTAGGTGACATAGCGATCGAAAATGTTCTGCCCGTACTCGGAGTAGGATTCCAGATAAGCGGTCTGGATCTCTTTGCCGATAAACTCGGCGTATTTCGGGATCAGATAGCCTTTGAGGAACTCCAGGTAGCGCTCGGCGTTCTCCTGTGGGAACTGTTCGCGCTCAATCTGCTGCTCCAGGACATAGAACAGATGCACCGGGTTGGCGGCCACCTCGACATGGTCGAAGTTAAACACCCGTGACAGGATCTTAAAGGCAAAGCGGGTGGAGAGCCCGTTCATCCCTTCATCCACCCCGGCGTAATCGCGATACTCCTGATAGGATTTCGCTTTCGGGTCGGTATCTTTCAGGCTTTCGCCATCATAGACCCGCATCTTCGAGTAGATGCTTGAGTTTTCCGGCTCTTTCAGACGCGACAGAATCGAGAAGCGCGCCAGCGTTTCCAGGGTGCCCGGGGCGCACGGCGCGTGGGTCAGCTCGCTGCTGTTGAGCAATTTTTCATAGATGCGGATCTCTTCGGAGATACGCAGGCAATAAGGCACCTTGACGATATAGACGCGGTCGAGGAAGGCCTCATTGTTCTTGTTATTACGGAAGGTCACCCATTCCGATTCGTTGGAGTGGGCGAGGATTATCCCGTTAAACGGCAGGGCAGAGATCCCTTCGGTCCCGTTGTAGTTCCCTTCCTGGGTGGCGGTCAGCAGCGGATGTAGCACCTTAATCGGCGCTTTAAACATCTCGACGAATTCCATAATCCCCTGGTTGGCACGGCACAACGCACCGGAGTAGCCATAAGCGTCCGGGTCGTTTTGCGCATAGTGTTCCAGTTTACGGATATCCACTTTACCGACCAGCGCCGAAATATCCTGGTTGTTTTCATCACCGGGTTCGGTTTTGGCGATGGCGACCTGCTCAAGAATCGATGGCCAGACTTTGACCACGCGGAATTTAGTAATATCGCCGCCAAACTCGTGCAGGCGCTTGGCCGCCCACGGCGACATGATGGTGCCGAGGTAGCGGGTGGGCACGCCATACTCTTTCTGAAGGATCTGGGCATCCTCCTGCGGATTAAACAGGCACAGCGGGTGATCGTTGACCGGGCTACGCTCGCCGTTGGCGCTCAGCACATAGATGGGCACGCGCTGCATCAACGCTTTCAGCCGTTCAGCCAGCGACGATTTACCACCGCCCACCGGCCCCAGCAGATAGAGGATCTGTTTCTTCTCTTCCAGCCCCTGGGCGGCATGCTTGAGATAGGAAACGATCTGCTCAATGGCGTCTTCCATACCGTAAAACTCTTCAAAGGCCGGATAGCGTGCGATGACCCGGTTTGAAAAGAGACGGGATAGCCGCGGCTCGAGAGCCGTATCAACCATGACGGGTTCACCAATGGCCATCAACAGACGTTCTGCCGCATTGGCATAGGCACTGCGATCTTGCCGGCAGATGGTAAGAAACTCCTGCAGTGTGAACTCTTCGTCCTTGGCAGCTTCATAGCGCTGGCGATAGTGATCGAATATATTCATGGCATGCCGTCCTTTCGTTTTTTAGCACAGGTTGAGAGCCGTTCATATGAGTAGTGGGGGCCCCCGGAAGACATAAGCTGAACGTCGCTCTCCAGATATCCAGCAACCCTTATGCCAGGTTGCGGGTGGAGTAGCGTGAATGTGCCCTGCAATTACACCTTCTAAATTTAAGCGTAGATGCATTTAGAAATCTTGCATGCCGCAGAAAATCAATTTCAATGACATATCAATAACTCATCCTGAAAATGACGCTTTTTGACACGCCAGGACGCGAAGCTGTCACCGGGCTGTCACCTCATGGTAAGAGAAGGGTGGGAAAGTGAACGATTTGTGTCATGTCGGGTAAAGAATTTGAGGCATGAGGTCTACGACGGTAAACTGCACGGGCTGATAATTTGACAACGGGAATATGGATTGTGACTAAAATCAAACTTCTGGCACTCGGCGTGCTGATTGCGACGTCCGCCAGCGCGGCGCATGCCGACGGGAAGTTCACTCTTGGGGCTGGCGTAGGCATCGTCGAACATCCGTATAAGCAATATGATGCGGATGTCTACCCGGTGCCGGTCATTAGTTATGAGAGCGATAACTTCTGGTTCCACGGTCTGGGCGGGGGCTACTACCTGTGGAACGACACCAACGATAAGCTGTCAATAACGGCCTACTGGTCGCCGATGTACTTCAAGCCGGGCGACAGCGACAGCGCGCAAATGCGTCAACTGGATAAACGTAAATCGACCGTGATGGCCGGTCTGTCTTATGTCCACAACACGCCCTATGGTTTCCTGCGCACGACGATTGCAGGCGATACGCTGGATAACAGTAATGGTATCAACTGGGATCTCGCCTGGCTGTACCGCTACACCAATGGTAACCTGACGCTGACGCCGGGCATTGGCGTGGAGTGGAACAGCGACAATCAGAACGAATACTACTATGGTGTCTCGCAGCATGAGTCCCGTCGCAGCGGCATGCGCAGCTACGATCCGGACAGCAGCTGGAACCCGTATCTGGAGCTGTCGGCTAACTATCGCTTCCTCGGCGACTGGAGCGTATACGGCATTGCACGCTATACCCGTCTGTCGGATGAAATTACCGACAGCCCGATGGTGGACAAATCCTGGAGCGGCCTGATCTCAACCGGGATTACCTACACCTTCTGATTGTGCATCATTACAGTGCGCTTTATGCATCAAAACAGGGCTTCACGCCCTGTTTTGCTTTATGGTGGTGCAGAAAGCTAAAGAGGAGGAGACGGTGAAAAAAACAGTACGCTTTGGCGAGCAGGCGGCGGTTCCGGCCATCGGGCTGGGCACCTGGTATATGGGCGAAAACAGCGCCCAGCGTCCGCAGGAAGTGGCTGCACTGCGCGCGGGCATCGACCACGGACTGACGGTGATCGATACGGCGGAAATGTATGCCGACGGTGGGGCGGAAGAGGTCGTCGGGCAGGCGATCCGCGGCCTGCGCGATCGCGTGGTGCTGGTGTCCAAAGTCTATCCCTGGCACGCCGGCGGAACGGCGATGCGCCGCGCCTGTGAAAACAGCCTGCGCCGGCTGCAGACCGACTATCTCGATATGTATCTCCTGCACTGGCGCGGGGATATCCCGCTGCAGGAGACGGTCGAGGCGATGGAGAGGCTGGTGGCCGCGGGCAAGATCCGCCGCTGGGGCGTCTCTAATCTGGACACCGACGATATGCAGGCGCTGTGGCGGACGGCGGGTGGCGAACGCTGCGCGACCAACCAGGTGCTCTATCATCTCGCATCGCGGGGCATTGAATACGATCTCCTGCCCTGGTGCCAGCAGCACACTCTGCCGGTGATGGCCTACTGCCCGCTGGCGCAGGCGGGGCGCTTACGCGATGGACTTTTTCAGCATACCGATATCATTAATATGGCTAACGCGCGGGGGGTGACAGTCGCGCAGCTGCTGCTCGCCTGGGTGATTCGTCATCCGGGAGTGCTGGCGATCCCGAAAGCGGCCAGTATTGAGCATGTGGTGCAGAATGCTGCCGCGCTCGATATCGTCCTCAGTGCGGAAGAGCTCGCGCAGCTGGATCGCCTCTATCCACCACCGCAGCGAAAAACCCGGCTGGATATGGTTTAATCAGCACCTCAGCCAGCGGAGAAAAAAGCCCCGTCGGGAACGGGGCTTTTTGCTGTTAGCGTTTTTTCAGGCTGATGGTCTGCGCCAGGCGAGAGGGGGTCTCTTCGCTGGCTTTCTGCGGCTGGGTCACGCAACAGGTTTCGACGCAAAGGAAGGTTTTGTAACCATCGTCCGGCATGTCGCCCATGCTGACGGACAGCGCCGGGCCCGGGTTCCAGGCCACCACGTTGTGCTGATGATGATGCACGACGTCGATAGTGCGGTTAAGCGCATCGTCATGGATCACGCTGCAGCTGTCAGCGTTAAGGTAGACGCGGTCGGTGCGGTCCGGGAAGGTCTGCACGCCGTTGCTCAGGACGCCTTCTTCGGCATTCTTCACTTTATCGATATAGCGCTCGCCAAGACCACTCACTTTCACCGCTGCGATATCGCCGACGTTGAAGTAGGTATGCAGGGCAGAGGTGGTCTCGAATTCACCGTGGGCTTCCAGCTCGATTTCGCAGGTTTTGCCCAGCTTGAAGCGGGCATAGAGGGTGAATTCGTGCGGCCAGAGCTTCATGGTTTCGGCGCTGTGCTGGAGCGCAAAGGTCAACATGACGCCGCTGTCGTCTTCGTCATGACCTTCCAGGGTCCATGGCAGATTGCGGGCAAAGCCGTGCGACGGCAGACCCTGCTGCGCGGAAGGGCCAAACCAGGGCCAGCAAATCGGCACGCCGCCGCGCAGGGCGACGCCCTGTTTAAATGGGGTGTTGTTGCTCAGCCACAAGACTTCTTCTTCACCGGCGGGTTTCCAGGAGAGCAGGTGCGCTCCCTGCAGCGCCACAGAGGCTTTCACCTGCGGATGGTCGATGACAATCAGCTCCAGGTCGTCCAGCTGGCGACGGGAGATCACGGGAGAAATGGTTTCATTCACCGGGAGAGCAAAAATTTTATTTATCATTGTGCAATCCTATCTCTGCAGACAAAAAAAAGAGCGACCGAAGTCGCTCTTACAGATTACTTTTTCATCTCAACTTATTTGGAGATGTGAGCAATCAGGTCCAGAACTTTGTTGGAGTAGCCAGTTTCGTTGTCGTACCAGGAAACCAGTTTCACGAAGTTGTCGTTCAGTGCGATACCTGCTTTAGCATCGAACACGGAAGTGCAAACTTCGCCGTTGAAGTCGGTAGAAACAACGTCGTCTTCGGTGTAACCCAGAACGCCTTTCATTGCGCCTTCAGAAGCGGCTTTGATGGCTTTCTTGATTTCTTCGTAGGACGCTGCTTTTTCCAGACGAACGGTCAGGTCAACAACGGATACGTTCGGAGTCGGAACGCGGAACGCCATACCGGTCAGTTTGCCGTTCAGTTCTGGCAGTACTTTACCTACTGCTTTAGCAGCACCGGTAGAGGACGGGATGATGTTCTGAGCTGCGCCGCGGCCGCCGCGCCAGTCTTTGTGAGACGGGCCATCAACGGTTTTCTGAGTCGCGGTGGTCGCGTGGACGGTGGTCATCAGGCCTTCAACGATACCGAAGTTGTCGTTGATAACTTTAGCCAGCGGTGCCAGGCAGTTGGTGGTGCAGGAAGCGTTGGAAACGATGTCCTGGCCAGCGTAAGTTTCGAAGTTAGCGCCGCGAACGAACATCGGGGTGTTGTCTTTGGACGGGCCAGTCAGAACGACTTTTTTCGCGCCAGCGGTGATGTGTTTACGAGCGGTTTCGTCGGTCAGGAAGATACCGGTTGCTTCAGCAACAACGTCAACACCAACTTCGTCCCACTTCAGGTTAGCCGGGTCACGTTCAGCGGTAACACGGATTTTTTTACCGTTAACGACCAGATGACCGTCTTTCACTTCAACGGTACCGTCGAAACGACCGTGAGTGGAGTCATACTTCAGCATGTAAGCCATGTACTCTGCGTCTAACAGGTCGTTGATTGCAACGATCTCGATGTCAGAACGTTTCTGAGCAGCACGGAAAACAATGCGACCGATACGGCCAAAACCGTTGATACCTACTTTGATAGTCATATATTCCACCAGCTATTTGTTAGTGAATAAAAGGTTGCCTGTAAAATTACAAAAACCTTACGCAGCGTCAAGCGGAATCGTGTCAATCATTGCGACAAATCAATCCTGAGCACACCTTGCGCGATTGATTTGCCTCACTCTCCCTTTGAGCCCAATTCCATATGGGGGCTGCGCGCGGAATTTTAAAGGGCATTTAAGATAAAAACGTGATTTAAGTCACAATTATCTGGCTGCCTGTTGGCACCGCATAAGTTTAGAACAAAAGTGCACGCTTCATTGTTAATGTTTTGTTAGAATTGGAGCGAAAGTTGTCCATTGCAAAGCGAGATGTAAGCCCATGGCGAATAAACCCTCCCCGGAAGAGCTGAAAAACGGCTTAAGCGAAATGCAGTTTTACGTGACGCAGCATCACGGCACCGAACCGCCTTTCACCGGACGGCTGCTGCACAACAAGAAAAATGGCGTGTATCACTGCCTGGTGTGCGATGCGCCGCTGTTTAACTCCCAAACCAAATACGACTCCGGTTGCGGCTGGCCGAGCTTCTATGAGCCGGTGAGCGATGAGGCCATTCGCTATCTGACCGACAATTCGCACGGCATGCAGCGCATTGAAATCCGTTGTGGAAATTGTGACGCCCATCTCGGCCACGTATTTCCGGATGGCCCACAGCCGACCGGCGAGCGCTATTGTGTGAATTCGGCGTCGCTGAGCTTCACTGATGAGCAGAATGGCGAGCAGATTAAGGGTTGAAGAAACGATTCAGCAAATTATTCCAAGCGGAGTGGAGCGGAAGATGGATATTGAGCAAATTATCGACAGTATGACGCCGGAAGTTTACCAGCGTCTGGCGACGGCGGTGGAGCTGGGAAAATGGCCGGATGGCGTGGCGCTGACGCCGGAGCAAAAGGAAAATAGCCTGCAGCTGGTGATGCTGTGGCAGGCCCGGTATAACACCGAAGCCCAGCACATGACCATCGACACTCGCGGGCAGATGGTGATGAAGAGTAAACAGCAGCTGAAGGAAGATTTCGGCATCGTGCCAAAGCCGATCGCCACCGTTAAGCTGCAATAAAGCGCCAGCCGGCGGCGCGTGGTTCCGGCGTCGGGGTCACCCCGCGCCGGACAGCATCAGCGTGAACGACCGCGCGTAGCGGCCAGATCGGCATGCTTACTTTTTGTTCATCATCGCTTTCAGATCGGCAAACGGGTTGTAGGTGGCCTCACCGACGCTCTTTTGCGCATCTTCGCCCGCCACCACCGTGGAGCCATACTGATCGGCTTCGGTGTACTTGGAATGTTCGTGATCGTGACAATACAGGCACAACATCTCCCAGTTACTCCCATCTTCCGGGTTATTGGAGTGGTCGTGATCGATGTGGTGCACCGTCAGTTCGCGCAGATTGGAGTAGACAAACTCCCGTGAGCAGCGTCCGCACACCCAGGGAAAAAGCTTGAGCGCCTTTTCGCGGTAACCCACTTCCAGACGCGCGTAATTTTTGGGGATATAGGCCATGGCCCCCTGCCTCCTGTCAAACGGTTAAGCTGCGCCAGCGCGTGGCGCAGCGGATAACTGGCATCATAACCTATCCCGGGCTGCGCGATATACCTGCATTGCAGGCGATGTTGTCTGCGTCACGCAGCCCGAGGGGAAGGGGCGTGACTAGTGTTTGATCCCCAGCGATTCCGCCAGCTGACGGGCCAGCTGATTCTGGTCATCGGCGCCATATTCCCAGAACATGGCCCCGGCGAGGCCCTTCGCCTTGATATAGTCCGCCTTAATGGCCACCGATCGCGGGTTCTCATACGACAGGGCGAACAGCGGCTTGCCCTCCGCGGACTGCACTGACAGCCACGGAACCTTCGCTTCATCGTCCCAGTGCTCGGTAAAACGTTTTTGCGGATCGTTGAGCAGTTTGCCCACGATATCGTTGTATTTTACGTAGGTGTCTTTGCTCAGGTCATAACCCAGTGAGGCAAACAGCGCGACCTCCTGTGGCCCAAAATAGGGCTGGGTGACCGGATTGTTTTGCGCATCCGCTTTCGTCCAGTCAATCCCCGGTTCAACTGCCCGTTTCGGTACCCGGCCATAAAAACCAATCCCGAGGTTCATCTGGCTGGGTTTAAGCCCGGCGGCCAGGTAATTGTTGACCACAAAATCGGCGCTGTATTTATCCGCCGCGGCGACCGTTGGCCAGTGGCTGGAGTCATACAGGTTCGAGTTGAAGTACTGCGTGCCGTAGGCCATGTCGTAGGTCATCAGGTTGATGTAGTCGAGCGATGGCGCAATCGCTTTAACGTCCACCCAACTTTTCGGACTTTCTGCGTTAGCCCCCACGGCAATAGTGACCAGTTTCCTGGTACCAAACGCTGCGCGCAGCTCTTTTAACAGCGCGGTAAAGTTATCGCGATCGGCCGGTTGACTGGCAACCAGCCCCCAGGCGCCGTTGACCGGAAACTCCCAGTCGAGGTCAATCCCATCCAGACCATATTTTTCAACAATTTCCTGCGCAGACTGAATAAACACCTTACGGGTTTCTTTGCTTGCCGCCGCGCCGGAGAAACCGCGCGCCCCCCAGCCGCCGACCGACAGCAGGACCTTGAGGTCCGGGTTCTGTTTACGCAGGGCCGGGAGCTTTTGCAGATCCGCCTGCACCTTCGGCGACAGCCAGATCTCGTGCAGATGAGCGGGATCCTTCAGGGCCGCATTAGTCTCGTCTTTTTCATCGTTATAGATAAGACCAAACGAGTAGTTGAGATGGGTGATCTGCCGGACGTCCAGCTTATCGATATCGCCGCCGGGCCCGGCAGTGACGTCGCCGCCGCCGTTAAAATAGCCGACGGACATCAGAGGTTGGGCAGAGAGCGCGGAAGCGCAAAGCAAGGGCAAGGCTGCCAGCAAGGGCAAACGTTTCATAGTGGTTCCTCTTTGACATAAAAAATAACCACGCCACGGAAATGGCGTGGCGAAAAAACAGCCTTGCCAGACTACCAGCAATAACCTGTTGAAACTGCGAGAGAGTTCAATTTATGGACGATAGCGAGGCGGCAGAAGAAGACCCGGCGCGAGGGCGCCGGGGGGAGGGATCAGGCCTGAGATTCCCGCCAGTCATCGAGGGTATACAGCGTGGCGCCCGCGGCGGCCATCTCCATAAACGCCTGGCTGCTGTCCTGCGGCTGCAGGTTAACGCCGCGACAGCCGTCGATGATGACATTGACCATATAGCCCAGCGCCAGGGCATCCAGCACGGTGAATTTGACGCAGTAATCGGTGGCGAGGCCGAGGACGGTCAGTTCCACGATGCCCTGGCCGCGCAGCCAGCCGTCCAGTTCAGTTTTCTGCCGGTGACCGTTGTCAAAAAAAGCGCTGTAGCTGTCAATGACCCGGTTTTGCCCCTTATGGAACACGGCGTTGATCGCCTGCTGTTTGAGCAGCGGATGCAGCGCCGCGCCTTCGCTGTGCTGCACGCAGTGATCCGGCCAGAAGGTCTGCGCCAGGCCGTCGAGTTCGCCCTGGGTGTAGGGTGCCACCTGGTGCTGGCTGGCGAAGCTGCCATGATCCGCCGGGTGCCAGTCCTGGCTGGCGACGATGGGCTCGCCGCGCGCCAGGCTCCAGTCGATAAGCGCATTAGCCACCTCGACGGTACTGTCGCCTTCAGGAACCGCCAGCGCGCCGCCGGCGCAAAAGTCGTTCTGCAAATCAACCAGTAACAGCGCTCGATGTGCCATACGTCCTCCTTAAGCCTCGTCGGGGGTGAGTTCGCCACGCAGATTTTGCTGCATCGCCGCGCGAATGGCGTCAACATCCAGCTGCTGGCTAAGCAGATAGTGTAGCTTGGTCAGCGTCGCTTCCACCGTCATATCGAAACCACTGATGACCCCCGCCTGGGCGAGGGCGTTGCCGGTGGCATAGCCGCCCATGTTCACTTTCCCGGACATGCATTGCGTCAGATTGACCACCACAATACCGCGCTGGCTGGCTTCCGCCAGCACCTGAATAAACTCGCCATTCTGTGGGGCATTGCCGACGCCATAGGAGCGGAGGATCAGCGCTTTCACCGGCTGGCGCAGGAAATTGCGTACCACGTCGGCGGAGATGCCGGGGTAAATCGTCACCACGCCAATCGGCTGCGGGGTGATGGGGTGCACGATAAGCTCTCCGCGGCCCTGCGGCGCCGGCGGGGTACCGAGGCGGCGGATATGGATCCCGGCTTCCAGCAGCGGCGCGAGGTTTGGCGAGGCGAAAGCGTCGAAGCCGTCGGCGTGGGCTTTAGTGGTGCGGTTGCCGCGAAACAGTCGATTGTTGAAGAACAGCGCTACTTCGTTAATCGGATAGTTGGCGGCAACGTAGAGAGCGTTGAGCAGGTTAATCTGACCATCAGAACGCAGCTCGGCCAGTGGGATTTGTGACCCTGTCACAATGACCGGCTTGCCAAGGTTTTCCAGCATGAACGACAGCGCCGAAGCGGTAAACGCCATGGTGTCGGTACCATGGAGGATCACAAAGCCATCATACTCATCGTAATGGCTGCGGATATCGTCGGCGATGTGCTGCCAGTCCTCGGGGGTCATATCGGATGAATCCATCAGCGGATGGTATTCATGGATCGTGAAGTCCGGCATCTCCGGACGATGGAATTCAGGCATCAGCGCCAGCTGACGCTGCAGATGGCCGGAAACGGGTACATAGCCGTGTTCAGAGCGCTGCATACCGATGGTCCCACCGGTGTAGGCAACGTAAATCGATTTTTTTTGCATAGCATCGCTTAGGTTGGTCGTAGACAGGCGCAGTATAAAGAGACGCGGGAAAAAATACAGTGTTGGCCGCTCGCTTTGTGGCGGCGCTGGCAGGTGCGGGAAAAAGGCTGCCCCGGGAGACGGGGCAGCCGCTGCGTACTAACGGATGTTGGCGCAGGTCAGGCAGAAGGCATAGCGGTTCTGCGGGTCGTTAAACGCCGCCAGCTTGTCGCTCTCCGCTTTCACCGTCTCGGCCGCCGCGGCGACCGGTGCAGGCAGCCAGGCCTGAATGGCCGCCGGCAGCGAGGCGCGTACCGAGCCGGTCAGGCTATCCAGCACCATCGAGAAGAAGGTCGGCTCTTCCTGATAGTAGTTGAGGTGCCAGGTTTTCAGCTTCGCCAGCTCGGCGGCTTTAGCCACCGCATCGTCGAAGTCGCCGAGGCTGTCGACCAGGCCGTTGGCTTTGGCATCTTCCCCGGTCCAGACGTGTCCCTGGGCAATCTGGTCGATTTTCTCCGGCGTGCTCTTACGGGCGTTAGCCACCAGGGTGATAAAGCGCTGATAGCCATTCTCAATGCTCAACTGCATCAGCTGCTGCACTTCCGGCGGCAGCGCTTTGGTGCTGGAGACATCCGCCAGCGGCGACGTGGCGACGCCGTCGGTATGGACGCCAATCGACCCGAGGGTATTTTCCACGGTGTTGATTACGCCAAAGATGCCGATGGAGCCGGTGAGGGTGCTCGGGTTCGCGACGATGTAATCCGCTGGGGTGGAGATCCAGTAGCCGCCAGATGCAGCCATGCCGCCCATCGAGACCACTACCGGTTTACCGGCAGCTTTGGCTGCCGCCAGCTCTTCACGGATAATTTCTGAGGCGGTCACGCTACCGCCCGGGCTGTTAACGCGCAGAACGATGGCCTTAATTTTCGGGTCGAGGCGCGCATCGCGAATTTGCGCCGCCGTGGTATCGCCACCAACGTTGCCCGGGGTCTCCTCGCCATCCATGATGGCGCCGTTGGCAAAGATCACCGCAATGGCGGAACCTTCGTCAGACGGTGTCTTCACGTTGTAGTCGTAATAGCTGATCGCCCGGTAATTGTTATCCGTTTTGCTCCAGCCAAACTGTTTGGTCAGCGCCTTTTCCACTTCCGTGGAGGTCGCCAGCTCATCCACCAGCTTATTGTCCAGCGCATATTTTGCCGTATCGCCGCCCACTTTACGCAGGCCATCGATAATGCCCTGGGCGCCCGGGAATAGCTGCTGGGCGGTGATCTGGCGGTTGGCGGCAATGGTGTTGAGGTAGTTCTGCCACAGTTCGCCAATCCAGCGGCTGTCCGCCTCGCGGGCGGCAGGGGACATATCATCGCGAATGAAAGGCTCGACGGCGGATTTATAGGTGCCGACGCGGAAGACATGGGTGGAGACCTTCAGCTTATCCAGCAGTGATTTGTAGTACAGCCCATTGGTGGCGAAGCCGTGCAGGTCAACCTCGCCCTGTGGTGAGAGCCAGATTTTGTTGGCAAAGCTCGCCAGGTAGTACTGGCCCTGGCTGTAGCTGCTGCCGACGGCATAGACCGGTTTGCCGCTGTCGCGGAACTCACGCAGCGCTTTACCGATGTACTGCATGGACGGCTGATCGCAGCCAACGAAGTTTTTCAGATCCAGCACAATACCGGTGATATTGCGGTCATCTTTCGCCTGGCGAATGGTCTGCACGATATCGAACAGAGAGTTCTCCTGCAGACGGTCCGAGCTGGCGCCAAACAGCTGGCGGCCAATTACGCCGAGCTTGCTGCTGGCGGAAGGTTTATCCACCACCACGCCGGTAATATCCAGCAACAGCGCGCCGCGCGCGGCATGTTCGCTGGTAGTGGTGCTGAACTGGCTCCAGATACCGATACACACCAGCACCAGCACCAGGAAGATCGCATTCAGAGCCAGTTTGCGAATAAAGTTGAGTATCCGCCACGTCCATTTAAAAAAGCTGGCAATCAGTCGCCAAAGGGTTCGCATGTCTTCTCCCTAACGTTATCTAAAAAGGGCAGGCCGCAGGGGCCGCCGCGTCTGGCTATCCTAAAGAGTGAGCCGTCGGTTGTCAGCAGGAATCACCGACCACGCTGTAACAAAATCCTTGTGCATGTTAATTTTATGAAAAATGACATCACAGGAGTTATACAGATGGATGCTCTCGATCTACTGCTTAATCGCCGGAGCGCTTCTCGCCTGGCGGAACCTGCCCCGGCTGGCGAACAGCTGGAAAACATTCTGCGCGCCGGGCTGCGCGCCCCGGATCATGGCACCCTGCAGCCGTGGCGCTTTTTTATTATCGCCGATGACGGCCGCGAGCGCTTCAGCCAGCTGCTGGAAAAAGGGGCCACAGAGGCCGGCCAGGATGAGAAGGGAATAGAGAAAGCCCGCAATGCGCCGTTCCGCGCGCCGCTGATCATTACCGTAGTCGCGCGCTGTGAAGACCACCCGAAGGTGCCGCGCTGGGAGCAGGAGATGTCCGCTGGCTGTGCGGTGATGGCGATGCAGATGGCGGCCCTGGCCCAGGGATTCAATGGCATCTGGCGCAGCGGAGCATTGACCGAGAGCCCGGTGGTGCGGGCCGGCTTCGCGTGCCGCGAGCAGGATAAAATTGTCGGCTTCCTCTATCTGGGGACGCCGCAGCTAAAAGCCTCAACCACCATTGCCCTGCCGGATACCGCGCCGTTTGTGACGCGCTTCTGAGTCGGTGCTTGTGATGCCGGGTGGCGGCTGGCGCCTTACCCGGCCAACGCATCCGGCTCTGACTGTCTGTAGGCCCGCGCAAGCGCAGCGCCGCCGGGCAAGGACAGCGGGCACGGAGCCGATTTTGTGCCGGGTGGCGGCTCGCGCCTGACCCGGCCTACGTTCGTACGACCTGTCGTTAATTTATTTACCATTGTTGCTGAAACTGCCGGTGCTGACGGCCTCAACATCGCTGAGACGTTCCCGGAAGGCAGGGGCAGCCCGCATGGATGCGGGC
>NZ_LOAR01000018.1:0-100633 GCF_001620885.1 Klebsiella sp. D5A | reverse complement strand
TCATCTTAGCATGAATCCTGTTCGAGTCACGATGTCCGCTGTTCGCTCAAAGCGGACCTTAAACTCTCTTGCATTGCAGCTCTATGAAGATGGGATTATGTCTGCCATCATCTCCATGTCATTTCCTTGTACCGAAAATCTCGTCAGAACGTGATTGTAATGTTTTCAGCGCATTGAGCATATCGTCTTCGTCCAGAGATCGCTGGGATTTCTTCTCTGTGGGTTTCCTGCTTCGGCGCGAGGGGCCATCTCCGGCAGGGAGAGCCTGTGAACGGTTATTGTCGCGTTTGTCCTGTATCAGTTTGATAAATTCAAGTGTACGCCCGAGGCGCTTGTTGTCCACGATAGCCCACTGGTCGATTTCCTGAAGGCGATCATAGGTGGAGTAGGGAAGGACAACCCCGTTTAGCCGGAGCTCTTTCCGGCCATCCGGGTAATGCCAGACCTCAATGTACTTGCCAATAGCCCTTCGGCTTAACTCATTGTCTTCAATCAGATAGAGCACTTTGTCATACTGCACCGTCAGGGATTTTGAAACACGGCGCGGTTCCCGCCATGTGAAAAATGCGGTCAGATCATCATCAGTTTCAAGTGGCCGGTGAACATCAAAGTTATGCCGGGGTGCTTTGCCAAAGCGCCGGTTGTAATCGGTCATAAACTCATCAGCAAAATCATTGGCTGCATCCACTGAGGAAATGCCCCTGAGCCGGAGCTCCTTTACCAGGCGATCCTGAAGCGTCAGATGGGCCCGTTCCACACGGCCTTTGGCTGAGCTGGTATTGGCGCAGATAGTCTGGATGTTCAGTTCGTGCATCGCACGGCCAAACTGGGTATAACCATCGCCACCGGTAGCGTTTTTATTGTTGATTCTGAAGACGCTGGCTTTATCGCTGTACAGCGCCAGGGGTTTGCCATGCTTCTCCAGATAGCCCCGCGTGGCTTCAAAATAGGTGAAAGTCGATTCCGATTTCACGAAACGGAGTTGCATCAGGCGGCTCGTCGCATCATCAACGTAGACCAGGGCAGTACAGGCAGGCGCACGGTTCTCGAACCAGTGATGGTCGCAACCATCAATCTGGATCAGTTCGCCGCAGCAAGCCCGGCGATAGCGTGGCTGCTGAATTTTTGGCGCACGTTGCTTGCGGGGAACCCAGAGCCCGGTTTTTATCATAAGCCGTCTGAGCGTTTCCTTACCAAGAACAATACCGTGATTTTCAGCGAGCTTTTCCCGCGCCAGTGTGGGGCCAAAATCGGCATAGCGTTCACGGATGATATTCAGGGCCTGATCAGTCAATGATGCGGGAAGCAGGCGATTTCCGGTGCGACCACGACTCTGGTTATTCATGCCCAGTGGCCCGGACTGACGATAACGTTTCAGCAGACGGCTGCAATGGCGCGGCGTGATACCGAGCATTTCGGCTGCCTGACCAGGACGCAGGTTGCGGTCGATGACATCCTGAAGGATTTTGAGGCGGTTGATTTCTTTCACGGTGAACATCCCGGTGTCATGTATAGCCACAGAAAACTCCTCATCAGGAAAAGCGAGTTGTTGACTAGGCATACAGGTCTAAGAACTATAGACTGGACATTCCTAATGAGCCACAAATAGACATTATCATTGAGCCCTTACAATCAAAGTGCGCATAACAAAGATTATGTTAAATATAAAAATAAATAACATAAAAATCAATATATTGAGACAGTAACCAACTACTTTCCCACTCCAGCAACCAGTCATGGAAGCTTTAGAAACAGAGTCCGCTCATGAGTTTGTGATACCTTAAATCCATGGTGAGCATAGAAACCTTTGGCTTGTTCAGTAAGCGCGTGAACCATTATCGCACGAACGCCAATGTTCTCAGCTACGCGATAACACCGTAGAACTGCATCGTGGAGTAAATCGGCGCCAACCCCTTTTCCGTGCAATGAGACATCTACCGCCAAGCGAGCGAGTATAATCACCGGTATAGGATCTGGCATATTACGCCGAAGACTACCTGTCGCTTCCGTATGGTTAACGCTACCGGTGGCCAGAGAGTAAAAACCAGCTACTTGCTTCGTACCCGTCTTGCAAACAACGAACGTTCGGGCAGCTCCAAGAGCCTGATTTTTTAAACCTCTCTGTTTTAGCCATTCATCGAGTACCATTTCTCCACTGACGAACTCTACCAGTTGATGGGCGCTGGATAACGGCTCGGGTGCAGTTACACATCCCACTGAGGTTTCCTTGCCAGTAGTTTATTAATGGCGGGCTCATCCTCGACTGGTGCATCGAGCATATCGATGAACTCTGCATATTGTTCGTCGTTAAAATTGAAAACACGGCGATCAAGGATCACGTTCTCCGCAGCCTTGCAGGCCATCTCCAGAATGAAGTCGGTTCGCGATTTATGAAGGATTTCTGCAGCGGCATCGATGAGTGCCCTCTGAGACTCTTTAGCTCTAAGGTTGAGTTGAACATCTGATTTCATACATACCTCTCTTGTATAGCAATTGATATACAAGAATAACACAACACCAATGTATAGCAAATGCTATACACCTCAAAGTGCCGATAATACATTTTATTTTATATGTCAATAACTTGCGATCTACCCCCGTTAATTAATACACCACGATTAGCGGCTTCCCGGTTCCGCCCACGGAACAGGCAGGGTCTGACAACCATGGTCCGGGCACATGATTCGGGGGACATCGGCTTCCACCAGGGTGGCGAACTGGCAGGTATCAAGGTGACGCCATTTACGATGTCGGTGATCATGTATGGAGCAAGACTTACCGCAGGTTGGACAGGTCAGGTGTGTGTGTTCCGCAATGCCGACAATGACCGTCACTGAACCAGATTGTTCATTAAGAAAAAGGGATTGTACCTGCCACGGTGCGGACAGGTTGAGGATATGGGCAAAGAGGGTTTTCTCGTCCATCATCTAAACACCAGATAGAATGAGTTATGTGCCCGTCCACCATGTACGGACATGTACAGCCAGAAAGTGAGGGAGCCACGGTTGATGAGGGCTTTGTTGTAGATGGGCCAGTTGGTGATTTTGAACTTTTGCTTTGCCACGGAACGGTCTGTGTTGTCGGGAGGATGCGTGATCTGATCCTTCAACGTTGATCGCCTGGGACGTGACGCAATGGACGTGCGAAAGACCGTGGAGCAGCTGGCAGCATCCGATATTCGCGTTCACTGCCTCGCGCTGGGTGGCGTGGATCTCACCATCGCGGCCGGCAAGATGACCATGCAGGTCATTTCGGCGGTGGCTGAGTTTGAAAAGGACCTGCTGATTGAACGCACGCATTCTGGCCTAGCAAGGACTAGGGCTGCTGGGAAACGATTTGGTCGGCCACCTGCGCTGAACCAGAAACTGCGGCAGGCAGCGCTTGAACGCCTGAAAGCAGGTGCCAGCATCAGCGCCATTGCCCGCGAGTTTGGGACCTCACGACAAACCATCATGCGCCTGCGTGGCGATGCAGTCAGCCCGGAGTTACCAGATTAACATCCACCCCGGCACAGTCCGCTGAAGGAATGGCAATTCCGTTCACCACATTTGCTAAGAGATCAGGACTTGCTTTTTAATCTGGAAGTACATCGAAGTTGCAACAATAGTACGCTATTGCGTGACGTAGATTCGTGACGTATAGTTACTGCAACTTATTTGTTTATAACCACCGTCAGGTACAAAATTATGTCTCCCGTACAAGCTAAACAAAAGCAGCATGAACGCTACGAAGCCGTAGCATTGCAGGTTTTGCGTGGTCGTGCCGGTTACAAACCTGCCGTGAAAAGCCGCTTCAGTAAGTCAGCTAGTAGCAAATTTTCTCATACTATCGCTTTTGCCTGATCCTGAACTTTGAGGCACAATAAATCATAATTCGCTCATGGTTTTTTTATGCCTGTTCAAGACGTTATTCCCCCCTATGAGCAGATGTACCTGCTAAATCAGCAGCTGATCTGCAACGCTGACCAGTTCAAACATGCTGTTATCACAGTTGGCGGTCAGGCTGTGCAATACTGGATATCCTATTATCATGCACAATACGGCGACAGATTGCCTGATGAGCGTCTCACCACATCTGTTGACTGCGACTACAGCGCCCGGAAAGATGATATTGCGGCTATAGCAAAAACGCTCAACGTTAAGACGTGGGAGAACAAAGACGGTCAGCCCCCATCCCTTGCGCAGTTTATGCTTATAGATCGGGATACACACGATATCAAACGGGATGATGGACGCTTATTTGCCGTACCGGATGCGCCTGACGAGCCAAATGTGGTGGATATTATCGACCGACCCGGAGGCTTTGACCGTTCTGATTTTCTGGGGGAAAAGCTTTACCTGTATACCGCCCCGTTTTATGTAGAAGCAACCGGCCCCGGCATGCCTGAAATGAATAAAAAGGTAAGGGTGTTGAACCCTGTCGCCTGTATGCGCTCGCGCTTTAGCAATCTGATTGCCTTGCGCCGTGATGCTGAAATTGAAATTGCGCGTATCAACGCGCTCAAGATCCCGTGTTATTTCTTTCTCATCGAACAGTTTGATGAACAGCCGTTCAAAGTTGCACGAGGAATCTTTGTCGATTTATGGTGGCTCGCGAATGACGAAAGCAGTCTGCGCCATCAGGCCTTCTGGCATAGCTGGCAGGGGCCGCTTCTTGAAGGTCAACAAAGTAACAACATCACTCTGATTGATGTGTTGGAAGGCGTACATGCATACCTGAAAGGGCATCTTGATGACTTTGAAATACCGGAAGCCTTTGTCACTAAAGAAGTACCGCTAAAGCTCGCACAGCTGCGTGAACGCTGGGAGCGTTACGTGGTACTCAATGCTGAATGGGCAGCAAGAGGGCGCAGGGGATTTGAACGTAATCCCCGTGATGATTAGCCTCCTTTGGGCTGAAAAATTTGCGCATGTGCAAATCACCGGAGCACACGCTAATAGGCCGTTCAGAATGTGAGCGTCAGGCCACTCTGAAAATTGCCCGTACCATGCTGCAGAATGGCATTGACCGTAATACCGTCATGAAAATGACCGATCTGACGGAAGATGACCTAGCGCAGATCCGACATTAATCCCCCTTTTCTGGCACTCCCTGTCTAACCATCAGCGTAAACTGGTGGGGCATCCGATTATCGATCAGAGTGTTCAGTCGGGTTTCATTGACTTTCATGGTTCAGCTCTTGTTCCTTGTCGTGGTTGGATACAGTCCCGGTTTTCATGCTCCGTGCCGGAGATCGTCAGTCAGTTTTTGCAGCGCGTGCCGGTCACGTCAGGATGAACGTGGCCTGCTGAAGACAATGGGCTCAGGGCCACTCTCCTGCTTCGGCGTCGTTCCACACCATCACCGTGGCCAGATGCTCCGCCACCTCCCGTCCCGTATAACCGGCCAGGATAGCCAGCGCCCGGTCGGCCACTTCACGCGACAGCGGACTGCGGAACCCGAATCCGTCCGTCATCAGGAGCCACTGCAGACGTTCAGTCCAGCTCTCGCCGGGTTTACGGACCGGCGAAAACACAATCTCCGTTACCTATTCGCGGTTGCAGTACAGCTGGCACTGCTCCTGTTCGTCCAGCAGGCTGTTCAGTTCGCGCCGGTCAGCTTCTTCCTGACTCATTTGTGGCCAGCGGATGCGGTGCCACTGCAGCTCCTGGACCTGGCCGGCGATAAACCCTGTGCGTGCCAGCAGGTCAGCCAGCGCGGCCTGCCTGATCTCCTCATTCAGGCCGTTTATCCCCTCCGCCTGCAGCGCGGCGTCCAGCTGGCGGTACCAGGCGCCGGTCTGGTCCGCCGGCGCGGTAACGTTCCGCGTGCCCTCCTCCGGCCTTGCACTCTCATTGATCTGCACCCGGGCCGCAATCCCCACATCGTGGCAGGCCTGCAACCAGGCGGCGGCCTGCAGGGGATCGCCCGCCAGGCGCGTAACCTGCCCGGCCGTGTTCCACTTCAAAAGCAAGAAACAACACTTTAGCAAATGAATATATTAAAATTATTTATTTCACAATCAAAGTCTAGTCCATTCTATAGCCTGTTTTTCTGGCTATACATAGCCTGTATAACGCGATTTCCAAATGATTTTTCTCGCGTGATGCTGCGATACCTATCTTGTTTTGAGCAACAAACTACTTAGAATGTGGATTGTAACATTTTGAAGCACAGCAATTTCTCACCCAGCCATACTGGAGGTTTTATGTCAGCTAAAGATGACTTTACAAAGAAAGTACAACAAGGCAGCATTAATATGGCAAATTTGGAGAATAAAGTTAAAAGCGATATTCAAAATTTCCGTGCGCCTCTTTATGAGTTGGTTAAGGAAATCGAAGAATGGCTACACAACACAGGTGTAAAGACTGATGTCACCGAAGCCACTTTTACGGATGAAAGTATAGATTTAGTCCCGGAAGTGAAACATCTCAGTAATTATAAAGCGAGCTTTGTCACAATTAAGAATGGTATGAAATCCGCTTCGTAAGTCCCGCTGGGCGTATATGGCGGCGATGCCGGTGGTTGGTGCCGGTTATCAGTCCAAAAGTCATATGACGTAGAAAGATTTCTTTTAAAGCTGAAAAAAGATGAACACACATGGACTATTAGTCGTGAGGTGGATATTTCAACAATAAGCCCTCTGGCGCCGCAGGCCTCAATGAGGCATCCGGAAAAAGAACTCACAGAGGATACTTTTTTCCAAGCGATAGAAGATATTGCATAAACCAGAGTCTTTGTTAAATCAACGGCATGGCTTCGGCTTCTTCCAATGAAAATCAGGCGCCGTCATTCTCTGGCGGTGCCTCTCTGTGAGCTGGAAGAAAGACCGGAGACTTCAGTTTAGTCTGGCACTGTTTTCAGGGAGGAGATCACTGGAAGATCAACTGGGTGCACTGGGCCTGGTCACTAACGCAGTGGTACTGTGGAACACGCTTTATATGCAAGAAGCACTGAGCTGGATGCGCAGTAATGGAGAAGAAACCGGGGTTGAAGATATCGCCCGGTTATCCCCACTGATGCACGGGCATATCAATATGCTGGGGCATTATACGTTCACGCTTCCGGAGGATATTGTAAAGGGAGAACTGAGAGCATTAAATTTTAATATAAATAGCGAATTATCTTCTTAACGTACGTTTGCGTTCCATTGGGCCTCAAACCCCTCATAATAGTCAAATACGCTACTGCATCCCAGGCAACCAAAATTATAATTGCCTTAATACCAATATTATATTGAATTCTCAGGATGAATTACGATTATTCATTTTTATTAAATCTTGGTTGAGCTCATTTTAACTATTCTCTCTGGCGCGGAACCGTTCAGCTGTCTTTTACAAAAAATAACGGTAAACACGGCTCCGGCCAAAGAAATTTTCACAGTACCGGATAATCGTGAGGCTGCCGCTTATCCAGCGAAGAGTTCATTGAGAAACTCCTGAGTAGTGATTTGCCTGCAATAACCTTTTATAGCGTTGAGAGAGTTTTGATGGCGTTCAGCCGACAGTGTCGCGCAAGCATCAGTCACTAAGGTTACCAGGTATCCCAGATCACAGGCGTCACGTACTGCGCTTTCAATACACTGGTCGGTAAGAAAACCCGCAACCACAAGATAACGGGTACCAAGGTTACGTAGTACATAATCAATGTTGGTCGAGATAAATACGCTGGAAGAGGTTTTTGACAGAACAATTTCATCTTCTGCAGGAGCAATAGCTTCCAGAACCTGCGCGTCCCAGGAATCACGCGGCACGTTAAAGCCGGTAATTTTGTAGTCCAGGCTGCGGTCACGGCCATCTTTGGTCAGACTTTCTATAACGGTATACATCACTTCAACCTGACCTGCACGACATGCAGTCTGGATTTTTTGCATATTAGAAATTGTTTCGCGTTCAATTATATCAAAGAAGTAGCCGAACCTCTCACTCAGTTCGGTTGTCGACATCCCAACATATTCCCCACCATCACGGCGAGCATTGTAATTTTGTACATCAATAAATAACAGCGTTGCAGCTTGCTTCTCAATTGGGATCTCACGGCTGGACGGTTTAAACATTCGTTATGCCTCTTTTTTATATTGTTGACTGGTGAGAATGTTCCAGCTATCTGCGAATATTTGAGCCAGATCTTCTGCCCAGGTCCGTTGACCTTTTGATTCTGTAATCAAATCCTGACGAATTTCTATTTCAACATAGGGGAGTTCATTTTTATTGGCGTGCTGAGGAACAGCATAGTCAGTCACATCTGAAACGGAGTAAGGCAGATTATCTCCAACACACCATCGCCGGGTTTGTTTTAATTGCTCCAGCACCGTAAGAGCATATTCAGCCTGATGCTGGTACAGAACACCGATCTCCCATGGCCGCGACTCACCATGATATACCGGTGTAAAGCTGTGCATCGCGAGGATACAGGTAGGAATACCGTGTTTCTTCCTTTCAGTCAGTATCGCGCGTATAGCATCATGATAAGGTGTGAAAATTTCGTCACGCCTCTGGTCACGCTCCTGCTGGGTCAGGCCGATATTTCCCGGAATGGAAGTTGCTTCAGACACCTCCGGGATGGAGCTGGGGATACCTGGTTGCCGGTTACAGTCAATCACAAGTCGGGAATATATCTGATGCACCAGTGGAGCGTTCAGTAAACGGCTAAGATGTCGGGAAACGGCCAGCACGCCCAAATCCCAGCCGATATGTCGATCTATTTCATGCTGCGGTAAACCTAAATCGCCAAGCTGGCGGGGGATACGTTTTCCACCATGGTCACAAAGGATCAAAAAAGGAGAAATGCCCGATTGGTTTTCCATCATTACCGGAGCAGGTTCATCTGAAAAAAGAAGAGGGGAGCTCACGTCTCGATTACCTCATTTGGATTTTGCATTTAAAGATAGGGGGCCAAGAGCTTCCCACTGCTGCAGGCGCTGCACGGTTTTATCACCCTGGCTTTCCATAATGCTGGCGATAATGGCATCAATAAGGACAATACCGGCGGCGTACCCATCAAAAAGCCATGGTGTTTCGACATGGATGGCCAGAACGACTTTAGCGAGAGAAGCTATGGGGGAAAGTTGGGTATCCGTCACGGCTATGATTGTGGCACCGCGTGCCACAATCTCCTGTGCCAGCTGATACATATCCTGCTGGTAACGACGAAAATCGAACAACACGAATACGTCATTTTTATTAACGTCTATGATCTGCTGAATACGATCGTGATGGTTTTCGGCGAGCACTTCCACACCGCGTCTCACCTGTTGCAGGTTGCGGCCAAAATACATTGCCAGAGACTGGCTGATACGACCGCCACCGAGGATAATATGATGTTCTTTAGCACCGATGAGACGGGTGGCTTCAGCTATCTCATATTCCGCTATGTCACGTAAGGAACACTGTATCGCCAGCGTCGAGGATGTTATGGCGGCTTCTATCAACGACGATGCGCTTTCTGTCGTTACCCAGTTATCCAGGCGCTGTAAAGGGCCTTTAGCCTGTTCCGATATTTCATCCCTCAGCGCCTGCTGAAAATCAACGAAACCACCATATCCCATTCGACGGGCAAAACGCACCACGGAAGGCAGACTGACGCCAGCCCGATCGGCCAGCATTTGTACTGAACCTAAACCAGCACCGGGATAGTCAGCCAGCATGGCCCTGGCAATTTTACGCTCTGCAGGACTTAGCTCCGCCATGTTGTCTTTTATCTGTTGTGCCAGCACCTGGCTCTCCTTCATTCCACTTCAGGCAAATAACATTACCACAAGCGTTACGTCTGAATCATACGAATATAATATATATTACACATATTGATTTTTTTTCATATATGTAACATACATAAAAAATAATCAAGCGGTGTTTTTTATTCCAACTATAACGGGAGTTTTCGATTTAATGGGCAAGCAATCTGTACGTGTCGATGATGAATTCATTGATTTACAAGACATAAGTGAGAACCTCAGAGCTCTGGGAGTCACGACCCTTTTTACCTCGCTGGTCGATTCTGCGGGCGTAATCCGAGGCAAATCTGTCCCGGTAAATCGGCTCAAAACCCTTTGTCAGTCAGGGGTGGGAGCATCACCTTCCTGGGCTCTGTTCTGCGCCGATAACGCGATTGCCTGGATCCCAGCATTCACGGCTGTTGGCGATCATCGCCTTCGTGCCGATATCAGCTCACTGGTGACATTGCAGGATGGTTTTTGCTGGGCTCCGGTGGATGTTTTTGAACAGGAAGGGCAGCACGCCGCCTGGTGCAGCCGTCATTTTCTACGCCAGCAGGTCACAGCACTGCAAAAACAGGGCATCGAAACTCTGGCAGCCGGTGAGCTTGAATTCTATTTGTTACCAGAACAGGACGTACCGGGGCATAGCGGATGGCACGCTTACGGTATAGGGGGGCTACTGGCACATGAGTCGATGATCAATGATCTCGTCAGAACGCTTGAAGAAGCGAGTGTCGGCCTGGAACAATTTCATGCTGAATATGGCTCCTGCCAGTTTGAGCTTTCACTGGCACCGGCCGATCCCGTGACAATGGTGGATCGCCTGGTGCTGACACGTATTTTACTGGGCCGTATTGCACGCAAACACCATTTACGTGTCAGTTTCTCCCCAAGGCCATTTGCGAATGAGGCAGGTAACGGTGCTCATCTGCATTACTCCTTTACACGTGAGGGGCAACCTCTGCTGGCCGGCGGTACCGGTATCTACGGTATTACTGCTGAGGGTGGGAGCCTGATAGCGGGGATCGTACGATATCTGCCGGAAATGGTGGCATTACTTGCCCCGTCAGTATTGTCTGCCGAACGCCTGCAACCCGGCCACTGGTCAGGCGCGTATGCCTGCTGGGGACTGGAAAACAGGGAAGCCGCAGTACGTTACTGTGCGGCAAATCGGGGCAACCCTTATGGCGCACATCTTGAAGTTAAGTGTATAGATCCTGCTGCCAACCCCTACATTGCCTGTGGCTCAGTGCTTGGGATGGCGCTGGCTGGTCTGAAAGACGAACTTCCCCTACCGCAGCCTACACAATCTGCTCCAGCCGATCTCTCAGAAGCTGAACGCAATGAGCAGAATATCCAGCGACTTATCACAAACCACAGCGAGGCCTTAACCCGTCTCGCGCAAAGCTCACTGGCGCAGTCAATGTTACCTCCGGAGCTACTGGGCGCGCTGATCGCCGTACGTCAGCATGAACAGGATACCTGGGGACATCTACCGTTAGAAACCATCACGGAGATATTCCGCTTCGCATGGTCGGTTTAAGTCTGAACAACATCGGGGCAACCCATAACACATCTCGCAAATTAATTGCGCTTATGAGGGTGATGAAGATGAGTCATGCATCAAATAAAAAGCGAAGTTTAAAACTCTGGGAGGCTCTGGCGCTCTCTTTGGGAATGGTTGGGCCAACACTGGCTATGTCAGGTAATGCGCAGGGGTTAATCGACTCAGTTGGCAAAGCATTGCCGATTGTGTTTGTGTTAGGTCTGATCGGGGTAGCATTAATTGCCTATGGTTTTATCCGTTTGACCCGATTTTATAATCACGCTGGTAGTGCCTACGGTTTGGTCGGAAAAACTGTCGGTCCTCGCGCCGGGTTCTTTTCCGGTTTTGCCATTATGGGGACGTATCTTTTCTTTTCGATTGGCACACTTGCGGCACTGGGTGCATTTACCAATGCTTTTCTGGCCGCATTATTCCCCTCCTCCGGTTTTCAGATCCCATGGATTATCACTGCGACAGTTGGGGTGATATTTAGCTGGATCCTGAATTCTCGTGATGGAAAGACGGTCGCTCGCGTACTGATGGTGATTGAGGGGCTCGGCATCGTATTGATGCTGGTACTGGCTGCAGTGATTGTCGTAAATCAACCGGCGACAGGGGCAGAACATGCTTCATTGTTCAGTTTGAATGGCGTCAGTTTTCAGGCGGTAATGGCTGGCGTCGTCGCCGCTTTCCTCTCCTGGGCTGGCTTTGAGGCCTGTGCCACCCTCGGGGAAGAGACAGAAAACCCCAAGCGCAATATTCCGCTGGCACTGCTGGGTTCCATTCTGCTGACCGGTGTGCTGTTTGTGGGGATGATGTATGTACAAACCCTTGGTTTTGGCCTTAGTGAGTCGGGCCTGAATGCCTTCAAAAATTCAGCGAACTCCCTGGGTACATTATCACAAACATACGTTGGCACTGCATTTACCTTAGCGATGTTGTTTACCGCCATGATGTCTGCCTTCGCGGCAAATTTATCTGCCGCCGCCACCTCCAGCCGTCTGTTATTTGCGCTCGCTCGCGATGGGTTTGGTCCAGCGTGTTTTGCGAAAATGTCAGATAAAAATCATCAACCTCGTAACGCCTTAACCCTGATACTTATTCTCAGTCTGCTGGTTGATGTTGTGGCCTGGCTGAGTGGTAAACCGGCAATGGGAACGGGTAATAGCGCGATAGATGCATACTTTTATTTTGCGATCATCGGCTCCGTTTGCCTGATGATTGCCTATCTGATGATTGAGATTGGTGTGATTAATTTTATCGCCCGTATGGGTCAGAACATCCCTAAATGGGAGCTGATCATGCCAGCACTGGGCATCGTCATTATGGTGATGTCGTTATATTTCAATGTGGCAGGCCAGGAAGAGCTCTTTAGTCCGGCACTGGTGGCGTTTTACTGGTGCATCGCCGGGCTGATCACCATCATTTCGGCACCCAAGCTGGTACGAAATATCGGATTGTCCCTGGCGTCAGAGTTTGCAACCCCAGGTGATAAAGTGGCAACCAGGACAGTACAAAAGGAATGGATATGAGCAAGCAGATCTTTCCTGACGAAGCAGCCAGTTTGTATCAGCGAGACACCCGGTCCGTAGCTGGAATTGAGAAGTTACGCTTCTTCCCGTTAGCCGTTACCGCTGGCAAGGGATGCTGGTTAACTGAAGCAGGTGGCCGGGAATTGCTCGACCTGTCAGCCACATGGACCGCGGCAGGACTGGGTCATGGTCACCCGGAAATCACCGCGGCTATCACCAGGGCTGCACAGAATCCAGCCGGGGCCGGTGGCCTTTCAGCGGTACACCCGGATTCGGTCGGACTTGCAGAGGAGCTGTTGGCCATTACCCCGGGCAACGGGGATCGCTGCGTCTATCTCGGACATGCCGGTAGCGATGCCAACGATGTGGCGCTTCGCGCCTGCCGGCTCGCCAGCGGAAAACGTAAGGTCGTGGCTTTTGCGCATGGGTATCACGGAGGTATCGGGCTGGCGATGAAAGTATCTGGAGTGCATATATCGGCAGGTAACGCAGCTGATCCAGACCTCTACCTGGCCACTTATCCAAATCCATTCAGAACCAATGATGAAGGCGCCGCGGCAGTCAGCGCAAGCCTGCACGAAGTTAAAGAACAACTCGATCAAGGTGATGTGGCTTGTGTGATTGTTGAACCCATCCTGTCGGATGGAGGGATGGTCGTACCACCAAAAGGTTTTTTAGGTAGGTTACATCGATTATGCGTAAAGGCGGGTGTGCCGCTGATATGCGATGAAGTCAAAATGGGTCTGGGGCGCCCCGGGCTGATGCACGCCTTCCAGCATGAGAACATCGTTCCGGAAATCGTCACTTTTGGCAAAGTGTTAGGTGGAGGTTTGCCGCTTTCTGCAACTGTGGGACCCAAAGAGATCCTTGGTGGTCCCGCAGCGCATGCATTGCTTACCACTGCAGGAAATCCTATATGTACAGCCGTAGGCCGTTCTGTGTTGCGTGTGCTGCAGCACGAAGAGCTGCCTGAACGTGCAGCTCAGGCTGGGCTTTACTTCATTCAACTTCTGCGTGAGCTGGAGAAGGACTTACCCGAGATCGGCGATGTTCGCGGGCATGGTCTGGCTATTGGCATCGAGTTAGTCGTTCCTGACGGCAGTAAAAATCCGGACCGGGCGCTCGCGCAAAAAGTCGTATATCAGGCATGGAAAGAGGGCCTGGTGGTGTACTACGTCGGGGGGAATGTGCTGGAAATAACGCCACCGTTAATTATTACCCGGGATGAGATAACCTGCGCGGTAGAAAAACTATCGCTCGCAATACGGAATGCCCCGAAGGTCACACGTGAAGAAATACAGCCTTATGCAGGCTGGTGAGTCTTCCTCATTATAAATCACCTCGCCAGCCAGTCTGGCGAGGTCTGCTTTTAGTGATGTGTGGCCTTATGCAATAGCCCCACCACCATCGAAGTTTTCACCTGTGCCACCAGAGTTAACCGGGATGATGTTCCACTATTTAATGTTTTTACAGTAGGTGAGACGTTAAGCCCGGTACGTGCAAAGGCTGGACTGAAAATAGATCCTGATTTTTCTTTGGAAAATCCCCCTGAAATAGATTGCCTGATTGTTCCGGGTGGGGCCGTAAGCGCTGAACTTGAGAAGCAAAACGTGCTGAGTGGATTGCTAAGCAAGCATTAACCACGACGATAACCGCATCGGTATGTACAGGTGCTTTTTTACTGACAGCCGCCGGGATCATGGAGGGCAAATCGGCCACAACGCACTGGGAAGATGTCACAGATTTGCGTGCAATGTTCCCTGGCTTTTCGTAAAAGAAGGGGGGCGGTGGGTTGATGAGGACGAAATCGTGACTTCGGTAGGAATTTCAGCTGGTATCGATATGAGTTTGCATTTAGTCGAGTGGCTTAATAACAGGGAACTGGTACTATTAACCGCGAAACAACTTGAGTTTGACAAGACTGAGAACCAACCGTCAGTTTAGTACACTTCAGTCAGGCCAATGAACTATATTAGCGATACAGGATAGTTTTGTATTGAGCCAACGATGGCAACTATCCTGAATTTCCGTTCTTTGCTTTAATCGAGCGGGAGCCAGTCATGAAACGAAAATCTTACTACTCTTATCGATCTTTCATCCACACGGAGCAGAAAATGTACACTTCGATGTCTAAAACAATAATAATAGGTGGCCGCCGTTTTATGTTCGAAGGGTACATGCCCGGATCCGGGTATTGGATATAATTAAGGCTCCAGTGATTTCTCTGCTGGAATGATCTTACTTTAAAGCAATTCATGTTAAGATACGGGAACCTTTTCAGTAATAATGTTTCCTCTTCTGCCACCAAGGCTTGACGGGCATTAGGAAAGCGTGGATCGGGGATAATCTCCTTTCTCTCTGTCTTTTCAGGTTTAGCGGCTGCCGGCGCTTCGCTTTTTTTCATGCTGACGCGTGCTTTCATGGCACCGATGGCGGCAACGGCCTGCACCAGGGTTTCACGCTCCGGGTGGGTGAGCAGATCGTCTTCACAAATCAGGGTGTTCAGATTATCGATCAGGGTGGCCAGACGGGTTTCAGTGACTTTCATGGTTCTGCTTTGATAGGATTTCCGGTAGCCGGCTACTTCTCTGATAAGCTGGGGGCCACGAACGGTGCTTATTATTGGCGGTTTGCTCGCGGCATTTGCCACATTGCCACTGGCAATGATTGATGCGGGAAGTCGCTATACGCTTGTGTGGGGCGCAATAGCGGTTAGAGGGTTCGGTTTAGCCCTGGCAACAGTGCCCGCGATGGCTGCGGGCCTGGCTATGGCTGGCAGCCATCACGTCGCTGATGCCGCACCCGTTCTGAATATCCTCCAGCGCATTGGCGCGATGGCGGGCGCGGCGCTGGTGACCGCCTGCAATGTCAGATCTGCCCATACCCGGGGGAGCTTAACCGCGTTTCATCACGCCGGGTGGCTACTTACCGGCGGGGCCGTACTGCTCGCGCTTTGCGCATTATTTATGGTGATCCATTCCACTTTAACAACGCCGGAACAATAAAAGCGTTAAATAGAGGACAAATAGCCGCCATCTATATATAAAGTTTGTCCGGTAATATATTTAGCGGCCTCTGAGCTAAGAAATACCACGCTTCCCGCGAGGTCATCTAACTCACCAAATCTCCCAAGGGGGATCTTTTGCTGCATAGTACTACGCCACTGTGCATCTTGATAAAATACTTGCGTCATCTCTGTTTCAAAATATCCCGGCCCGATACCGTTCACCCGAATGTTATGAGCCGCCCATTCCGTACTGAGCGCTTTCGTTAGCCCGACCAATCCCGATTTAGAGCTACCGTAGGCCGCTGCGCCAGATACGCCAACGCAACTGGTTAATGAGCAGAGGTTAATAATAACTCCACCTTTTCCAGTACTAGCCATGGTTTTCGCTACTGCTTGAGCACAGAAAAAAGCCCCTTTCAGGTTGGTCCCGACAATGTTGTCCCAAAGCGCTTCATTTACTTCAAGTGACGGACAAACCTGCTCAATGCCTGCATTATTGATCAGAATATTGATTCTACCGATGCCAGAAATGACCTCAGTAATGCGAGATGTTTGTGTCACATCCAGAAGTAATCCTGTGATTTCAGCACCTTCCATGGTAAGTGCGTCAACCGCTTTAGTGAGGGTGGCTTGATGCCTGCCAGTTATAATGACGCTGGCTCCTGCCTGTGCCAGAGCTCTGGCGAGGACATAACCAATTCCTCTGGTCGCACCGGTTACCAGGGCTCTTTTACCTTTTAGCGAAAATGTAGATAACACATTCATTGATTGGTCACCGTTTTGAGATAGTGAGAGTCTCCTGAGATGAGAGACATATAGGCATCCGGTAGCTCATCAAGAGTAATGGGAGGCGCAATCAGCTTTCTTAAATCCTCCGCCAGTGAAGCCATTACCTGCAATGCCTCATTCTGTTCATCTTGGAACACACTACAGCCAATAAGAGTAATCTCTTTTTCAACTACCTTATTAAGATCCAGCCCCTTCGAATGTTGAAAAATACCCACGAGGGCAATGCGTCCACCAGACCTGATACTACTCAGGAGATCAATGAGCGCGGCCGGGTGTCCGGAAGCTTCAACGGCGAATGAAAATGTGCCGGGCGGTGAAAGGCCAATAACTGATGAGAGTAATTGATAACGCTGTTTATTAGGTTCCAGTAGCTGAACCCGGCATTTTTTTAGCCGGCTAAGCAGTAATGCGGTTAAGCCGCCTATCGTCCCCCCACCAGCTACACAAACCGTGTCACCTGCAGATGGGTTCAGTTGATTAATCACCCGGAGTGCAACACCCAGAGGCTCACTCAGCACGGCGATATCATCAGGAACACTATCAGGGACAATCAGTAAGTTTTGTAGGGGAAGTATCACTTCTTCAGCGAATCCGCCATCGAATACTTCACCGACAAAGCCTAGTTCTTCACAGAGGTTATTTTCCCCGGCAAGGCAAAAAAAGCAACTTCCACACCATACCCGAGAATCAGCGACGACGCGCATACCGACTCTGAATAGACTTTCGCTTTCGTTAATTTCAGCAATCACTCCGAACAACTCGTGACCGGGCGTAACAGGCAACCGGCTAAACCATTTACCGGTTATGAAATTGTGTAAATCAGATCCGCATATTCCCGCAGCATGTACTTGAACTCTAGCCCATCCCGATTTTAACGTCGGTGGAGCAGAATGCTCTATTTTAACTTCCCTGATACCATATAAGCGTACTGCTTTCATATTAGTTCTCCGTCATAAGAGCGGACATCCATCGGCTAAAATAATCATCCCCATCGCAACCCAGCATGACTGCAATGGAAAAACCTATGGCTGAACTTGTTGCATTATGAACGCTGTCAGAACCACCCCGTAAGTTCATAACTAATGTTGGGCAACAGAAAAGAGCAAGACGCATAATTTGATGCCAGTTATCAGGTAGACATCCCTTTCGTTTCATTTCTGTCAGCAGCGGTTTCCAGTACAATTCCCCTTTGCTTTCAAGGAATGCTTTACGTAAAGGAGTCAGTTGCCAGTCATGGTTGACAGTAAGGGTATTGCCATCTCGCGCTACACTCACGTTATAACGTTCTGCCGCTTCATCCGCTTCATACAGCCAGCAAGGATGAGCAAATATATTATGGAAAGTTGCCTTAATTTCAGCCAGCAACGCTGGAATGGAACTTCCGGCAAAGGCAGGATCAAAACTAACCAGCCTGGGTTTGCTGTGATGGTTTTCATACCATACATTAGCGTTATGGGCATCGCCGTGAGCAACAACGACTCCATGATCTGCTAACCTCTGAGGGTCTAACTCACGACCAGCCTCTAAAAAGAGCTCTCGCAGACTTTTTTCATATGACACGCCATTTATACGCCAGTGGAGACTACTCAGTGTCTGCCAGTCCAACTGCATGTCACCAAGAATAAATTCCTGATTGACATAAAAGCTGGCTACACGACCACCAAGGCCGATGTCATGGCCAGGCGAAACTAGCCGATTCCAGAACAACTGATGAATGGGTTCAGATGCTACTTTCTCAGTTGACGCCATGCGCAAGGTCGGTAACGTATGGGATAAAATGTTGTGATCAGCATAACGTTGAGCTTCGATAACCGGTCCTATTTTCTCCCAGTCCGATTTGGTCTCAATCTCTCGGCAAACATCTGCTAGCCGCTTATCATCGCGAAGCTTATACAGTAGAATTTGGCGTCCAGGTTCTCCGCAGGCGTAGACGGGGATATCTACATCAAAACCGTGATCTCGCAAAAGTGCCGCCCGGTAATATTCTTGAATAGTCTGCTCTTCTCCCTCTTCATGATGATACTTAAAGAAAAAGGAACGGCCATTTACCAATGAAACACGCCCATTCAAAGAATTCAGACTATATTGGTCACGATTAATCTGCAGGCTTAATGTTTGTTCACCAGTAACTTCGGTGATCAGTTGGCTGAGCTTTTCACTGGCCAACTCCCACTTGCCTTCCTGCGTCAACCTGCGCGCTTCCGCTGCATAGGGTGGGCGTAAAAGTTCAGTCATTCTTACTTCCCTTTAGCAAATCCTGGCGAATGTCCGAAACGGCTAAAGCATGCCCAGGGAATCCTTCATACTCTGCAAGGCGTTTAGCTTGCAGTGCCAGATCTTTGTAGCCACTTTTTGTTACATAGGCGATGGAGATTCTCTTGAGGTAATCAAAAACGGAGAGAGGACCAGACGTTTTAGCTGCGCTGTTTGTTGGCAGAACAGCATTAGGGCCAAGTACAAAATTACCCAGAGTGATTGGAGTATGTTCGCCAAGTAATATTTCACCGGCATTACGAATTTTCGTCATTACATCCATAGGTTCCTGTGCAAGTACCTCCAGGTGTTCAGGTGCGTACTGATTTACGAACTCAATAGCTGTAGAGAAATCCTTTGTCAGCACCACACCTCCGTGAGAGCCGCACAAAACTTTCTGGGAGAACTCTGCACGTTTTTCTCCAATTTTTTTCCAGTACATGGGTAATGCGGCAATAGCTTCTTCAGCTACACGAGGGCTAGAAGTTACCAAATAAGCTGATGAATCTGGGCCATGTTCGGATTCTATAAGAAGATCAAGCGCTGCCAGCGCACCATCGATAGAGTCATCAGCCAGAATCAGGCTCTCACTCGGCCCTGCTGGTATACCTGGATCAATTAGGCTTGATAACTGACGTTTCGCAGCCACTACCCATGGGCTGCCAGGTCCTACGATTTTGAGGCATTTTGGTACTGACTGAGTTCCAAACGCGACTGCAGCCACACCTTGTGCGCCACCACATTTATACACATTCTTGATACCAACAAGACGCGCAGCAATCAACGTTGCATCATCGACCCTCCCATCGGGGCCGGGAGGGGTGATTACGACCGGAAGCGGGACTCCCGCCACGATGGCTGGGACTGCAGTCATGATCAGTACGCTCGGGAATGAGCCTTTACCACGAGGAACATAGCAGGCAACAGCATCTATCGGAACATGGCGATCACCGGCAAAAGCCCCCGGTCTCATCTCCTTCCACCACATTTCCTCTGGTTTCTGTGCCTCATGAAATGCACGAACATTTTCGACGGAGAAACGAATTGATTCGATTACCTCCGGGTCAACGCGGGCAAATGCGTCTTCAAACTCTTGCTCTTCTGCCTTTATAGAAAAGGTCTCTGGTCGCACACCATCAAACTCACGAGCGAAACGGATTAGAGCCTGGTCGCCTTCTGACCTAACGGCCTCAATTATCGGCTTGACCTTTTCGATGAAAAATGACAAATCAGATTCTGTGCGTTTGAATAAATGGGTTGGCAGTACTTCGGAATTCGAAAGGTCATGAAATGTCGGAGACATGTTTAATCCTTAACAGTTAATTAGGAGTGTTGATGAATACGGTTCAGTACTTCATGCTGAAGTTCAATGAATTCTGGTTCACGATTTATACCCTCCTGTCGAGGGCGAGATAACTCAACATGGAAAGTGGTGTCTATATATCCTTGACCCATTACCACTATCCGATCGGAAAGCCTGACCGCCTCTTCGATATCATGAGTAACAAACATTACTGTGAGGCGGTGTTTCTCCCAGATTTCGATAAGTAGTTGCTGCATTTGATGGCGAGTCATGGCGTCAAGAGCACCAAACGGTTCATCCATCAGAAGAATCTTAGGTCGGTAGGAAAGTGCTCGAGCAATGGCAACACGTTGCTTCATTCCTCCGGAAAGTTCGCTGGGCCAGTGGTCTGCAGCATTGCCCAGTTTCACGAGTTCAAGATGTTCTTGAGCGATTTCACGGCATCTTCTGGCTGGTGTTCCTGCTGCTTTTAAAGCAAACTCAATATTGCCTCTAGCTGTCAGCCAGGGAAGCAGCGTGTATGACTGAAATACCACTCCACGGTCCAGTCCTGGGCCTGTTATTGATTCACCATCAACAAGAACATCACCCTTATCGAAATCCTCCAGACCTGCAGCTATTGACAGCATGGTACTTTTTCCACATCCAGATGAGCCGACAATAGAAACGAACTCGTTATCGTTGAGCGTGAGGTCAATGCCATGCAGAACCTGACGCCGGGTCTTGCCCAATGAGAAACTTTTTTCCAGTTTATTAAGCGTCAAAATTGCCATCAGGAACGTCTCCGGTTGTAACGGAAAAGTACATGCTCAGCTGCACGCATAATTTGATCAGTAATGAGCCCCAGGAAACCAAGCAGGAGTATGTAGCCGATGATCGTATCTGTCTGAAAATAGCGTTGAGAAACGACGATCCGATAGCCAAGCCCAGAAGTTGATGCTACAAGTTCAGCAAGAACAAGCCATGTCCATGCCCATCCAAGACTTATGCGTAATGCATCCCATATCGAGGGTAACGCGGAAGGAATGACAATCTGGAGGAGAGTTTTTCGGTCTGACAAGCCGAGTGTCCTGCCCAAACCGACAAAATCAGATGGAACACGTTTAATCGCATCAATCATCATCAGTACCTGTTGAAAAAAAGTACCGATCCAGATGACTAGAAATTTCTGTATATCATCAGTGCCTGTCCACAAGATGGTAAGGGGGACGAAAGCAACAACTGGCATATAGCGGATAAAGTCAACAAGCGGTTCAACAATCGCCTTGAATAACCCATAGCACCCAGCTAAAACACCAATGATAATTGCCATTAATGACGAAATAGTGAAAGCAATGATCATGCGATAAAGGCTGCTGGCAATATCACTCTGTAACGTTCCGTTTTGCGCAAGAGTTATCATCCGAAGCAGGACATTCTCGATTCCTGGCAGGAAAATGGGTTTAATGGTGCCGCTGGATGTCGCAAGCCACCATATAAGAAGGAGCAGCACGAAAACTGCTACAGAGATTGTGAGGAACTGAGAACGTGTAGGCTCTTTCCCTATGGTTAATAAGTTTGAATACCGCCTTTTTTTGGCATGGACATTTACTTTCTGAGTTTCGAGAGAACTCATAATTCCTCCGTGTGCAAGTCTTCACCACTTATAAAATCAGCGGACAGATCTTTAATGTGGTTATTGCGCATTTGCGAAACGAGTATCGATGGTTTGTTCAGTTGTAATGGGCTGCGTGATAATGCCCGCAGCAGTTGCTGCTTTAAGAATATGGGGGAACGTTTTCGTTGTGAAGTCGTGAGCCAGAAGTGCTTTGTTATCGCTTAGGGTAAAATATTTCACGCCATCGAATGCCGTATTTAAGTCTTCTGGAGTCGTGCCCACTGCTTTAGAGATAATAGCGCGACCTTCTGTCGTATTGGCATTGTAATAGTCTAGCGCTTTACCCCAGGTCTGAATAAGTGCCTTAATGGCATCAGGGTGAGTCTTGATGAAATCGTCACGTATTACCAGAACATCGCTGATCAATCCTGGATCAGAGGAACCACTGTATAGAATCTTAAGATTTGTATCGCTTTTTTGGGCCATGCTCAGATAGGGCTCATACGTCACAGCAACAGGAACCCGTCCTGCTATTATAGCATTCCCTGCTGAAGCGGCAGGCATAGGAACAGGTTTTATATCATTAAAGGATAATCCTTCAGATGCTATGGCACTTCTGAGTAAAATATCACTGGTTGTGCCTTCTTCGTAGGCGACCTGCTTACCTTTGAGATCCTTAATGCTTAAAATATCTTTAGTGGCCAGAATTGCATCTGCGCTATTGCTCTGGTCGAGTAATAGCACAATCTTCACTGGGAGACCTGCGGAAATCATTCCCATCGCGGTATGGGTAGCGATATTAGCTGCGTCTATCTGCCCACTCGCCAGTGCGGCATTAATATCTTTATCCTCAGCGAAATTAATGATCTCGACTTGTTTTAGACCTTCCTTTTCAAAAAGATTTTTAGCCGAGGCAATATGCCACTGACCATAACCCAGCCAAGGTTCAATCCCCATTTTCACATGCGTGGCTTCTTCCGCATGAACAGAGAGAGTTGTAACTGACATCATTCCTGCACAGAAAAACGCACTAATTGATTTTTTCACTGTATGGAGAGAATACATGGCTATTTCCTTCCGTTGTCATTGTGGCTACAGGCTGGAGGTTGTCCGAGGAAAACCAAGAGATGTATCATTACTTAGAATCTTCTATTGGCGAAATTAGTTATTTTCTATATCTAAGAGTTAAAAAAAATGTGATAAGTGTTTCTTATTGGTTGTTCTTTTGTAACTAAAAAAGCTTCAAAGATAAAAAAATGAGAAATTATTCCCTAAAATGGAAAAAGACCTTATGAAATTTGGGTGGGCCAATCTCTCGACATCTGCTTGCTGATATACCTTATGCCGTGATCGGAATACGTTTTTTTTTGAAACAGTCTTAAGATTTACCGGCCAATGATAATCCCCATCTGGGGATCTGAGTTCGTAAGTTGATTGATTGGACTGAGCCCTGCCCATAGACAAATTCTATTCTCACGACGAGGCTTGCCCGTGCTCTAACCCAGAGTACACAGAGCAGTTTCGTCAGTTTGAAGTATACGGCCGCTGAGTAGCTCACTGCTGTCGGGCTGAGTGGAGGGATGCTGCCAGCTCCTGTCACCCCGCAGGAGGGGGGCTTCGGTGCTTTGTGCTGACTGAAGGCAAGCTCCACACCGATGACATGCCCGTACCGGTGCTGTTGCCCGGTAATACGAAGATGAAGAGCGGGCGGTTGTGGACGTAGGTTCGTGTTAACCACAACGCAGGCTCAACACTAGCAACGGCTACGTTGTTGGTCTTCAAACCGGCAGAAAAGTCATCCACTCGCAGACCCATCTTGCAGGCTTAAACTGTGTATTGCAGACAAATGCGTAACCGGGTTCGACGAGTTTTAACACAATTGCCAGCGAAATTATACCATGTCGCACCGTATTACGAACCTGATAGGCCTAGCCCGCCAAAATGGTTCTCACTCTACGCTTACTCATATAGCAAGTGTAAAGGATCATAACGTACTTTCCGTCTTCTAACTTTCTGCAACTTCACACCTAAAAAAAATAGGGTCTTATAACCGCCTGTGTAGATGTAGGCGGAACTGTACGTCGGTTAATTCCTTGCATGATGGAGCAGTCCAGAATGAAGTTCAGTGATATCGGTACAGCCCAACTGTGCCATTGTACGATCGATTTCAGCGATCAACGACTCTAGGGTGGCTGACACCAGCGCTTCGCCTCCTACAGCCACTGCGTATAATAGTGGACGTCCCAGTAATACTGCATTTGCGCCTAACGCCAGAGCTTTTACCACATCAGTACCGCGTCTGAAGCCGCTATCGAGTAACACGTTAAAGTTAGGGCCCACCGCCTTTCGGATGTCTGGCAAAACCAGCATTGGGCTAAATGTTCCATCTAACTGACGACCGCCGTGGTTAGATACTACAATACCTTCGGCCTTTAGTTGTTGTGCGGCTAATGCATCTTCAGTCGTCATTATACCTTTGATATACAACGGCCCCGGCCACAATTCGCGTATCCATTCCAGTGTTTGCCAGGTTAATGTAGGATCCATCTGTTGGGCGAAGTAGGTGGCCGCGCCCATACCGCGCTGAAACTCTGAGGGAAGGTAAGGTTTGAGGTTACCAAAGCCCGGCATCCCTGCAGGACGTAGTGTACGCCACACCCATCCAGGGTGCCGTGCTACATCTGCCAGCGCACGGAACGAAAGCTTCATCGGCCGTCGGTAGTGCGATTTATCGCGTTCACGGTTGCCGAAATGCACTGCATCTACCGACACTACCAACGCCGAGCAGCCTGAATGGCGCGCTCGCTCAATCAAGTTGGCTGTGACAGCGCGGTCCTTCAGAACATACAGTTGAAACCAGCGCGGCCCGCTGCTAACAGTTGCAGTCTCTTCCAGTGATGCCGTCGAAACGGTGCTCTGAATATAACCTATGCCGCTATGCGCGGCGGCTCGCGCTAGCATCTGATCGGCCTCATGACGCAGCATGCCATTGTAACCAGTTGGAGCTATCAGCAGCGGTGCAGCTAATAGGTCATTTCCAAGTGGTGTATGCAGACTGCGTACACTTGCATCCTTTAATACCGTTGGTTTAAACATCCAACGTTCAAAGACTTCTCTGTTATGTCTCAGAGTCTGCTCGTTGTCAGCGCCACCATCTACATAATCGAATGCAAAGCCCGGTAGCGCACGTTGCGCTGCCCGACGTAAGTTCTCACAGTTAATAACCATAATAGCGTATGCTCCTCAGGCTTTATCACAAATAGATCAGATTCGTATCGTTGTGGATGTGGTTGATCTCAACAGCCCATACCATGGAGAGGAAAACATGCAGGAAGAGGGAACAAGAGCGATTTGAATTTGACGTTCATTCATGTTCACGAGGTTTCCTAAGTAAGTGACTTGGTTTATACACTTTATCGTTTGTAAGAAACTATTGTCGTACGGCAAGAAACTATGTCATCCTTGAAGCCACTATCAGCAGCAGGTGAAATTTCAGAATGACGTTACATTACATAATGATTATCTTCCTAAAGGCAAGATCTAAGGCATGGCCGGTGTAAGTTACATTTTGATTTCTGCGCCAATATGGGGATTCAGCCAAACAAAAGCCAAGTCATTCATAACGACAGGTGTAAACTCTTACTCAAGACAAGGGGTAAAACTTTCTCGGTGACTTTCAATATTATGCACTTACTCATTCCTTTTGCACAAATATTAATTATATTGCTTCTGAATTAAAAAAAACTATAACAACATAAGACTTTTGCATATCTTAGATGAAGATTATAAGTTGTTATTAGGGATGATTCCCGAAGGGTAACAAATATTTTACAAGCTTCCTTGGTTGTATAAATACCAATTGATGAGTCTTGTTGTATGTGATAGTACTATAAAAGGCTAGAACATAACTCTATGTTTCCTAAAATTACCTTTTACCGAATTTGTAGTTTTCAGCAAGCCTCGCTGCTGTTAACTGCTCCTGTTTTGCATTCATTTCTTCCTCGCCAGACTCTATGGAATTTATCCGTTCACGATCAAGAGTTTAACATTGTAATCGTCATAAATACGCCATACTTCTTGTGTTTCAACCTCTTCCCTCCTCCCGTAAACTTTTCTGACTAATTCCCACAGAGCATTTATTCTGTACATTTAGTAACCGTACTCACGATTAAATACCAAAGGTAATGGCAATCCAGAACGATCAGCCTGAATAATCTCAATAGCCTGTTTTGCTTTAGCGGTGTTAGAAATCAACGATGCAACGTGACTGGTAATGATTATCCGGGGATGTCTCCACAAAGGATCTTCAGGCGGTAGGGGTTCCACTGGAAAAACATCCAACACAGCGCCGCTTAAATGTCCGTTGTTTAGCCCGACCAATAACGCATCATGATCCAATTGGTGGCCGCGTCCAACATTAATCAGTCCTGCATTCGGAGGTAATTGCTCTAGAAGTTCTGCATTGATGATGCCACGTGTTGCTATAGTGTCGGGAAGTAAATTAACTAAAATGTGACTTTCGCGAAGAAAAGCTGCTAACTGATCGTTTTCAGCGTAACATTGTACACCGTGGGAATTTTTCTCGGTACGCGACCAGCCTCGCACAGTGAAGCCATTGGCCAACAGGCGTTTAGCTACAGCAGTGCCTAGACGTCCCATACCCATTATACCTACTGACGTTTCGTTCACTAGTCTGCCTGTTAGCTTATTGTTCCAGCTCTGCCTTTTCTGCGCCTGCATCACCAGCGGAATCTGGCGTACAAGCAGGTAACATGCCATAGTCACATAATCAGCCATTCTGCTCTCAGTTTCTGGCGTAACCATGCGAGTGATTGGAATATTGGCGGGAACTGTCGAATCATTCAAAATATGATCCACTCCTGCTGCCTCGCTTAATATCACGCGTAAATTTGGGAATTGAGCAAGCTTGCCTCTCTCAGGCTCCCACACTAAAACATAGTGAACACTTTCAGGCTCAACTGAAGGGTCATCCCAGCTCGCGATACGCAAGTCAGGGAAATTAGGTAAAAAAAGATTTCGCCATTCGTCGATATCTTCGCGACTTACGAAGTTTATTAACAACGTTTGCTGGTATGTGGTTCTCATCTTAGTCTCTATAGCTATTTATGCGTTTCTGAATTAGGCTGTTCAGTGAGACTATTCGAGATGAGGGTGCCGGTAAAATAGTTTTAATGTGGCTTTTACATAGTAATTATTGAGGGGGTAATGTCAGAAACCAACATTTTTGCTACCCTGTATCTGCTAGGTGTTTGGCTTTATTCTACATAACCCCTGGAGATTTCACCGATAATCCGACAGAATAACGGTAGTTCGGGGCTAAAGTCAGAAGAGGCTAATAGCTATGCGAACTATTAGATCACTTTAAGATAATACAGCCCGGATTGTGTACTCTAACAATCTACAAACAAACCATAATCACCAACCGGACTGAACGATGCCGATTGTAGCACCACTCCCCGTAACTCCGAAACTGGCAGTGGAAAGCAGAGGTAACTCTGAACCCGTAACAGAAACATCTGATAGCATAATGAACATCATGGGTGACTACTTTGTTAACACTTAACGCTGTATAAGATTGTTCATCTTAAGATCCCGCAGGTTCCTGCGTTGTACCGGGCGAGTTTTTTCCTGGCTCTCTTACCCACCACTTTAGTTTCTCACTTTGTATTGGCATTACCCCAATTCTCCCAAAAACCGTAAAACGGCCCTCAGCCCGCGTCATGACTGGCTTCATGGAGGATCTGAGCAGAAAAAGGATCCTTTACGTATTTGGTTTTACCCGCAATAATGCGAGATAAGACAATTAAAGGATCCGCGCGCTGCGATTTATTGTGATGGCAGGATCTGCCGCTTCAGGCCAGAATAGTTCTATCCAAACCCGTCGTGCGCTACGTGAAAAATAACTCATGAACAGCATCATTCCCCTGCAGAATTCACCAGAACGCGTCTCTCTGCTGCCGATCGCCCCGGGCGTTGATTTTGCGACCGCGGTGGCACTCCGGCGGATGGCCACCTCAACAGGTGCCACGCCGGCTTACCTCCTGGCGCCGGAAGTGAGCGCCCTCCTCTGGTATATGCCGGACCAGCGTCACCATATGCTGTTCGCCACCATGTGGAATACCGGGATCCGTATCGGTGAAGCCCGGACGCTCACCCCGGAATCCTTCGACCTGGATGGTCTGCGCCCTTTTGTTCGGGTGCTGTCGGAAAAAGTGCGGGCACGTCGTGGCCGGCCGCCAAAAGATGAAGTGCGTCTGGTACCGCTGACGGATGCCAGTTTTGTGCGTCAGATGGAGAGCTGGATGGTCACCACCCGCCCCCGCCGGCGGGAGCCGTTATGGCCGGTCACGGATGAGACAATGCGCAACTGGCTGAAACAGGCGGTGAAGCGGGCTGAAGCTGACGGCGTGCATTTTTCGATTCCGGTAACGCCGCATACTTTCCGGCACAGCTATATCATGCACATGCTTTATCACCGGCAGCCCAGGAAGGTCATCCAGGCGCTGGCCGGGCATAAGGATCCGCGCTCGATGGAAGTCTATACCCGGGTATTTGCGCTGGACATGGCAGCCACCCTGGCCGTTCCCTTTACCGGTGACGGTCGAGATGCTGCGGAGATCCTTCGTTCCCTGCCACCCGCCGGCTGAGATTGTCGGGCAGGCGGCCGGAGCTTTTGCCGCTACGTGAAAGGACTCGCTCCGCTCCCGGGTGAGGCTCAACGTGCCGGACGCATAAGCGTGACGCTTATCCGGTATGACCCGGACATCATTTCTGTTCGGGTCTGGGCTAATACCGCATCCAGTCCCCCCTCACCTTCATATCGCACCATGACATCATCCGCATTAAGCAGGCCCGGTCTTCAGGTGATCAACTGACATCTTCATACCGCAGACAATAAAAATTACTGTGATCCGGATATCAGCAGGAGTCCTGAGCGAGCAGGTTACAGTGTAAATACCTGAGGGGCCTTTCAAACCCGGCAAGCCTGGTCGTTATTCAGTACGAACATATCGTCAGTGACTGCGTCCCGGGGCGGTTCTGACAGCCATGGGCTTTCTCTTTACGATTGCAGGCGGACCGCGGGTACGACAGGATTAGCGAACTTCGGAGGACTGGTTTTAGCGGCAATACGGGGATCAATGCTTTGCTGAGCAGTTTCATTCAGTGCGGACCGGGGATGTACTCAAATATTGACTGTGGGATGCAGTCATATGGAGAGTACTCAGCTGGCCGGGTAACATCCCCGTCAAACTTACATACCGCAGTCAATATCAGCATACTCTGGCCAGAAATAACATACTTCAGTCAATATTGTCCATTATTCACATGCAGGAAAGAGAGCGAATATTGACTGTGGTATGCGTGATGCATATCACAGTCAATAACTAATCGCTTATGCATACGGCAGTCATGGTAATGCGTATCGCAGTCAATTTTCCGGCTTCATCGCCGAGAGCGCTTCAGCAAGTTTCTGAGGATCGATGCCTGCAGCCTTCAGTGCCTTAATGACTTCGTCATAATTCTGCTCCGGCGCCTGCTCCTCTTCCTCCCTGCGCGGTACCTTCACCGTCCCACTGATGAGTTTGGGATTGCGATAATGCACACTGAAGTAAGTCGCCCGGCCACGTTTAAACTCGGTGTAATCCAGATAGCCGATATCCCGCAGCTGCTCCATCGCCTTTCGGACCGTGTGGTTCTGCGTATAGACATTTGAGGTGAGATTCAGCCTGTCCCGCATACGTTTCATGGAGATAGGCGCGGGATTCTGGGGAAGGCTCTCGATGTAGGTATACAGTGCCTGGGCCGATTCCTTCCGCTGCAGGGCGTCAATCGCTTTCAGCCGAAGCAGTACCCGCCTGTCCATGTGGTAAAGCTCAAAGAGCTTGGGTTCAGCCTTGATCTCCACGATATCCTCGTTGATGTCATAATAGGCTGACTGCACCAGATGGGTGGTCCATCCTTTCGTCTCGCTCTGGAATTTCAGAGTAACCGAGGCGAGTTTAAACAGAGAATTACTGATGCGATCGCGCATTTTCTTGTTTGAGCGCCGGGAGTCAAATCCACACATCTTAACGAATTCAACGAACGACAGTTCCAGGGTGTCACTTTTTACCCCATACTCTGACATCGAGCGAATGATGCCGAGCCAGACTTTAAAATCCGTGTCCATATCAAGACGCGAGCCGGTGATCTTAACGTCGGTGTACCCTTCGCTTTTAGCAATGGACAGTTGTACAAGCTCCTCAGTGGCATCTGTGACGTTTTTACGGTTCGCCTTACTCCTGGAGGTTGATTTCAGGGTTGGAACGAAGAGACCGAGCCTCATGAGCGCTACCGGCTGCACAGTACTGGTACTGTTGACATCCAGCTTAACAACTTCACCGGTTGTCTTGTCCACTTCCTGAAGATTGAGAGGTAAGCTGTTATTTTCGCTCGTCATCTTGATCCTCAACGGTTATCCACAAAAGAATGTCGTTATACGTATCGCAGTCAACGGATATACATACCTCAGTAAATACCGTTGCATATCACAGTATTAGATTTTGCATACAGCAGTCAACATTTTACATTCCATAGTCGATCCAGTATGACGTTCAGGCCAGTCACGGCGCCTGCTGCAGCGATCCGGGGATCTCTTTAGGATCTCAATATGATCTCTTTGGGATCAATTACTGGATCGAAGCAATGAATAACGCTTATCCCCGACCATATGCTTCCACACTACATTCTGGGTCCTACAAAGATTTTCTGAGTACCACGTGAGTAACGCTCCCTGATTCAACATTAAATATTGACTGCGATATGTAGGATCTTCTTTTGTTGTTAACCAGTCTCCGGCTTTCAGTTTCATACCATAGTCAATTTTTTACATATCACAGTCAATTTCATGAAGAGAGACTGATCCGGAGAAATAGCTGGCATCGTAGCGTTAGTGCTTTGTGCAGCCTCTGTACTTTTCCGCTTCCTCGCCGCGATCTCACTACGTGAGATCGCTTACTGCGGCGAGCGGCAGTGAGAAATATTTACTACGGTATGTGATTTACTCCCTCTTCTCCGGTTTATTGCCTTCATCACCGTCAGCTTTGCAATTTTCATATGACTTTGCGATTTTATTGTTGCTTTGCAAAAAATTCCAAGATTTAATAAAATAATGCAAAGCGATGATTAAAGGATGCTCAGAATGGGACTGATGGACACACTTAACCAGTGCATTACTGCTGGACATGAAATGACGAAGGCTATTGCCATTGCGCAGTTTAATGACGACAGTCCGGAAGCCAGGAAGATCACACGCCGCTGGAGAATAGGTGAAGCGGCGGATCTGGTTGGCGTTTCTTCTCAGGCAATCAGGGATGCAGAGAAAGCCGGCCGGTTGCCCCACCCGGATATGGAAACCCGTGGCAGAGTTGAACAACGCGTTGGTTATACCATCGAACAAATCAATCATATGCGGGATGTGTTCGGTACACGACTGCGCCGTGCCGAAGATGCTTTCCCACCAGTGATCGGGGTTGCCGCTCATAAAGGGGGGGTTTACAAAACCTCCGTTTCTGTTCACCTGGCTCAGGACCTGGCCCTGAAAGGGTTACGCGTTCTGCTTGTCGAGGGTAATGATCCTCAGGGCACAGCTTCGATGTATCACGGATGGGTGCCCGATCTTCATATACATGCGGAAGATACTCTCCTGCCCTTTTATCTTGGTGAAAAGGATGACGCCAGTTATGCGATAAAACCCACCTGCTGGCCTGGCCTTGATATCATTCCGTCCTGCCTGGCACTTCATCGCATTGAAACTGAGCTAATGGGCAAATTTGATGAAGGAAAACTGCCCACTGACCCGCACCTGATGCTCCGTCTTGCCATTGAAACGGTTGCTCATGACTATGACGTGATTGTTATCGACAGCGCACCGAACCTCGGTATTGGCACGATTAATGTCGTATGCGCTGCTGATGTGCTGATTGTTCCCACCCCGGCAGAGCTGTTCGATTACACTTCTGCACTGCAGTTTTTCGATATGCTTCGTGATCTGCTCAGGAATGTGGATCTTAAAGGCTTTGAGCCGGATGTCCGTATTCTGCTTACCAAATACAGTAATAACAATGGTTCGCAGTCACCGTGGATGGAAGAACAAATTCGCGATGCATGGGGAAGCATGGTCCTGAAAAATGTGGTACGTGAAACCGATGAAGTTGGTAAAGGCCAGATCCGCATGAGAACCGTTTTCGAACAGGCTATTGATCAACGTTCTTCGACCGGCGCATGGCGAAATGCTCTTTCAATCTGGGAACCTGTTTGTAATGAAATATTTGATCGTCTGATTAAACCACGCTGGGAGATTAGATAATGAAGCGTGCACCTGTCATTCCAAGACATACAGCAAATACTCAGGCAGCTGAAGACACGTCAGCGCCAGCTGCACCGATGGTGGATTCGTTAATTGCTCGTGTAGGGGCTATGGCTCGTGGCAATGCAATTACGTTACCGGTGTGTGGTCGGGAAGTGAAGTTTACCCTGGAGGTGCTCCGGGGAGATATTGTTGAAACCGCTTCCCGGGTATGGTCAGGTAACGAGCGCGATCAGGAACTACTGACCGAAGATGCCCTGGATGATCTCATTCCTTCATTTTTACTGACCGGTCAGCAGACTCCGGCTTTTGGCCGTCGGGTTTCCGATATCATTGAAATTGCAGATGGCAGCCGTCGACGCAAGGCCGCTATCCTGACAGAAAGTGATTATCGTATTCTGGTCGGTGAACTGGACGATGAGCAGATGTCGGCATTGTCCAGACTGGGCAACGATTATCGCCCTACGAGTGCTTATGAGCGTGGTCAGCGTTATGCAAACCGTCTCCAGAATGAGTTTGCCGGAAATATTTCTGCACTTGCCGATGCGGAAAACATCTCTCGTAAGATAATTACTCGCTGTATCAATACGGCCAGACTCCCGAAATCCGTTGTCGCCCTTTTCTCTCATCCTGGTGAACTGTCTGCCCGCTCAGGTGAAGCCCTTCAGAAAGCTTTTGCAGATAAAGAAGAATTACTGAAGCAGCAGGCCGCAACTCTCCACGATCAGAAGAAAGCGGGTGTAATCTTTGAAGCAGAAGAGGTCATAAGTCTTTTAACATCGGTACTAAAAAAGTCTCCTGCATCAAGAGTGAATCTGAGCTCACGTCATCAGTTTGCTCCGGGGGCAACAGCATTATACAGAGGCGATAAAGTGGTCCTGAACCTTGACAGGTCCCGGCTTCCTGCGGAATGCATTGAGAAGATCGAAGCCATTCTCAAGGCGCTTGAAGAGCCTAAGTCCTGAAATGGACACGCCTTATCCTTCTGCCTGTTTCCTGTATTTTACCCCATCTCTTTAGTTTTTTTCTCAGGCCAGTAAATCAGAACTGGCCTTCATCCTGTCAGTCTGGGACCACGGTCTCACCTTTACCGTCAGCGCCGGAATGCTGCCTCTGGGACCACGGTCCCAACTTCCCGGTCAGCCCCGGAATGCTGCCTGGGACCGTGGTCCCAACTTCCAGGTCAGCGCCGGAATGTTGCCTGGGACCACGGTCCCAACTTCCCGGTCAGCGCCGGAATGCTGCCTGGGACCACGGTCCCACCTTTACCATCAGTACCGGAATGCTGCCTGGGACCACGGTCCCAACTTCCCGGTCAGCGCCGGAATGCTGCCTGGGACCACGGTCCCACCTTTACCATCAGTACCGGAATGCTGCCTGGGACCACGGTCCCAACTTCCCGGTCAGCGCCGGAATGCTGCCTGGGACCACGGTCCCACCTTTACCATCAGTACCGGAATGCTGCCTGGGACCACGGTCCCAACTTCCCGGTCAGCGCCGGAATGCTGCCTGGGACCACGGTCCCACCTTTACCATCAGTACCGGAATGCTGCCTGGGACCACGGTCCCAACTTCCCGGTCAGCGCCGGAATGCTGCCTGGGACCACGGTCCCACCTTTACCGTCAGTACCGGAATGCTGCCTGGGACCACGGTCCCAACTTCCCGGTCAGTGCCGGAATGCTGCCTGGGACCACGGTCCCACCTTTACCGTCAGTACCGGAATGCTGCCTGGGACCATGGTCCCAACTTCCCGGTCAGCGCCGGAATGCTGCCTCTGGGACCACGGTCCCACCTTTACCGTCAGCGCCGGAATGCTGCCTGGGACCATGGTCCCAACTTCCCGGTCAGCGCCGGAATGCTGCCTCTGGGACCACGGTCCCACCTTTACCGTCAGCGCCGGAATGCTGCCTGGGACCATGGTCCCAACTTCCCGGTCAGCGCCGGAATGCTGCCTCTGGGACCACGGTCCCACCTTTACCGTCAGCGCCGGAATGCTGCCTGGGACCATGGTCCCAACTTCCCGGTCAGCGCCGGAATGCTGCCTCTGGGACCACGGTCCCACCTTTACCGTCAGCGCCGGAATGCTGCCTGGGACCATGGTCCCAACTTCCCGGTCAGCGCCGGAATGCTGCCTCTGGGACCACGGTCCCACCTTTACCGTCAGCGCCGGAATGCTGCCTGGGACCACGGTCCCATCTGCACCGTCAGTACCGGAGCTATACCCAAGACCTTCTTACTCACACATCCTGTTGTTTTGGAGAAAATTAATACTGAGCACATCTATTAATCATTGAGTCATTTCTGAGACAGACCCTGAACATGATAGATGTGTGCTGAATCGATTGGTTGATCGTGTTCCTGAATATCTCAAATTACATTGTATGGCTAGTGAGTAGTGGACAGAGAGAGAAGCAGAATTTCTACATATTATGGAGTGGCAGATATTTAATTAATGGCAGATGTACATCTGGCAGCACTAGGATATGAAGCCAGCACCGCCGGCTTTTGACGATAAGAGAACATCGGTGGACAATGGTACTCCTGTAATATATGTCAGTCTAACTCCCTACTTTAGTTATTCAATCATTGTCAAACCTAAGTTCCGATGCTCAATGTGAATCAAAATAATAATACCCGCACTATTCCAGAAGCGGGCATTGAACAGCGTACATAAAGCCTGCGAGTCGCGTTATATCCGACTATGGTTGTGCTGTAACATTCATATGAGTAACATTATCAGATAAAATCCCGCCGCTGTCATAAGCAGTGATCCCACGACGTGAACCAATACAGATGTGAGCGCCGATAAATAATTTCCCGTCTGCAGTAATGAGAAGACTTCCACAGAGAATGTTGAAAAGGTGGTCAGCCCGCCACACAACCCAGTGACGATGAACAGTTTCCATGCAGGATCAAGTTGGGGGTGGCGCATAAAATATGCCATTGCGGCACCGATGATAAAAGCCCCCATTAGGTTAACCATAAGCGTCCCTGGCGGAATTGAGGGGTAAAAACTGTTGAGCTTAATCCCCAAAAACCAGCGGATGACACAACCAGTGGCGCCACCAATCATAATTGCCAATAACTGACTCAACGAGAATCTCCCCATACAAGGTGAATATAAATTCTGAAGCAGGATGTATGCCGGATTCAGCCGGCATACGCACCTCAGATGCCGTGATGATTTCGATCATCCACGGCGAACAAATGCCTTAATACCTGCATAACGCGCGTCACTACCCAGTTCCTGCTCAATGCGCATAAGCTGATTGTATTTTTCAATGCGTTCACCACAACAAGGTGCGCCGGTTTTCAGATGCCCTGCACGCAACGCCACTGTCATATCAGCGATAAATGTATCTATGGTTTCACCGCTGCGGTGCGAAATAAAGGCACCCCATCCGTTTTCATGACACAGTGAAACCGCATCAAATGTCTCGCTCAGCGTACCAATCTGATTGAGTTTGATAAGCGCTGCACTGGCAAGGTTTTCTTCAATACCTCGTTGGATATACTTCACATTCGTGACGAAAAGGTCGTCACCGACCAGCTCCGCTCGTCCGCCAAGTGTATTATGCAGATATTTCCACCCGGTCCAGTCATCCTCGGCAAGACCGTCTTCAAGCAGGACAATCGGGAACTGGCTCATCAGTTCACCATAATAATCCGTCATCTCTTCTGAGCTCAGGGCGCTGTTTTCGGTACGTAGGTGATATTTCCCGTCGCGGTAAAATTCGCTGGATGCGGGGTCCATACAGATGCTGATATCTTCCCCTGGACGGTAGCCGGCTTTCTCAATGGCCTGAACAATGAATTCCAGAGGATCCCGGTTCGAAGATACGGCCGGGGCAAATCCCCCTTCATCACCCACCGCAGCGGAGAGGTTCCGGGACAGAAGGATCTGGCGCAAAGCCTGATAGACCTCACTGCCCTGACGAATGGCCTCTGTCAGCGATGATGCACCGTGCGGCGCTATCATAAATTCCTGAAAATCGGCTCCCTGACCACGGGCATGAACTCCACCATTAATAATATTCATGCACGGAACCGGCAAAAGACTGGCATTGAGTCCGCCGAGATAGCGGTAAAGTGGCTGACGGGTGACCTGAGAAGCCAGTCTGGCCACCGCCAGCGAAACACCCAGAATAGCATTAGCACCGAGCCGGCTTTTAGTCTCCGTGCCGTCCAGTTCCCGCATCAGATTATCCAGGCGCCGCTGCTCCCGCACATCGGTTCCCCTGACTGCGTCGTAGATTTCTGTCTCCACGGCCTTAATGGCATCACGGACCCCTTTCCCGCTGAAGCGACCTGTATCCCCATCGCGGCGCTCCGTTGCCTCTCTTGAGCCAGTACTGGCACCGGACGGTACCGACGCTCGCGCCATCTGCCCGTCAGAAGTAAAAGCATCCACCTCAACAGTGGGATTACCGCGGGAGTCAAGAATTTCGCGGGCGGTGACTTTTTCAAGTAGAAAATTCATACAGTTCTCCTGTAGCTCAGTCATGAATATGTTTAATCAAAACGTCTACGTTCAGGTGGTTAACGTATTCAGCCGAACGGGACGTCAGTGCTCCCATAAAACGGTTCCGGTGGCCAGCTATCACCAGGTCCGCGCCGGTATCGTTGATACATTTCTGTACATCTTCGAATCGCCGCATGGTGACCAGTTCTCTCGCATTAACCTGCTCAGCTACAGACGATGTCAGCTCGCTGAGCAGCGCCTTCGCCAGGACAACCTCCTTCGATACGGCATCGTTCATCAGACTGTCCGATATGTAGTTCATCTCCCGGTAGTCGTTACAGATATGAGCAATGGTGATTTTCATTTGCAGCATACTGGACAGTGTTGTCGCCAGTGCGAGAAGAGGGACGCCATCCTCTTTCCCCTGAACAAGAACAAGTGCATGTGTGTAGATTTTCATGGCTATCTCCGGCTTTGACTGAGATGGTGTTCGAGCCAGGGCAGAAGCTGTTTCTTCCGGCTTACCATACCCGTTACGAAACATGGAGCCGCGCTGATACCCTCCGGCCCGGCAAAATAGAGTGAAGAACAGCATGTATGAATATCAGTGACCATCAGCACGATAAGCCCGGCTTCCGTCATGACTGCCAACTGCACCATCGCACTTTGCAATTCATCCAGCAGAGGGGTGACCTGGTCAGGTGAACTGACCTCCAGTTGCGCTATACGAACATTCATACCGGCGAGCGAAAAGGCTTTAAGGTCTTTATGCAGAAGCTGCTCTGCAGACATTCCGGTGATATCGGTTTTAGCTGTCAGGAGCCCTCGGGCAAAAGCCGTGCGTTTTACCCCTGAAAGGACGCAGAGTTCAGTGGCGGAACGGATATCGTCTTGTGTTGTGGTGGGAGAGCACAGATTAACGGTGTCGCTGAGCAACGCGCCAAGAAGCAGGATAGCGTGGGCCGGGGGCATCGTACGGCGCATTTCTGTATCCATCAGTAGCCAGAGTACTGTCGCGCTGCTGCCTGCCGGTTTTATCCAGACCTCTGGCGGCAATTGGGTGATCAGACCGCCCAGCCGGTGATGATCGATAATTCCGATGATATTGCTCTGAAAAAGGTCAGCAGGCCCCTGAGCCGGTTCGGTAAAATCGACCAGCCATACAGGTTCATCTTTCAGTGAGATATCAAGCAAGGGCGGTAGGGTTAGCGTGGCAGCTTCAAAAATATAGTGTGTCTCAGGGTTCACTTCACCAGGCCGCCAGGCTCGGGCAGGACGGTTACACCGGTTGAGCCAGCCCGCCGTCACGGTAGCGGTGCAGACAGCGTCGCTGTCAGGATTAAGGTGACCAAATACATTAATCAAAAGAATATCCCCGTTAAGGGAAGCAGACAGGTCGATGGGATTTAGGGACGACCTGACATACCTCCTGAAAATCAAGAGTCATATCAGGCGTCATCAGCCCCGGACGGGGCGGTTGGGAAAGGTGGAACGCCATCACCTTCTAAAAATTATAAGTCAGAAATAAAGAGATGTCAGCTTACATTTGGGGTGTCTACGTGCGTTCAGTGTTTTTTACTGGCATGAATCACCTTTGACTGGTGAGATATATCAGATTTCACCATGGGCACTGGCTGGGGCTGTCAACCTGGACTTCTGCTTTCGCTCATAAGCTACAACAACACAGAAATCCTACACATGACAAAAGAGTACCGTTGATACTGTCACTAAAATCCATAAGGATCTTGTCATGTCAGGAGAACCGTTATCTAGCAAAGTGTAATATACTGAAGTACAGAGTATTTGTTTTGAGTGGAGTGGTTATGAACGCGAGTTTAAGGCATGTTCTGCGATATACAGGAGTCCCGGTTGACGCCGCTGAGCCTGTGCGCCGGAAGTTCGGTAGCCGCCTGATATTGATCGTGACGGTTGCTCTTCTTCCTTTGCTGATTGTTGATATATCTCAGTGTATATTTGTGCTTTCACAGCTTATGTGGGGTATCGGTATGTATGTTGGTATTTCTGTGGCGAGTGACAAACCTGAGCGTCGGTAATGCTCAGAACGAGATATCTAACGGCCTGCCATATGACGGACTGCTGTTAAAGCGACGATGTAGAGGACGCAGGCTTTGCTTTACACGTGCCCTCCCTTTGGTCTGGACCTTTAATCGCGACAATCGCGTTACGATCTCTGTTTCTCACAGCCAGCAAAGACTTATCTGTGTTACCCGACAGCTCAACGAAAGGCTCAGAAAAACGCCAGATTATGAATCATCCGCAGAGCGGTCCAATAAGTATATTACATCCATAAATTGAACTCAAAGCGAATAGCGGAACTGGTGGATGTTTTGCCTTACGCCCGCGTTTATTGCAGGTTAATTCTTGTTTATTCATTTCACTGATTGTGAAGAATCTCCCTGCATCAGGCTAAGAAAGTCGTAGTGTCAGAAAAGTGCTTCTTTAATGCTGATTTCATCCACCCGGAGGATAGAAGACATGTCGAAACCTTCCATGTCAGACATGAACGCATCGCTTTTCATGTACTTCTGATTTATAGCCTGTATATCAGCGTCTTTCTGATAAGTCACTGTTGCAATAACCTGACATTCATTCCCCAGATAGACATGATTTACATATATATTAAAAGCGGGAAGGGAGACCATGTGCCGGGGCCAGTGTCTGTGAAAATAAATTTCTGCTGACTGTGTATCTTTGAGTGTATAAATCCTGACCTGTTTCATCTTATCTTTCCTGTTGTGAGGTTTTCGTAGGACGGCCAGTCAAAGCATACCAATTATCTTTTTTTTTTAAATTAGCAAAAGACCACTTTTCGCACGTAGCGGCTTTGTGCAGCTGTACTGTATTAATAACATACTGGATAAGTATCAGTGTTACGCCAGCTCTACAGAGTATCAAATAAGCAGAAAATATGACTCCCCACAAGCACAATGCTGCCCTATGTGCTTGTGGCTATGGGAGAATTCTCTTAGCTTCCACTTGTAATGTTGAGGCCTCCTTTCATAGCTAAGACTGAGGCTGGGCAATGAGAATCAGAAAACAACCAGACTTTTAATTTATACCGTTATTGAAAAAAGATACTGGTCATGCAAAGGTGGTAGACGGTTAAAGGCTGACAACAATCATCTTAACACATGAATAACTACAAAATTCGTCTTCGTATTAACACATGAATAACTACAAAATTCGTCTTCGTACTCTCATTACAGCCCTTTCTACAGGCGCTGTAGTGCTTACCGGAACCATGCTGTTATGCATAATGATTGTGTTTCAGAGAGACAGCATAGAAGAAAGTACGGTTCAGAATAACATCGCATACGCTCGTAAGCTGGCCGACACTACAGATCGGTACCTGACGATTGCGCAAAGTGAGCTGAGGTGGAGTTCTGGGCAGATCCACGATCTTTCAGCTTCCGACGAACTAGTACGTGAGGCGGATCGTTTGAGGCTACAGTCTGGCTTTTTTAATTCAGTTGTCATTGTTAACAGCGAGAGGGTTGTAAGAGCAACCTCGCCTGAAAGTCTGGGTTTAGTTGGAAAGATACTGACTTCAGATGCCAGTATCAGAGCTGTAAAAAATCAGGTAGCTTCCATTTCTGAGCCGTTTATTTCGGCTTCCGGAAATTATGTTGTTTTTCTTTCACAACCTATTTTTTCTGAACATGGGGTTTATCTTGGGTATATGGGCGGGACAATTTATTTAAAAAAACATAGTATATTAAGTGATATTTTAAGTCAGCATTTTTATCCCCCAGAGACTGACGTAAAAATAGTTGATGGCAATGGTATGGTGGTGTTTAGTCATGATCCTGATACAGTGGGTACTGTTGAAAATATTTCCCCTGAAATTCATTATCAACTTAACTCCTCGCAAAGTGGTAAGCTCAGTTTAGCTAATAATAATAGGGATTATGTCGCTGGGTTTGCACGACTAAGACAAACTGACTGGAGTATCTGGATTTCCGGAAGTGAAAAGGAGGTCGATGCGTTAGTCAACCATTCGGTAAAAAAGATCGTTGGATTCATTACCCTCGTCGTATTTTTTGTCGCTATTTTAATGATATATCTTGGTACACTAGTCGCTACCCCCCTGGAGCGGCTGGCAAATGCTGTAAAGGCTGGTAGTAGCCAGCGTAGCGATCCTTCTGTACTACAAAATATCAAGGGTTGGTACTATGAAGCTCAGGAGCTCAAAGAGGCGGTAAAACAAAATTTAATATCAACCCAGACGAAACTCAAAGCCTTCAGCGAGCAGGCGATAAAAGATCCACTTACAGGGCTCTACAACAGACGCGGTTTTGAGAAAATGTATGAGTCCATTTCCTCAGGAAAGCAAGTAAACATTATTGCAATTGATATAGATCACTTTAAACAAGTAAATGACCGATTCGGGCATGATGCTGGAGATAAGGTGCTGCAAGAGCTTGCGACTCTTTTGAAGGAAATATGCCGGGAAAACGACTTTATCTGTCGATTTGGCGGTGAAGAGTTTGTAGTCGTTATACCTGAAAAAAAATCTGATGAAGTAATTGATATTGCAGAGCGTATCCGAAAGCAAACTGAAACCACTATTTTTCCCTTTGTGGGACATTTGACATTATCAGCAGGAGTGGCGTCTTCCCAATATTTCGGTGAAGATATTAATGAGTTACTCAGACGCGCAGATGAATTTCTCTACGTAGCAAAGCGGTCAGGCCGCAATGCAGTAGTCTCTGTACAAAACAAGTATCAATTTAACTGACCCCATCCAGGTAGACGATTCTGCCTGGTTCTGCTCATCCTGGTTAACGAGCGGCAGGAAACCATTGAGGGCGCAGGGGTTATCACTGGTCTGCTGCGTTTCAGAGACGATCCGGTCCGCCGTCGGTTTGATCGCCGGGCTTTAAGTGACGTGGTCAGAGAGGCCCGAGCCTTCAGATCTCTGATGTTACGGGCCAGAATGTCAGGGGAGGAGGGGACCTCTCCCTTGTCAGCCAGCTGGCGCAGGAGGTCCGGTGCGATAAGGATGTCACCTTGTCGGCTCAGCATCTACCCGGCCCGGTTTCCGGGCCTTTTGAGTGAAAACAACCCTCAGTTATCGCTGTACCGTGTGCGGCCTGTGCCGTGCCTTCACTATAGCCCGGCCGCTGCAGATGCAAGGGTGCGCTGACGCCGCCATCCTCACCCGGTCGCAGTTTTTTTATGATGCTCGCCGTTCTTCCCGTCGTTTTCTCGCTCAGGTTTCGCTCGAAAACCGTCCAGACCCGCTTCGCGCTTTATCTGCGCTGCGGCCTCCGGTGTCGCCCCTGCATCTTCCGCTTTCCGCCGGGCTGACGTGTCGGCACGGCACAACCCGGTGCCGCAGTCCATGTCATTACGGAGGATTTACCATGCAGTATGTGACAACACGCCCCGTCCTGAATGTTGAAGAGTGTGGCCGCCTGTCTTTTATGCCGTACCTGTTCGGCACGGATTTCATGCTCGCAGAATTGCAGGTGTATGCGCTGGCGAAACAATGGATGCCTGAATACAGCAGTGAGTTCTGGCACTTTATCCGGCTGCCAGAGGGCGGCGGTTACATGATGCCGGATTGTGGCCGGGTTCATCTGGTCAACAGTGAAAACTGGTTTGACCGCATTGTGAACGCCGACGCAGCGGGCATTATTCTGACATCGCTGGCCGTTAACCGTCGTCTGGCGGCAAATCATGACAGCAGTAATCCGGCCCTGACCCGCCTTTATATGCTGCGTGATGCCCAGCTCTGGAATCACATTACCTTTCACCCGGAATGCAGTGCCATTTACGCCGCGCTGGACTGATTAACGACCGGGGCGGCCATGCCGCCCCGCAGGGAGACGAAAAAATGAATTCATCAGTAACCGTTCCGGCCGTCTACGTGGGCACATATCACCAGTACAACGGCGGCAGTATTTTTGGCAAATGGTTTGATTTAACCGATTTCGACGACGAAGACGAATTTTATGACGCCTGCCGGGCGTTGCATGCCGCAGAGGATGACCCCGAGTTTATGTTTCAGGACTGGGAAGGGATCCCGTCTCAGTTTGCCTCTGAATCCTCTGTTAAGTGGGCGTTTATCGAGGCATTCCGGCAGGCGCAGGACGAAGGACGCGCCGCCGCGTTTGTGGCCTGGGCGGAATATACCGGCGAGTGCGACTATGACGCCTTTGATGATGCGTATTGTGGCGAGGCTGAAAGCGAGGAGGATTTTGCTTATGGCTTTGTGGAGGATCACGGCCTGTTAAACGAGGTGCCTGAATTCCTGCGCGTCTATTTCGATTATGAGGCTTACGCGCGGGATCTGTTCAGCAGCGGCTATGTCTTCCATGAAGGCTATGTATTCAGCAACTGATTACTATCCGGCGGGGAAGCCCGCCGGTTAAGGAGAAAGCACATGAAACTTGCACCACAAAGCCGCGATATCCTGCGACAGTACAAAGCCCTGATGAATGCCCGCCGCCGCGATGCCGGTCAGCGGGAACTGACCACCGCCCAGGTGATGGATGAAATCTGCTATTACATGACCTGCCAGTGTGCCGTCTACATCGGCGGGCACTTCATCTTACAGGGCGGTAAAGGGCAGTAATCAGTAAGCTCGATGACAGGCGTCCGGGCCGGAGGGCACCTGTCAGCCCGCGCGCAAAACCCTGGCAGGCTGCGCGTGCCGGAGAGATACATCGCCGCGCCTCCGGCGCCGCGCACTCTCCTCTCCGTTGTCAGTCGCCGTTGCCCGGGAATACGCGTATTATCAGGGATATATTCCTGTAAAGCAGACCGGTGATACATATGTCAAAGTGGAATATCGCCTCTTTTCCAAAAGAGGAGCAGGACAACGTTGCCGTCGATAAGGTGGCCGCTGCTGTCGCCTGGCAGGAAAGGATGAGCAAGCCCGTCGTGCCGGAACTTGTTGAACGGGAACAGCCTGAACACCTGAGCGAATATTTCCATGAACGGCTCCGCGTACATCGACTGAACAGTCAGCAGCTGCCGTGACGCTTTTAACCGGTATTAATCTGTTTTTTATTCCGTTTCAGCCTGTTCCGGCTCTGTGGGGGGCTATCCTGGCCGTTGCTTTTGTTCTGATTAATGTCGTGGCGGATAAGCTGCGCCTCTGGAGTGGCATGGCGTGGATTATCGTTGCCGGCATCATCATAACGCTGATGCTGCAGGGGAAAGAGCCGGGTGACGAATTTCGTGTCCTGATCACCGTTTTCGCTTTCCTGGCTTCTGCCTGGTACTGCGTTGTTCAGTACAGAAAAGAGAAGGGAGAATCTCAGTCCTGACCTGACCTGACCTGACCTGACCTGACCTGACCTGACCTGACCAGACCTACCGGTACTCTCCACCTTGCTGCAGCTCTTCCTCTGTTTAACTTTCTTTTCACACAATCTGCCCCGGGGCCACCTTCGGCTCCTGACCCGCTGGCGCGGTTCAGTCGTCGAGCCACACTCCGCTAACCGCGAAAAGACGCGGTAAGCTCCGCCGAACCCGCTACGCGGTTTCGGGCCTGCCGGCTAGTGTCTGATGTCCAGTGTCAACGGCAGCGCTTGCTGCGACCGTTCCGGTCGCGCCGCTTTCACCGTGCCGGCGAAGGATTGCCGGCACTCTGCAGGGCAACGCCGTTTCGCGCCCGCGCGTTCCGTCGTTGCGGCGGGTGCCTGCTCCTTTCCCCTGGTACCCGAATCACCCGATTGAGTCCATTCGCCCGGGCTGACATAGCCACAACCTGTCGCATTGGCTGTCCAGGGTGTAATGAACAGTCCACAAAACTTTTTGCATGGAACCGCAAAAACTTTTGTGTCCTGCCCCGGACAGATGCGTCAGGCCGTGGCGTCTTTGCCCTTGCGGCGAACGGCTCTCAAACGGGTGAAGGTAACAACCAGGGGGCAGGTTCAGCAGGTCCCCGCACAAAGTCAAAACCGCGGCCCCGGCAACTCAACGGGTGATGGTTTTTAAAGACAAAACAACAGAGTAAGGAGATTCATCATGGCAGCACGTGGCGTTAACAAAGTCATTCTGGTCGGACATCTGGGACAGGACCCGGACGTGCGTTACATGCCCAACGGGGGCGCAGTGGCCAATCTGACGCTGGCCACGTCTGAAACATGGCGTGACAAGCAGACGGGAGAGATGCGCGAAAACACCGAATGGCACCGTGTGGTGATCTTCGGCAAGCTCGCGGAAGTGGCGGGTGAATACCTGCGTAAAGGCGCGCAGGTCTACATCGAGGGCCAGCTGCGCACCCGCAACTGGCAGGACGATGCCGGAGTCACGCGCTACGTCACCGAGGTGCTGGTCGGCCAGAACGGCACCCTGCAGATGCTCGGCGGCCGCCGTGAATCCGGCGTGCCTGAGAGCGCCGCGCAGCCGCAGAGTCCTGCCGCCCCGGCACAACCTGCTCAGGCCCCGGCTAAATCCCCGAAAGCGAAGGGCGGTAAGAAAGGCCGTCAGGATGCGGATCCGTCTCAGCAACCGCCTCAGCCACTCCCGGATGATTTCCCACCAATAGATGATGACGCGCCCTTTTAAACCACGATGAAGACGCCCCGTTCAGGCGGGGCAGAAAAGGAGAAACACATGGACCATAACGTTTTGTCCCCGCTTGAATCCCTGCCGGATGGCACGTTTACCCGCGAGCAGGCTCAGGTTGTCGCAGCGCAGTATCAGAATGTGGCGATTGAAGATGACCAGGGGACCCATTTTCGCCTTGTCGTCCGTCATCAGGATGACGGCAGCATGATCTGGCGCGTCTGGAATTTTGAACCGGGCGGCGAGGACATGATGAACCGTTACATCCGGGACTACGGACTACGCAAAACGCAATAAGCCGTAATAGGTGCCGGGCAGATGGGTCTGCCCGGCAGACATTAACCAATATCGGAGAGAAATCAATTATGTCAGTGACCGAGTCTAAAGCAAAAGCGCCGGTTAAAACCAGCAAAAAATCGGTGAACCCTGCCGAATCCGCCGCCCTGAAAGCCGCGCTTGAGGCTGCTCAGGTTGAGATGGTGCCGCTGTCGGCGCTGGTCAAATCCCCGCTGAACGTTCGCACGATCCCCTATCCGGCTGACAGTGTCCGGGAGATGGCTGACTCCATCATGGCGATCGGCCTGATCCAGAATCTGGTGGTTCACTCGCTGCCGGACGGTATGTCAGGGGTGGCTGCAGGTGGCCGCCGTCTTGCCGCCCTGCAACAGTTGCTCAGCGAGCAGCGCATCGATGCCGGGTATCTCGTTGTCGCCAAGCGTGTCAGTGACGACATGGCGATGGTTGCCTCGATGGTCGAGAACAACCAGCGGGTGGCCATGCATCCGGCAGAGCAAATCAGCGGGTTCCGCACCCTGTCAGAAGAGGGGAAAACCCCGGCTCAAATCGGGGACCTGCTGGGCTACAGTGCCCGTCACGTTCAGCGGATGCTGAAGCTGGCAAACCTCGCCCCGGAACTGATCACCCTGCTGGCAGAGGACAAACTCGACGTGGAGCAGTGTCAGGCCCTGAGTCTGGAGAGCGACCCGGCACGTCAGGTGCAGGTGTATGACCAGGTGAAAACCTCATACGGCAGCACACCCGCTCACCTGCTGAAGCGGGCCATCACGGATACGGAAATCGCCGTAACCCACTCCCGCTTCGTGTTTATCGGTCGTGAAGCGTATGAGGCCGCCGGGGGCGTGGTGCGTGAGGATCTGTTCAGCGCCCAGGAGGGAGACGGAACGGCTGACGGGGTACTGGTTGAGCGTCTGGTTCAGGAGAAGCTGGCGGCGGCTGCGCTGGCCATCGAACAACAGGAAGGCTGGTCATGGTCACTGGCTCGTGAGGGATCCGTCAGAAACTACGGCGATGACCGCGAGCATTATCTGGTGCTGCCGGCGCCGGAGGGGGAATTCAGCGCTGAGGAGCTGCAGCGTCTTGATGAACTGTACGCCACGCTGGAGGCAACAGAAACTTTTGAGGATGAAGCCGCGATTCAGGTGCTGATTGATGAGATTGAAAATGCGGCGTCAGTTCGGGCGTGGACACCGGAGCAGAAAGCGGCCTGTGGCGTGGTGGTCAGTCTGTATGACGGTGAGCTTTGCGTCCAGCGTGGTGTCCAGAAGAAGATCCAGACGGCGGTCTCTGACGTCGGGGAACACGGTGGCGATCAGGCTGCCGTACATGTGGTCACCCGCAGTATCCCGGATGCGGCAGAGGGCATCAGCGTACCGTTGCTGAAAAAAATGTCTTCAGAAAGGACACTGGCGGTTCAGGCCGAACTGGTTAAGCAGCCACAGAAAGCCGTGGCCCTGATGGTCTGGCGGCTGTGCAGTTGCGTGTTTGACTACTGCACCACCACCCGGCATCCGTTCGTCCTGCGCCTTGAGGTGCATCACAGCGGCCTGACCAGTGAAGCCCCGACCGGAGAGGAAGGTCAGGCATGGCGGTATCTGATGCAGGAGAAAGCCCGTCTGGAAGCCCTGCTGCCGGAGGGGTGGCAGAAAGATTTCACCACCTTCTTTACCCTCGACGGACAGACCCTGATGTCGCTGATGGCCTTCTGTACTGCCTGTTCCGTAGACGGTGTCCAGACCCGTGAATGTGGACATACCCGCCGCAGTGACCTCGATGGCGTGGAGGCGGCGCTGGGATTTCATCTGCGCGACTGGTGGCAGCCGACAGCGGATAACTTCCTCGGGCTGCTCAGCAAGGCCCAGATTGTGGCGGCGCTGAAGGAGGCCGGGCTGACCGGAGCCGCCTCGGATGCCGAAAAAATGAAGAAGGGTGATGCTGCCAGCCATGCGGAACAATGGCTCTCCGGCTCCCGCTGGGTACCGGGCTGGATGCAGTCCCCGGATGCCGCAAAGCCGGACGATGCACATGCTGCCCCGGACACTGACGAACCGACTTCACACGCTGCCTGATAACGGAGACGCCGCCCTGCGGGGCGGCGATAAGGAGACTGAAAATGAAAACGTTACTGACTCTGGACGTCCTGAAAACCATGTCCATCGACGAGCTGGAAGATTACCGCGCTGCCGGTGAAGATTTTCGCCGTGAGCTGACCCATGCTGTGATGCGTGTTCTGCATCTGCCGTCAGGCTGGTCCGTGAACGGTGAATATCGCAGTGAGTTTGGCGGTTTTTTCCCGGTTCAGATCCGCTTTTCTCCGGCCCATTGCCATTTTGATGTCGCTGTCTGCAGCCCCGGAGAGTTGAGTGAGCGCTGGATGATCGTCTTTGTGACACGTGGTGGCCAGCCGTTCTCTGTTGTTCGCAGCATGGAAGCATTTAACCCGGAGTTGATCTCCCACACGCTGGCATTGATAGCGTGTCTCGATACTGACGGATATTCCTGCGCCAGTATCATCAGTACGCTGGAACAGGAGGGCGCACAATGATCCCTTCGTCCCGTTCCCTTGTCACCCTGCAGCCTGCCCGGCAGGCTGCGCTGCAGGCCATCATGACCGTGGAGAATGCCCGCCAGCGCGGTGCTCGTCTGTCTGCAGCGCCACACGTGCGTACTTTCCTGCGCCTGCTGACCGGGAACAGCCGTATGAACACGACCGTGGCGCAGCGCATTCCCGGCCTGAACTGGGACCCGAAACATCGTCTGAGCAGTCTTAAACAGGTGGAAGAGGCGCTCGATGCACTGATTGCCAGTCACGGGGAGTGCTGCCCGCTGCCGCTGCCGGTTGATGTTCAGGCCGAACTGTTCCCCGAGGTGCAGCACAGCCGGACTGAGCGCCGGAAACAGCGCAGCAGCCTCGCCTTTACCCGTAAGATGCGTCGGGAAGAACGCGCAATGGTGCATCACTGGCGATTACGGCAGAACCTGCTGGGACAGGCCGTCACGGAGCTGAATTTCCAGTCACCGGAAACGGTCATCAGCTGGTACCGCCGGTGGGCCGGTGAGTTTGACGCGCGTGAGTTTGCCCCTGCCTTCTGGCACTGGCGATCGCGATATGCCTCGCTGGCCTCTCTGGACTGGCTGCGGGATGCCGGGGAGCCGCTGTATGGTGTCATGCATGAAATCAGCTTCATTGTGAGAGAGACGCCGGAGTCTGTGCGTCAGGCAGAACGCTGGCAGGTCCCGAACAAGCTGACACACCGGAGCCACGGATGAAGTGGCGCTATTCCCTGCGCTGGAAACTGCCGCACAGGCCCTGCCCGGGTCCACAGGAGCTGGTTTCCGTTGTCGTGGAGGCAGGGCAGGCGGCACCTGAAGAAGTGATGTCTTGCTGGGTGGCGGGCGCGGGATATGCGGTATGCGTGGATTTTCTGGACGAGAGGCAGATTAAGCGCTGGAGCGACGAGCGGAAAGCCGCCGCCCGCCACCGGAATCTGGTTCGCCGCATCAACAGGATTGCGCCCTTGTTTGCCGACGAGCTGATCGAGCGGGAGCTTGAGAGCAGACCCGGGTATTTTCGCGGCAAATCAGAACGATGATGGCGCGATGCCTGGTCAGTATGGCAGCGGGTAAGGTATACTGGCGGTGGCGCTTGAGGCTTTTTGCCTCATGACGTGAAGGTGGTTTGTTACCGTGTTGTGTGGCAGAAAGCAGAAAGCCCCGTAGTTAATTTTCATTAACCCACGAGGCCACCTGTATGCCTAGACAACATCAGGATAGCCTCTTAGATGCCGCGAGGCAAGGAGAAGAAGGCCATGAAACTGCCGCGAAACACTCTGCTCGGGTGCGTATTAATAGTGTGCCTCACACTGTTGATATTCACTTACCTCACCCGGAAATCACTCTGTGAAATCCGGTACAGGGACACGAACAGGGAGGTGGCGGCTTTTATGGCTTACGAATCCGCTAAGTAGCTAACCCCGGCGGGGGGAAACCCCCGCCATTAAGGGGAGATGATGTCTGTCATGCCTGAAGCGCCTTTATGAAGGGGTTGCCGGTTCACCGGTAGCCCCTTTTTCCTTTCCGATGCGACCGCGCGCCTCAACTTCCGGTAAGGGCAGTTCCCCTGCGGGGAACAGAGCAGGACGGTAGCCCCTTTTCCATCCCTCTGGTCATGTTAATGCTAATGTACGCATCCATTAGCTATTACCGGGAAAGGCTATTTTTCCCTGTTCCGTGCTGCACGGCGGGAAAACCGGGCCGCGCTGACGCGCCGCCCGCATTTCCTCTCCGCATCTTCCCTGTTTGCTGCCCGCTGTCTTCCTGCTTCTTCTCCCTGCTGTGTCTTTGCTGTTAAACCCTCTAAGGCCTTAACGTCAAAGGCATAACAACACTGGACACCTTCGGCTCCTGACCCGCTGGCGCGGTTCAGTCGTCGAGCCACACTCCGCTAACCGCGAAAAGACGCGGTAAGCTCCGCCGAACCCGCCAGGCGGTTTCGGGCCTGTCGGCTAGTGTCTGATGTCTGAGGTCAACGGCAGCGCTTGCTGCGACCGGAACGGTCGCGCCGCTTTCACCGTGCCGGCGATGCCGGCACTCTGATGGCGCCACGCCGTTCCGTCGTGTCGGGTGTGTTCATTCTCATCCCTTCCCCTGGTGAGTCATCTCTCGTCCGTTCCCCGGCGGAGGGCTGGTCGTAGCACCGCCGTGTCGTCATCCAAGGGGTAAATAAACTCCGCCAAAAACTTTTTGCCAGGGACCGCAAAAACTTTTTGTCTCCGCCCCTTGTTCTCCTCCTTACGACGTTGCTCCTTTGCCCTTTGCCGCCAGGGAACTCACCGAGAGATGGATTAACCACCAGACCAGAGGAAAAGCAGAATGAACACACAGAACGTCAACGTCAAAACCGCCACCAAAGAATCTACCGAAAGATGGGTTGAAAACCTTCTGGCCAACGCGATTAGCGAGCAAAAAAGCCTCCTTATGTATCTGGCGGAGCTTAAAAACAAGCGCCTGAGAGAAAGCGAAAGAAGTGAACTGGTATGGGGAACGTTGATGCGTATGGCTGATAACGTCCTGGGGGCGGGAGTGGTTGACTGGCACGCGGACGTTCTGCAGGTGCATTTCGGCCTTGCTCAACCGTGGCTGCAGTCCCGGAAACTCGTTGAGCTTCTTTATGGTGATACCGGTAAGGAAGCGTGGAATGACGCACGCAAATACATTGCTGACTCAATGCGTGCTGAACCCCATATGCCATGAGTCTGCTTTTTTTACCCAACATCTGGCGGTCCGGGGGCCGCCGGTGATCCACATAAGGAGAGACGTTTGAACTTACACCTGACCGAATCCTCAGCCCATCCGGGAATGCTGGCTACAGCAGAATCAGAGCGCGAATACTGGCTGAGCCGGCAGAAAGCAGCGGTTAAAGCCCCCTCAGAAATCGACGTTCACACGTTCCATGACGCGCTGGGCCTGATGTATCCGCTCAACTGGTCAACAAGTGAGAACGGCGAGTGGGAAACGTTCATGCTGCAGGAGATGGTCTGCGGTGACGTGACAGAGATATATGCCCGCTACGGAGCCAGATATTTCCGGCTGTGGGATGTGTGCAACCTGAGCCATGCGCAGATCACAACGCGCATTAAGGAGGAATTTAACCTGTTCCGGAAATGAAAAAAGCAGGGAAAACCCTGCTTTGCCCATGCCGTAAAAGTCGCTGTAACGATTTTTACGGCTGTTCAAATTAACTAAGAGGTACATATGAACCTATCTATTCTTTCACCTTCCACTGAGGCTGTAAAGCCCCGCCGTCATCAGCGCAACCTGCGTGATGATATCGCCGCACAGGAGATTGACCCGGTGCTGAAGGCTTTCGGACGGCATATTGCCCGGAGCGTTCGCAAGGGGCGTGGTGTCCATATCCCCGCGATGAACAACACCGCCTTCGGGCAGGTGCTCCGCACGCTTGAACTCAAACGCGCATGTAACTGACAAGGTGAGCCGCTCCTTCGGGAGCGGCAACAGCGGAAATAATGCTATGTCACAGATGAATTTTGCCGATGTGTTCAATCTGGCCAGAGAAACCGCGGATAACAGCCCTGTTATTCAGGCAGGGCAGCAGATCGCGGAACAGGTGCCTGCGGTTCATCGTATGATGAGCGCGCAGTACAGCCGGGGCCGTTTCATCAGCGTATTTAAGGATACGGGCCGCCATCTGGGGCGCTGGGAAGTGTTCAGTGATTTTCTGTCACTCGCCGCCAGTGAGCTGGATATGGCCCGGATAAGAACGCCGGAGAGCATGGAGCACTGCCGGAAAATCTGCGCCCGGTACGAGGCCGCCGACATCGCGAACATGCAGGAAATGTTCTGCCTGATGGTGTGTGCGCTGGAGGCGAAATTTCATGATTTCCTCGGCGCGATTTTTATGGAGCTTGATCTGGGCGATAACTTTCGCGGGCAGTATTTTACGCCGTATTCGGTGCAGTGTCTGATGGCGCGAATGCTGATGCCAGGCGTCAGAGACACTATCCGCCGGGAAGGCATTGCCACCGTCAGCGATCCGGCGTGTGGGGCCGCAGGGATGCTGATCGCCTATGCAGAGTGCCTGCTTGAAGCGGATATTAACCCCTCCATGCACATGTTCGGCAGCTGCATTGACATCGATCCAGTGGCAGCAGATATGGCCTTCATCCAGCTGTCACTGCTGGGGATAGCCGCGGAAGTGGTGACGGGCAACACGCTCACGATGCAGATCCGGCGTGTAAGGTATACCCCGGTTTTCTACCTCAATGACTTTGAAAAACGACTGACAGATCTGCGCCGGTTCAGGGCTATGCGGGACTTTATGCGCGGAATACAGGAGGCCGCGTAAATAACCGGAAGGGCAGGGGATAACCTGCCCTACAGCGCTGAAGGGCCGCAGCGCCTGTGGCGCTGAATAATACCGGCTGCGCTACGCGCCGCCCGTATTACTCCGGCGCGGTAGTATCTCATCAATATTCTTTATTCATCCCTGTTACATCGCTTCCGATATTCTGCTGTGTATCTCTTCCGCTATTTATTTCTGATGAAAGATTAAATAAATACTGACCCGGGCGTCGTCCCTGTCGGGACACGGCTGTCGTGAACAGAGCCAGCAAGCTGTCTCTGCCCTTTCGGGCTTCCATCCTGACGCAAATTCAAAATCTCGCTTGCTGCATCCTTATCAGGATGCGCCGCTCTCACCGTGGCGATAAATACCCGCCACTCCAGGGCCTGAACGTGAATCCGATAAACACCGGATTGACGTTCAGGGTTGTGCGCATTCTCACTCCTGCTCGATATCGCCCGACTTCATCTTTCGCGGAGGGCTGCTTTTAGCATCAGCCGTGGCGAAAATAAAGGGGTATATGAACGCCAGGCGCCCCTTTATTTTCTCCCCGTCGGCTGCAAATTGCCCTTCGCCGCTCAGTGATGAAGTCGAACGTTTTAATAAACCGCGAAGGAGAAAATCAGTATGCGCACAATGAAAGTCAACACCGCCACTCGTGAATCAGACGAACAGTTTAAAACAGACAAATATCTGCGCTGTGCCGTAACCAATGGTAAAGCTCGCCTGGATTTTATCCCGGACCTCTTTTTTACGCCGTTAGCCGATAATATGGCCGCGAGCTGGTTACGCCAGCATTCTGAATACGACGGCGGTTCCTGGTCTTACTGGGTTATTCCACAGGGTGTTGGCGGGAATATTGCACCCAACAGCATCCAGTTCATTACCACGCAGACCGGATATATCGCACCAGAAGGTGAGCAGCGTTACAGGATGTGCATCCCGGGAAATTATTTCGAAGGTGAGGTCAGCGCCGATGCAGCAGGCATTATTGCCACGCTGATGATTATGAACAGGCTGTCCTGGCACGTGGCTGAAATGGGGCCGCAATATGACCAGATCTGCAGGCGTCTGGTTTCACGGCAGGATGCACTGAAGGATTATATCAGCATTATTCAGCATCCCGAACGGCATTTAATATGGCGGGCAATTGATTAATCACTTCCCTGTTCTGAAGACCTCATGAATGAGGTCTTCAGTTTTTTGTTAAAGATGACTGGCCGGCATTTTTATTTCTCTTGATAGCAAGGTAGATGGTCTCAATCTTCCTGGCGTACTCCAGTCGTCGTATGGCCTGCCTGTCCGTTCTCCGGAACCCGGCGTTGTAGGCGCCGACTGCCTCCCAGCTTACTCCCCATTTTTTAAAAGCCAGTGCCAGATAATAAGCACCGGTGTAAATATTCAGACAGGCATCAGTCAGAAGGTGTCCCGGTTTAATACCGTACTGCGACAGTTCACCCTGGTGTTGCGAGTCGATCTGCATCAGTCCGGCACCGTAGCCAGATCCTGGGTTTTTCCCGATGGCATTCACCTTCCATTTAGACTCCTGCCATGAAATAGCCCGCAGTAGATCGGGATCTATTCGATAGTCCCGTCCTGCCATATCAAAACAATCCGCAGACCAGGCAGGTGTGGAAATTAAAAGCAGGGTAGCTAATACCAGTTGTTTTCTCAAAAGACTCCCTCCGGGTCGGTTCCTGCAAATACGTTAACCCAGACCAGAACCAGACTCAACAGATATGCACTCCTCACCACAAAATCACCACACCCCACGCAAAATTAAAATTTTGCAGATTTCACTTTAGCCTCAGTGGCTTAACTGTAGTTATATTATTTTGTGTTATTTTTTTTTATATATATGTGAGTTGCCGGCGAGTCAGTAGTAAGTCGTCGGTAAGTCTATAGCGACTCGTTTACGACTCACTCTTTTATAATCAGATGTTTAAAGCAACTTAACTCTAGACTTAAGTTGTTATGTGACTCGTAATGCAACTTACTTAGACTCTAGACTTAAGTTTAGAGTTGTAATGAAGGTAAACTCGCGTTATCTTCTCGTCATAATATCTTGCTAGATGCTGTTTTTAATAAAGGAACCGAAATGGCCAGGGTACAAGCTTATGCCAGTGATGAAGTTGCTGAAAAAATTAATGCAATAGTTGAAAAGCGAAGGGCTGAAGGAGCAAAGGAAAAGGATGTTAGCTTTTCAAGTGTTGCTTCGATGCTCCTTGAATTAGGACTTCGAGTCTATGAGGCTCAAATGGAAAGAAAAGACTCTGGGTTCAACCAAACTGAGTTTAATAAGATTTTGCTTGAGAATGTCATGAAGACTCAGTTTACCGTATCCAAACTTTTGGCTATTGGCTCCCTAAGCCCTCATGTTACAGGTGATGAACGATTCGAGTTCCGTAGCATGGTGAGCAACATTCGAGAAGATGCAAAAGATGTCATTTCTCACTTTTTCCCTGAGCAGGAAGAAGAGTAAGACCCGGTGTGTATTTCTGGTGGTTTGTAATTAATTCAGTAGTAAAAAAAGAATAATGATCTGGCTTTAAAAAGTGACATGGAAGAATAGGGAATATAGAATACTTACAAGGTTGTAATAAAATTTGTTGAAGCGTTGACGTCCGGGGCTAGTCCCCCCGGACGTCAACTATCCATAGTGTCCTTTACTGGAGGCGCCTATGTGTGCGAAGGATCGTAGTCAAATTGCTGTACGCAGTCAAACAGATTCCATTCATTCTATGCGCGAGATGCTTAATATTTCATCTTGCCCTGCCTTTATTCGTGATTCCCGGGGCGACGTAATTCACACCAGCCCAACCTTTGATAAAGTTTTCTTAACATCTGGGTGCGCTGGAACATTTGATACACCCAGTGCACCTGGTAACTGGTTTCTTGATCTCTCCCTTGAAGTCAAACTGGAACTGATGCAGTCAGAACTGAAATCATTTTCAGAAGGTTCTGCTGTACTGGTCAAAAAAATTTGGTTGGTAGATTCTCTTTGGACTGTTTTTATTGAAACGTTCACAATTAATGAGGAGACCTACAGTAAGTGGGTCTTTATCAAGGAAGGTGGTCAGATTCCTCAGCCTTCAAGGGAATATAATGAATTTTCGAGAAAAATGCAGAGATATATCGAAAGAATTCAGCGGTCAGCAAAATCTGAATGGGCTATCTTTAATCTATATGCGGTTGGGTTTTCACATGCTTCTATTTCAAAAATTATTGGAATAGAGGTACAAACATCAAAGAATACAGTTAGCAAAATAAAAAAAGAATTGAACTTTGATAGTCGTGATTACATTATTTTGTCATCAATTTATACATTAAGTTATGGAAGGTTTGTTTCGAACGTGCTGGGTATATTGAAAGCTGGTGTTAATGGTTTGTTAAATCAATAGTACCATTGGTACTGTTGATTTGTGAAAATAATTTACTCAATATTTCTCCTTAGTTTGTTTACTTTTAAATCCTCCAATGTAAGATTTATTAAAGGTTGGTAATCTTACTTTGGAGGTCGATTGGAAAGAGCGATTAGGAGCAACGCACGACCTGCGCCTGGAAAAAATGTGCTTTTAAAATTAGATGAAGAAACTAATCGTCGACTCATCAAAGCAAAAGACAGAAGCAGAAGAAGTAAAACAGCTGAAGCTTATTTGAGACTGAAAGATCATCTAGAACGTTTTCCGGACTTTTATAACTCGGAACTAACCATACCAGGAGGTGAAAAGGAAGAGTGATTTAACATCATAGTCATAAATCTGTTTTATATATCAACCATTCTTTTTAAAGGAAATAAATATGAATGCTGTATTAAGTGTTCAGGGCTCTGCTGTCTCTGAAAAAACCAAACCGTCTTTTATGTCCCGCGTTTTCAATAAAAAGAAAGCCCTGAAAGTCGCTAAAGTTGCGCTGCCGGTTGCTGCTGTGGCGGCGTTCTTCCCGGATGCTGCGATGGCCACCACCACGGCAACCGACCTGATGAAGTCCGGGGATGCGACCGTTAAAGGCACGTTTGGTAAGTCTTCCAGCGTCGTCAAATGGGTGGTTCTGGCAGAAGTTGTCGCCGGCGGCATCATGTACATGATGACCAAAAACGTGAAGTTCCTGTTCGGCTTCGCGATTATTTCCACCTTTATCACCATCGGTATGTCGGTCGCCGGTTACTGACAGGAAGCACGTGATGACGGGAGACGAATTAAAGCGATACCGTTTCCCGGAAACACTGACTAACCAGTCCCGCTGGTTTGGCTTATATCTCGATGAACTTATCCCGGCCGTGATTTGTCTCGGCTGGGGTTTCTGGACCAGCAAGTTCATTTTTGGTATGGCTGCAGCGGCACTGGTTTTCTGGGGTATCAAGAAACTGAAAAAAGGGCGGGGCAGTTCCTGGCTACGCGACCTGATTTACTGGTATCTGCCAACCACCCTTCTTAAAGGTTTCTTTCATGATGTTCCGGACTCCTGTTTCCGGCAGTGGATTAAATAAATCAACGGGGAAATAACATATGGAACATGGTGCCAGACAAAATACCACCCGCGTTATCGCTGTGGGATTTATCAGTCTGGGGACACTCCTGACCCTCAGTCTTGCGACCAATATTATCCAGGGCATAAATAATTACCGTCTTCAGACAGAACAGAAAGTGGCAGTGACACCGATGTTATTCAGTGCCCCCTTTGCGGTGTCTCAGAACCAGGCCGATGCCTCTTATATTGAGCAACTGGGCCTGTCCTTTATTGCCCTGCGTCTGAATGTCACCCCGGAAACGGTTGATGCCCAGCATCAGCAGCTACTCCGGTATGTATTACCCGCCTCGCAGAACAGCCTCAAGGTCCAGCTGGCTGAAGATGCGAAACGCATTAAAGACAATAACGTTAATGCCACCTTTTATATGACGTCGATCCGTGCCTGGCCGGCAGAGAACCGCGTGGATATCCGGGGTGAGCTGAAAACGTGGATTGGGGATTCCAAACCCTACAGTGAAATTAAAAGTTATGTCATTCAGTTCAGTCGTGTCGATGGTGTCAGCTGGCTGGCGCGTTTTGGAGAAATAAATAATGAAAAAAATTAACCCGTTATTTATTTCAGGCTGTCTGCTGTTGGTCGCCCCCGCGATGTCAGCGACCCTCAGCGGTACGCTTGCGCCGACAGTGGTTCCCCTGACCAATGGCGGTCAGGCAAATATTGCCGTGAGTAACACCGATCCGAATCTGTTCACAGTACCTGGCGATCGCATCACGGCGATAAACAGCCTGGACGGCGGCCTGACAAACCAGGAGCAGACCGACAGCGGCGGCGCCATTCTGGCGACCGTCAGTAAAAAACCATTCACCTTCATTGTGGAAACCGAACGCGGGCTGAACTTCTCCATTCGTGCCGTGCCCCGTGCAGGCTCAGGCCGGACAATTCAGCTGGTCAGCGAGCTGGCGGGGACACCCGGTCCGGCAAAAGCCTGGGAAGAGTCGAACCCCTACGAATCGTTACTGGTTTCGCTGAATCGCGCCGTGCGCCAGGGCAGCGTACCCGATGAGTATCAGTCTGTCCCCGTCACTTCTGAAGTGCTGCAGGTGCCGGCTGGTCTGCGCGCCACTGCCGATCGGGTCTGGGTCGGTCATCACCTGAAAGTTGTCCGTTACAGTCTGGACAATGTCTCCCTGTCGCCCCGTATGGTGCGTGAAAGCGATTTCTGGCAGCCCGGAACACGTGCCGTCATGTTCAGTACCCCGGCGGGCCTGCCGACCGCCGGTGGTCGTATGCAGATCTGGGTCACGACGTCAGATGAAGGAGTGAAGCGCTGATGGCCAACTTCAACACGCTGATCAAACGTAAGCAATATATCTGGCTGGGACTCATTCTGGCGGGCGGCGCAGCAGCCGTCGGAGGCGGGCTGTATCTGTCAGATCTGAACATGAGCTCTGATGAGGAAGCCCCGGCTCAGGGCGAACCCGCGCCGGATATGACCGGGGTGGTCGACAGCAGCTTCAACAGTAAGGTGGAGCAGCACGCGACCACCGAAATGCAGGCGACTGCCGCAGATCTCAACAAGCGTTTTGACTCCCTGCAGGGGGAAGTGGACCTGCTGAGTAAGGCGCGAACCGCTGACCAGATACGTATCGACAAGCTCAGCAGTGACAATGAAGCCATGCAAAATCAGCTGAAGGCGCTGGGCGTGAAACCGGCTGTCTCTGGTGGCGAGCCCGCGCCGACTCCTCCGTCACCGCCGCCCGGTCCGGAAGGTGAGCCGCAGCCAGCCAGTTATCCGCCGCAGACCGGCGCCGCGGTACCGCCTCCGACGGCATTCTATCCGGGGAATGGTATGACACCGCCGCCGCAGGTCAGCTACCAGTCTGTGCCGGTACCAAACCAGATACAGCGTAAAACGTTCAGTTACGACAAAGGAAAGAAAGCGAAGTCATTGCCGTACATTCCGTCGGGGAGCTTCGCAAAAAGCACGCTTATCGAGGGGGCTGATGCCAACGCGTCTGTTACCGGCAATGAATCCACGGTGCCGATGCAGCTGCGTATCACCGGGCGCGTGGAAATGCCAAACAGCAAAACCTACGACCTGACAGGGTGTTTTGTGGGGCTTGAAGCCTGGGGCGACGTATCGAGTGAGCGCGCCATTGTCCGGACCCGCAATATCAGCTGTATCAAAGGTGATAAAACCATCGATCAGCCAATTAACGGCCACGTTTCCTTTATGGGGAAAAACGGGGTTAAGGGAGAGGTGGTGATGCGTAACGGAAAAATCCTCGGCTGGGCATGGGGGGCCGGTTTTGTTGATGGGATTGGCCAGGGAATAGAACGTGCTTCTCAGCCGGCTGTGGGGCTGGGCGCCACGGCAACTGTCGGCGCAGCTGATGTACTCAAAATGGGGATTGGCGGCGGAGCGTCCAAAGGTGGTTCATCGCTGAGTGAATACTACATTAAACGTTCTGAGCAGTATCACCCAGTTATCCCGATCGGTGCGGGCAACGAAGTGACCGTCGTGTTCCAGGATGGATTCCAGCTGAAAACGATTGAAGAGCTGGAAGCGGAAAAGAACGGGCAACAGCAGGCTCAGAATCAGGAGGCGGAGCCGGCACCGCAGGCTGATGCACATCATCAGTCAGGTGGCGGTATGAACGGATTCAATACTGACGAGATGCTGAAGAAGCTGGGCAAACTTGATCCGCGGGAGTTCTCTCCGGGTTCAGCGCAGCAGGGGGGAACTGCGGAATGAACAGGAAGCCGGAGAAAAAGGAGCCTAAGCCTGTACCTCAATCTGCAAATTATTTAGACCCCAAACTTTATGAGGAGCTTGTAGGGGCTGCTAATAGTGTTACTGAAGCTGTATTAAGGAAAAGTAGTGTTGCTGAGGCTGTATTCAGGAACAGTAACTGGAAATTAATTTTCAGAAATTAAATAAGTACGGGTGAATATATGAAGGAATTAATGCTGTTAATTCCTCTGGGCAGCGCTTTGCTCTTAACCGGGTGTGCGGGCACAGAGACCGAATTTCAATGTAATGCCACGACGTCGGATACTTGTATGACGATGGAGCAGGCAAATGAAAAAGCGAAGCTGAAAGAGGAACGCAGTGACGCAAAGCCGGCTGCGGCCGGGTTGCCACAACTGGCTGAGGGTAATTTCAGAACAACGTCAGTTAATTCGTACCCGTTGCCGCCACAGCCAAATTTAATGCAACCCGGAGCAACGACAACTGCACCGACTAATAAAGTAACGTCAGGATTGCTGACGAATAACAGAATAGTCAGTACGCCGGTATATCGGCCCGTGGCTGTAGCGCCAGCTGTTAGGCCGGTGAGTGTATCAACTTTTACATCTCCGGTGACGGCTCCTGGTAACTATCCCCGGCCATTAAGAAAAGGGGAGGAGACAACGTCATTGTGGATAGCGCCGTATGTGGACTCAGATGATGTATATCACCAGCCAGCAACGGTTCTTTTTGTCGTGACACCATCGGCGTGGGGACAACCTCGCCTTAATTGATTCACAGCGCCATTACTGGCGCTGCAGGAAGTTCTCATTTCTGAATTAAAACGAGTGCCCTCTGCGTTGAAAGGGATGGGCGGTAGCGTGTGAAATGAACGTCGATAACGAAAAATGAAAGGATTTGAAAAATGACTGACTCAATGAAATATCTATGGCTGCTTTTACGCGAAGATTCGTCATATATTTTTATGTTGATGCTGGTTATTGTCACTACCGTAGTAATGTCTTTCTTTTTGCAGAGGTTGTTTGTGTCCTGGTGGGGTAAGTCAATCATTCTGATAATGTGTATTGTCGTCGCGATTACAGAAGTTTTTGGCTTTCTTGAGCCTGAGTCAACATACAAACAGATTCAAACCAGAAAACAGGATGTCATCTATACGCTGAAAAACTGCAGAATCTCCGCATTTGAAGCGCAGCAGGCAGGGTTTCTGGCTAAAGCAAAAGATGCCTGGTCTTGCCCGGATGGCGTAACACGGTATATGGATGTGAGATACAGGGATAAGGCAGAGATTAATAAACTCAGTACGGAAGGTAAGTAACGTTATGGATGAATTATTCAAATGGACGATGATGCTGGTATTTTTATTGGCAGGTTATAGCCTGCTGTTTTCTACTGACAGTAATACAGTGCCCGAAGCTCTTTCTCATCACTGGAAAAATGACTGCCGGTTGCTTGAGACCAATATTGATAAAGGGTTTTTCTCTCCTGCGCAAAATCGACTTCAGTGTGGTGATGTTATTGAAAATGTCAGCAAGGCTGATTATGACAGAGCGATAAGTAGCGATAAGCAAACAACTCTCGCAGAGGCAATGAAAGAAATATTCATTCGTTAATATATAAACAGAGGCAATAAAGTATGCATGCCTTTATTTTTCTGGTGCTGATGACGCCGAGTAGTGGTGGTGGAATTTGGGATATTACTCCCATGCCTAATACAGATGTCTGCATAAAAATGCTACGGGTACTCGAAGCACGTGGAGGCAGAGGTTACGGAAGTAATACAGGAGAGTGCATTGAAATTAAAACACGCGAGCCTTTGAACAGCGTGATGGAAACATTGAGTGAGGGTGGGTAAATGGCTGAATCTCTGTTAAGTTTTGATAGTGATGGTTATGTACGACTGTTTTTTGCAATGGCAATCATTATCTGTGGTTACGGCTATGTAATTATGGGTGTTTTTATAAGAGATGCGCTTGCCTATATTTTAATGTTGTTTGGGCTTACAGGTCTCAGTGCTTTATTTTCTTTCATGGTATTCATGGATAAAAACATGTGGGCCGGTTCTCCTGATTTGACGCTGTCAGTAATAACGGGATTTTTTACAGCCACAGTGATCTTTTATATGTTTTATGTCTTGATTTATTCCTTTGATCGGATGGGGGCAGGTGAATAGTAAGACCGATGGTCAGTATTAACAATCTCACGTTATTTGAAAGTATGCAGCATAAGGAATAAGAAAGTGAAAGCGTACTATATACTTGGACATAACGTTGCATGGCTTAACGGTATATGCCTGATTCATTTTGTTATTGGTGTGGTCGGTGCGCTGGCAATGGTTGCCATCCCTGAAAAATTCAATCTTCGAGTTAACAGAGGCGATACATTCATATACTGTGCGCTTATAGCGGTGGTTGGGTTTTGCGGGATGTTCGTTATCTCCATTCACTCATTTTCAATGGATGAACTTGAAGCAGGTAGACACTGGAAAAACGACTGCAATACACTTGAAGTAAACATACCGACAGGCGCTTTTACCAGCCCTGTTAATAAACTGGACTGTGATGGCATCATCATTAATGTGCCAGGTGAGCGGTATTATGCGTATATCCATCAGTGGGAATTATACCAGGCGAATAAAAAATGAAAGTAAACGTCGCGAGTGCGGTTAAAAACATTGTTAACTGGGCCTTTCCGCTCTTTTTTTTGGGTGGTCTGCTGTATCTTGTTTACGATGATTACAGAGATAACGGTACAGCGACTGAAGAACAGTTATTAATGATTTCTCATGAAATACCCTGTGCCGGTGAGGATTTTCGAACGGCACTCCGTAATAGCCCGGGACCATTAACCCTTCGCGATGCGAAGAAAATTGCCGCTAAATGTAACGAGAAATATAAACAACTTAACGCACTGAACGCTATAAGCAAATAATCAGGGGATGGATATGATGCTGTTTTTTAGAAAGTATGGGTTTTTGTTTATCCCTCCAGTCTACTGGCTCATCTATCTGGGAGCCAGGCTGACATACAATGGACTGGCAGGAGAGTTTTCTCCTGATTTCCTTCAGGGTATTCGACATGAAGGCCTCTATATTATCTGTAGTCTGTGTGTCTTTTATTTTTTCTGCCTGGAGGTGGAAATTAGTGATGGGGAGTTCTCAGCGAACATTCTGTTCCTGATTGTTTTCTTTCATGTGGTTTTGTTATTTATCACTCTGCTTATTTGTTTGTGGCAAGGGGCGATGTTGTTGGATGCGATCTTTATGGGTCAGATTATTGCCTCCATGTGTTTATTGTTTTTTATTCCAGTGCTTTCCATTATAAGAAGGAGTTTCTAGTGCGGACATGAATATTATTCTTGCCAATTATTACCCTTGTTATTTTGAAATGCTCTTAAAGGAACGCCCGCATGAGTAATAACATCATCGATACTGTCACCCAGGCTGTGAATTCACTGGTATCAGCACTGAAGCTGCCCGACGAATCCGCGAAAGCCAATGACACGCTGGGCAGCATGAATTTCCCCCAGTTCAGCCGTATTCTGCCCTATAAGGATTATGATTCCGCGACCGGTCTGTTTATTAATAACAAAACCGTCGGTTTTATGTTTGAGGCGCGTCCTTTACCCGGTGCGGATAAAAGTATCGTCGCCACACTGGAGCATTTACTGCGCAGCAAACTGCCCCGGGGCGTCCCGGTCAGTTTTCATCTGGTCTCCAGCAAACTGGTCGGCAATGACATCGACTACGGTCTGCGTGAATTCCGCTGGAGCGGTAAACAGGCTAAAAAGTTTAACGCCATCACCCGCGCCTACTATCTCCGGGCGGCGGAAACACAATTTCCCCTGCCGGACAATCTGGATTTGCCCCTGACGCTGCGTAACTACCGCGTGTACATCTCCTGCTGCGTGCCCCGGAAGAAGAACTCCACCACGCAAATTGTGGAGCTGGAGAATCAGATTAAAGTGTTACGGGCATCGCTCGGCGGGGCTTACATCCCGACGCGTATCCTCGATGCGGCCGGGATGGTCGAACTGATGCGGGAGCTGATTAACCCGGATCCGCATGAGATGTACCGGGTGCCGTACAAGCTGGACCCGTATCAGGACCTGAACTATCAGTGCGTGGATGACAGCTTTGACATGCAGGTCACGGCCGGTCATCTGAAAATTGGCCGCCTGGGGCGGGACGGGAAAGAGTGCGTGACCCGGGTGACGAATTACCACCTTGAGTGTGATCCGGAAATCGCCTTTCTCTGGACCGCTGCGGACAACTACGCCAACCTGCTGAACCCGGAGCTCTCCATCTCCTGCCCCTTTGTCATCACGCTGACGCTGATGGTGGAGGACCAGGTAAAGACCCAGAACGAAGCCAACCTGAAATTCATGGACGTGGAGAAGAAAAGCAAAACCTCCTACGCGAAGTACTTTCCGAACGTGATAAAGGAAATGCAGGAGTGGGGCGATATCCGCCAGCGACTGGCGACCAACCAGACCTCTCTGGTGTCCTACTTCTTTAACATCACCACGTATACCGCCGATAACGCAGAGGCCTCTCTCGCTACCGAGCAGCAGGTGCTCAACAGTTACCGTAAGGGTGGCTTCCAGCTTATCCCGGCCCGCTACCATCACCTGCGTAATTTTCTGGCCATGATGCCGTTCAAATGCGGCGAAGGCCTATTCAAAGAGCTGCAGGCAGCAGGCGTGGTGAAGCGGGCGGAGACGTTCCAGGTGGCTAACCTACTACCGATCGTCGCTGACAGTCCGCTGGCGCCGGCGGGACTCCTGGCCCCCACCTACCGTAACCAGCTGGCGTTCATCGACCTGTTCTACGAGGGAATGAACAATACCAATTTCAACATGGCGGTCTGCGGCACCTCCGGGGCGGGCAAAACCGGTCTGATTCAGCCCCTCATTCGCAGCGTGCTCGACTCCGGCGGGTTTGCCTGGGTGTTCGACATGGGCGACGGCTACAAGTCCCTGTGTGAAAACATGGGTGGCGTGTATCTCGACGGCGACTCGCTGAAGTTTAATCCGTTCGCCAATATTCTCGACGACGCTAACTTTGACCTGTCCGCCGAGCGTATCCGCGACCAGATGTCGGTGATGGCCAGTCCGAACGGCAACCTGGATGAAGTCCATGAAGGTCTGCTTCTGCAGGCGGTCCGGGCGGCCTGGCTGAGTAAGCGCAACAAGGCGCGTATTGATGATGTGGTGGCCTTCCTCCAGAGCGAGAAAGACAGTGAGGAATACGCCGACTCCCCGGGAGTGCGCAGCCGTCTTGATGACATGATCATCCTGCTCGACCAGTACACCGTGAACGGGCTGTACGGGGAATACTTCAACTCCGATGAGCCGTCCCTGCACGACGATGCCCGAATGGTGGTCCTTGAGCTGGGCGGGCTGGAGTCGCGCCATTCCCTGCTGGTCGCGGTGATGTTCTCGCTCATCATCTATATCGAGAACCGGATGTACCAGTCTCCCCGCAGTCTGAAAAAACTCAATGTTATTGATGAAGGCTGGCGACTGCTGGACTTTAAAAACGAGAAGGTCGGGACCTTTATTGAGAAAGGCTACCGTACCGCGCGTCGACACACCGGCGCATACATCACCATCACGCAAAATATCGTGGACTTCGACTCCCCGACCGCATCGAGCGCTGCACGCGCTGCCTGGGGGAACTCGTCGTACAAGGCCATTCTGAAGCAGTCAGCGAAGGAGTTTGCCAAGTATAACCAGCTGTACCCCGACCAGTTCAGCAAGCTGGAGAAAGACATGATTAACGGTTTCGGCTCGGCCAAAGAGCAGTGGTTCTCCTCCTTTATGCTGCAGGTGGAAGCGAACTGCTCCTGGCACCGCCTGTTCGTCGACCCGCTCAGCCGGGCGATGTACTCCTCAAAAGGCCCGGATTTTGAGTACATGAAAGCGCGCCGGGAAGAGGGGGTCGATATCCACGATGCGGTGTACGGCCTCGCGTGCCACAACTTTAAAGAAGAAATGGCTGAGCTTGAATCCCGAATACCGGTGAATGACATGGAGGATAAACAGTGATGAAAAACAACACCGAACAGCCGGTCAGTACGACCTCTCATACCTTTCGCCGGATACCCGTCATCGTTGCTCTCGTGCTTTTCGCCCTGGCAACCAGCGCGTTTCTCTCGCGCGTGGTTCTGGAGTACTCCACGCCGCGGGTGGTGGCTTTTGATATGAAGAAGACGCTCGACAGCTTTATGGACAGTGTCAGCCAGAAGCAGCTGACAGAGGCGCAGTCCAAAGCGCTCTCTGACCGGTTTAACGACGCGCTGGAGAAGAGTCTGGCGGAGTATCAGCAGCAGCATCATGTGGTCATTCTGGTTTCACCTGCCGTGGTTCAGGGCGCGCCCGATGTGACCCGCAACATTCAGCACGACATTGCCCGCCGGATGAAGGGAGAACAGTCATGACACGACTGAAAGACTGTCTGCTCGCCGCCTGTCTGGTATCGCCGCTGACTCAGGCGGCTGATCTCGGTACCTGGGGGGATTTATGGCCCGTCCGGGAGCAGGACATGCTGCAGCTCATCACGCAGCGTCTGCAGTCGCTGCAATCTTCTGGCCAGTGGGACCAGACGATGGATGCGTTTAAGCAGCGGGTTATCGAGAACAGTCAGCGTCCGGCGCCGGTGGAAGGCATTAAGCGTGCGGAGAAATACGAGCAGCGCTGGTTTGATCCCAGCATCCGCCTGACCGAAGACCTGAAGGACAATGAGGGGCGGGTGTTTGCCCGCAAGGGCGAAGTGGTGAACCCGCTTAAAACCGTACCGTTTGTCCAGACCCTGTACTTCATCAATGGTGACGATGCCGACCAGCTGGCCTGGATGAAGCGTCAGGTGCCGGAAACCCTGATGAGCAAGATTATCCTGGTGCGTGGCAGTATCCCGGACACATCCGCAGCGCTGGACAGCCGGATCTATTTCGACCAGAACGGCGTACTGAGCAAGCGATTTGGCCTGACGGCGGTCCCGGCGCGGGTCACGCCGGCGCCCTCCGGTGAACGGCTGAATATTGAGGTGTTTCCCGTCCGTTGACCCGTACGATTCCGTATTACGATTATTTGTCAGGTGAATATATGACTATTACTGAGATTGCTCTCGCAGCATTAATTGTTGTTCAGTGGCTTACGGTGGTTCGACAAAATAAAGAAATTAACCACCGACGCGAATGTGAAATGCTTCTGAAAGAAAGAATTGACGATTATGAAATACAGAAGGGGCGGTATTGTCGGTATGTTGAAGGAAAAGCAAAGTATCTCATCAGCGATATGGAAAAGGATTTGGATGAGCTTTTTCTTTTAAAACCACATGATGAGGACTCGTTCTGGCGGAAGGTTTACAGGCTGGAGTTTATTTCCAACGTGCTGAAGGAGTTCGCTAAGGGACAGGATTTAAAAAAACAGAAAGAAATAATAGATGGTGTAAACAACATCTGGGAAAAATACAGGGGAAGGGATAATCAATGAGGAAAATATCATTTTTGTTTATCCTCCTGTTTTTTTCGTTAGTCCCTCAGGTACATGCAGATCCGTCGTGTGAAGGTCGATTCGTTAACCCGATCACCGATGTGTGCTGGCGCTGCATATTTCCTTTATCACTCGGCAGCGTGCAGGTTGGTAAAGGCGATCTGCCTGATACCAGCAATCCGGGTAGTCCCCTGCAGCTGTGTCCGGCGCCGCCACCGATTTTTGTTCGCCCCGGCCTGGCCATCGGGTACTGGGAGCCGATGGCCATGACGGATGTCAGCCGTTCGCCTGGCTGTATGGTCAATCTGGGGGGCTTCAGTATCAATCTCGGCAAGACCGGTATGGGGACCGCGAGAAAGGACGATAAGCAGGTGAACGGCGCCTTCTATCACGTTCACTGGTACAAGTACCCGCTGACGTACTGGCTGAACATCATCACTTCGGCAGGCTGTCTGGAAGGCGGAGACATGGATATAGCCTATCTGTCCGAGATAGACCCGACCTGGGTGGACAGCAGCCTCACCACCATCCTGAATCCGGAAGCCATCCTGTTTGCCAACCCCATCGCGCAGGGCGCCTGCGCAGCGGATGCGCTGCCGCATTCTTAACGCCCTGATTGCTGAAGCCGAAAAAGAGGAGAAAGCCTGTGAAAAACAGCCTGAAGAACCTCGCTAAGACGCCGCTGGCGGCACTGGCTCTTTCCCTTGCTCTGGCCGGGATGGCACATGCGGGAACGCTCGATGAGGTGAAGTCGCTCTGGGATCCGCGGGGAATCTCCGGTACTGAAACGGCTTCCCCGCAGAGCGGCATTCCCCAGACGGTGAGCGGGACATCTCAGCCTCGCTGGTTACGACTCAGCAACGGAAAGCAGGTGGACCTGCGCGGCTGGAAAGTGGTGCTGTTCATGCAGGGGCACTGTCCCTACTGTCATAAATTTGACCCGGTGCTGAAACAGCTGGCCGGACAGTATGGCTTCTCCGTGTTTTCTTACACCATTGACGGACAGGGTGATGACGCGTTTCCTGAAGCGCTGCCGGCGCCTCCTGAAGTGATGCAGACCTTTTTCCCGAATATCCCGGTGGCCACCCCGACCACGTTTCTGGTGAACGTAAACACGCTGGCAGCGTACCCGATCCTGCAGGGCGCCACGGATGCGCAGGGCTTTATGGCCAGAGTGGATACGGTATTTCAGATGATGGAGAACCCGAATAATGGATAATCTCAACAAAATATATTCTTCGATACCCGTACTGGAAAGAAATAAACGCCTGAAGTTATCCCGGCAAAAGAGATTCGATGTTTATTATTGTCTCGCTTTTATGTTTGGTTTTGCCGGATTATTTCTGTGGTGGGGAAGCCATGCTTTTTTCAATGTGTTCACTGACCTGTTAACCCCGCCGGAAAAACTGGAGTCGGCAAATAACATCATCAATCAGTGGAATGTCCTGATGTATTTCGTTCCCTTTATTCTTTTCTCGCTTTCCATTGGTTGTCTGGCAACGGCTTTACTGGGGGTACTCATTGCCGAATTAGCTTTTTGGTTTGAATATGCCTTTGAAAAAAGCTTCCAGCGATATTTAAACCGCAACCTTCGACGGAAAAATAAAATGAAAGAAGGAGAGCCTGATGTTCATCCGTAAACCATTATCGGTGCTTTGTGGGATGTTGCTAGGGGTGTCATTGACGGCGGCTGCAGATGTTAACGGCGACATGAATAACTTCTTCAATAAGCTGGGCTTTGCGTCCAATACCAGCCAGCCGCAGGTCTGGCAGGGACAGGCTGCGGGTTACGCCTCCGGCGGTTCGCTGTATGCCAGAACGCAGGTGAAAACGATCCAGCTGGTCAGCATGACGCTCCCTGATATTAATGCCGGCTGCGGAGGGATTGATGCCTATCTAGGGTCATTCAGCTATATCAACAGCGAGCAGCTGCAGCGGTTCGCAAAACAAATTATGTCCAACGCCGCGGGCTACTTCTTTGACCTTGCCCTGCAGACCACGGTTCCGGAGATCAAAACCGCGAAGGATTTCCTTCAGAAGATGGCGAGCGACATTAACAGCATGAACCTCAGCTCCTGCCAGGCCGCACAGGGCATTGTGGGCGGTCTGTTTCCACGGACCCAGGTGGCGCAGCAAAAGGTCTGCCAGGACATTGCCGGCGAGAGCAACATTTTTTCGGACTGGGCGGCTTCCCGTCAGGGCTGTTCGGTGGGGGGGCAGATGGACAAAGTGCAGGATAAAGCCAGCGATAAGGACAAGGAGCGTGTGATGAAGAATATCAACATCATGTGGAATGCCCTGTCCAAAAACCGGCTCTTTGACGGCAATAAGGAGCTGAAGGAATTTGTGATGACCCTGACCGGGACGCTGATTTTTGGTGAGAACAGTGAGATCACGCCGCTGCCGGCACGCACCACTGACCAGGACCTGATTAAAGCCATGATGGAGGGCGGCACGGCTAAAATCTACCACTGCAATGATTCGGATAAGTGTCTTAAGGTCGTTGCTGATGCCACCGTGACCATCACCTCCAATAAGGCGCTGAAAAGCCAGATTTCCGCTTTGTTAAGCAGTATCCAGAATAAAGCAGTGGCTGATGAAAAACTGACGGATCAGGAGAAAGGGTTTATCTCCAGCACCACCATTCCGGTATTCAAATACCTGGTCGATCCGCAGATGCTCGGGGTGTCTAACTCACTTATTTACCAGCTGACGGACTATATCGGCTACGACATTCTGCTGCAGTACATTCAGGAACTTATCCAGCAGGCCCGGGCGATGATTTCAACCGGTAATTATCCCCAGTCGACAATGGATATGATCATGGAAAACCTCAATCAGGCGAGTGTCCAGATTGCCGCTTTTCAGTCCCGTGTTCAGGTTCAGCAGGACGCCTTGCTTGTGGTTGACAGGCAAATGAGTTACATGCGCCAGCAGGTCTCTGCCCGCATGATGACCCGCTACCAGAATAACTATCATTTTGGGGGGAATCAGTAATGCTTGAGGTATATGCCATTGCTGGCGGTGACTGGTTACGGGGCAACCTGAACGCGATTGCGGCGTTTATGGGGACCGGCACATGGTCGACCATAGAAAAGATGTGTATCGCCATCTCGGTACTCATTGTGGCGGGGAACTGGGTAAAAAAACACAACGTGATGGACCTTATTGGCTGGGTCTTTTCCCTCACTCTGGTCTCTATGCTGGTTGTCATTCGCACCCCTGTGCAGATCATCGATTACAGTAACGTTGCGCAGGTCTATAAAGTCGACAATGTGCCTATTGGTCTGGCCATTCCTGCGTCGCTGACAACGCGGGTGGGAAACGCGCTTATCCAGAGTTATGAGATGGTCTTCGCGCTGCCGGACAGTGTCACGTACAGTAAAACGGGGATGTTATTTGGCAGTAATCTGGTCGCGAAAAGTACGGATTTTTTGTCACAAAATCCTCAGATTACGACGCTGTTTTCCGATTACGTACAAAACTGTGTGATGGGCGATATTTTCCTCAATCATAAGTACTCTTTTGAGGAATTACTGAATTCACCTGATCCGTATACCCTGATTTTTGCAAACCCGAGTCCACTGCGTGGCGTGTTTGATAAAAACAACCAGTTCCAGACATGCGAGGAGGCCTCACGGGATCTGAAATCGGCTCTTGCGCTTGATACTCAGACAGGCGGTAAAACCTGGAACTACTATGTTCGTCAGCTGTTTGGCGGCAAACCTAATCCCGATCTGCTTTTCAGCCAGATGATTGGCGATAGCTACAATTACTTCTACAGCTCGGGACAGAGCGCCGGGCAGATTATCCGCCAGAACGTCACGATGAACGCCCTGCGCAGCGGGATCCAGAGTTATGCAGCCCGCAGCGGCGATACCGCCAGTCTGGTCAATATCGCTAACACATCATCCCTTGAAAAGCAGCGGCTGGCACAGGCCACAATGGGGCACCAGGCGCTTCGCGCACTTCCGCTGACGCAGACCGTTATCATGGGGATAATGATTGGGATGTTCCCGATCATGGTGATGGCCGCCATGTTTAATATGATGACGCTGCAGGTGCTAAAGGGGTATGTGTTTGCGCTTATCTGGCTGCAGACGTGGCCATTACTGTTCGCCATCCTGAACAGCGCAATGGCCTACTATGCGAAGCAAAATGGCGTCCCGGTCGTTCTCTCTGAGTTGTCGCAGGTTCAGCTCAAAAACTCGGATATTGCAACCACCGCGGGCTATATTGCCGTGATGATACCGCCTTTGTCGTGGGGGATCGTGAAGAGCATGGGAGCAGCCTTCTCCAGTGCCTACAGCCATTTTTCTTCTTCCGGGCTTGGTGCAACATCGCAGGCGGCTTCCGGCGTGGTGGATGGCAATTACTCGTTTGCCAACATGCAGATGGAGAACGTCAGCGGCTACAGCTGGGGTACCAACAGCACAACCAGTTTCGGACAGATGTCGCGGCAGCTGGCGAATGGAGGCATGAGCACGCAAACGCGGGATGGCTCGATGGTCTGGGACAGTGGTGGAGCAATGTCAAAACTGCCGGTGGATATCAACGTCGGTCGTCAGATAGCCAGTGCGCAGCAACAGATGGCCCGTGAGTCTGATGTCCAGGCCGAAAGCGCGCTGCATGGCTATAACAGCAGCGTGACAAGTGCCTGGAATAGTCTGCAGCAATTTGGCACCAATAAAGGGAACAGCACATCAACAACGACCGGGGCCGATACTACCGAGTCTTCGCAGGATTCGATGGCCAGAAGCAAGATGTGGAATGCGGTTGTTGCTAATGCGAAAGCCAACAACATCAGTAATGAGGAGTCTTTCCAGCAGTTGATGGATAAGTCCACTAAGGGAGCTGTGTCTGGAGAGATATACGGTGGCGGAAAATGGAGTTCTGGTGATCAACTGGCCGGGAAACTGGGTAAATTGGCTACCGGGTTTTCTGCTGATGGAGGGTTCAAAGGAAGTGTTGCATTAAGTGGAACTAGTGGTTCTACTGACTCGACAAACGAATCTGGAAGGGAATCTCATGACAGTAGGCATGATACCAGTAGTCAGGCGGCGAAAGACTTTAAAGAAGCATCCGATTACTTTACCAGCCGTAAAACTACCACATCGGGCAATATTACCGATAATAATGCCAGCTCGCGTGTTGACCAGTTTTCCGCGTCACTCTCCAGTGCCAAAAACAGCTATGACCAGTATACAGCCAGCCGGACACGCAGCCATGAGTACAGTGAAATGGCTTCACGCACAGAGAGCATGAGTGGCCAGATGAACGAAAACCTAACTCAGCAGTTTGCGAACTTTGTTCAGCATCGTGCTCCACAGGATGCAGAGGCCATTCTGACCAATACCAGTTCTCCTGAAATTGCCGCGCAGCGGGAAGCCCTGGCGCGTGAATTCGTTAAAGAACAGGTTGAACCCAGAGTTGATGCTGCGTATCAACAGGGTCGCGAAAGCATCGGTCAGAATATGACAGGGGTGTCAGGTGGTGGAGACAATGGTTCGGTAATGGCTGACTACGGACAAAATTCTGGTCGTATCGATGCCATGACGCAAGAAGCTGGTATTAAGGATAATGTGGGTCAGAAAGTGGATGGGATGATTGCAGAGAATAAACAACAGCATCAGGAAACCCGTGAAAACATACAACAGCAAGGCGTTGAAGTGAAAAAAGAGAATGCTGAACTGGAAAATGACCACAAAACAAAAGGAAATGATTTCAAAAACACTTATAATAACAAAAAGGAAAGTCAGACTAAATTACCTGGCGCAGATACAACAAAAGAATTGTTGGATAAGGCAAGAAAATTAGAAAATGAGACATCAAAGAGATAGGGAGGAAAGGATGTTAACCCATCAAATAATACAAAGTGAAGTCGAAGAGTTAAAACAGCTTCTGACTGAGAGAGAACTGACGATCCCCTCATTTTGGAGTTGCGTCTGGCCTGGTCTGTTATGTATGTTGTGGTTTCTGCTGTCATCCTATTTTTCTTATGGCATCAGTGATTTTTCAACTAGCATGGATAAGTTAGGAGCAATGGTGTTTGCAGGGGCGATGGGAGTGTTTTCAACCATTGCGATAGCAAATACACGCTCATTGTTTCTATCTCTACCGGAAGATTTCAGGAGGAAGTCGATATTTTTTAAGTGTATATCCAAAAAAAGCAAACTTTATGGCTTAACTATTTTAGTTATGTTTTCTTTGTTTGCATTCACTACTTCATCAATTGGATGGAATGTTGTTGGTTTCTGTGTTTTGACTATGTTTAGTATTGTAATAACAGTTATGGTGATGAATATTGACCTTGGTCGTTATCAGTTGGCTACCCTGACGTCTGTTATTGAATCGGTTAGAAATAAAGGTGTAAAACTGCAATAACATCTGAGTTCCTGTTCTTGGCTAACCGAATCTAATTGTTCGGTTAGTAAATCTTACGCTCTTTACTTTTTAACTTTATACGACTTTTCTTCTCATAAATGGTGAGCAGGTGCGCAGTTTACTTGTGCACCTGTTAGGTGTTGCCGCATCCGGCAGGGGCTTAATTTTATTCTTAAATTAGGGGGGGATGGAAACTTATGGATTTGTCAAAGTTGGGAGTTGGTCATCAAGACTTAACCTATCAATTATGGTGGTTTGTTAACAGGCTAAAAGTTTCTTTTTGTTATTATTGGCTGTCTAGGTTTTAATTGGTTTTTACATCTCGCTTAAAATTCGTATATAGTGAATGCGCATTCCGACATTATAAGAGAATGTGTATTCACTCGTATTGATTATGTCACAAGGATTCAGGATGAAGCTTAATAAAGTCATGGCTGTGATGGTCGTCAGCTCTGCGCTGGTGTTATCTGGATGTAGTGCAATGGGAACCGCTATTAAAAAGAGAAATCTGGAAGTAAAAACCCAGATGAGCGAAACAATCTGGCTGGAACCTTCAAATAATAAGACGGTTTATCTGCAAATCAAAAATACCTCCGATAAGGATATGAGTGGCCTGCAGGCAAAAATTGCCAGCGCCGTCACTTCAAAGGGATATCAGGTCGTCAGTAACCCGGATACGGCGGGCTACTGGATCCAGGCTAATGTGCTCAAGGCCGATAAAATGGACCTTCGTGAATCTCAGGGTTGGTTAAGCCGGGGTTATGAGGGGGCAGTGACTGGTGCCGCTCTAGGGGCAGGGATTACCGCTTACAACTCCAGTTCTGCAGGGGCGACTCTGGGAGTAGGACTTGCAGCCGGTCTGGTTGGTATGGCTGCTGACGCGATGGTGGAAGATGTGAACTATACCATGATCACCGATGTTCAGATCGCGGAAAGAACCAAAACTCAGGTTCAGACTGATAACGTGGCCGTATTACGTCAGGGAACATCCGGCGCAAAAGTGCAGACAAGTACTGAAACGGGTAATCAGCACAAATACCAGACTCGCGTCGTCTCTAACGCTAATAAAGTTAACCTCAAGTTCCCTGAAGCCCAGCCTGTTCTTGAAGACCAGCTGGCAAAATCGATCGCTAATATTCTGTAAGCTTTCTATTCCACGGCCCGGTCCCCGGGCCATACTGGCATCACCTTTCTGGTGTGTCAGAATTAATTCGTCAAATAATCAGTTAATTCCACATCTAAACGGTGAACAGTTGCGCAATTTATTTGTGCATCTGTGAGGCGTTGCCGCCTTCGGCGGAGTCTTTTCGTCTTTATTTGATCAGAGGTTATTTATGGCAATATCTGAACCTGTCAGGTCTCTTGAAACACATAAACTGATGCCTGGCGATATTTCTCCACATCCTGCTGTGGGGGAGGATTATTCCCTGCAACCCCGTTAGGTCTGTTTTCGCTGATTGATTTGTCCTTTCGACCCTAATAATTTACTGACGGATTAGTGCCATGAGTTTCAATGCCAAAGATATGACGCAGGGCGGTCAGATCGCCAATATGCGCTTTCGCATGTTTGGTCAGATTGCCAATATTATTTTCTACGTGCTGTTTATTTTATTCTGGGTGCTGTGCGGGCTGATGCTGATGTATAGGCTTAGCTGGCAAACCTTTGTGAACGGCTGCGTATACTGGTGGTGTACGACGCTGGGTCCGATGCGCGATATTATTCGTTCCCAGCCGGTATACACCATTCAGTATTACGGCCAGTCTCTGGAATATACCTCAGAACAAATCCTGGCCGATAAATATACTATCTGGTGCGGAGAGCAGCTGTGGACCGGTTTCGTCTTTGCTGCCGTGGTTTCTCTTGTCATCTGTATCGTGACGTTCTTCATCGCCAGCTGGGTGCTGGGCCGCCAGGGGAAACAGCAGAGTGAGGATGAGAATACCGGCGGGCGCCAGCTTTCCGATAAGCCCAAGGAAGTGGCCCGTCAGATGAAGCGTGATGGTATGGCCTCCGATATTAAAATTGGCGACCTGCCTATTCTTAAAAACTCCGAAATCCAGAACTTCTGCCTCCACGGTACCGTGGGTTCCGGTAAATCAGAAGTAATCCGCCGGCTACTGAATTATGTTCGTGCCCGGGGCGATATGGCCATCATTTACGATCGCTCCTGTGAGTTCGTCAAAAGCTATTACGACCCGTCACTGGATAAAATCCTCAACCCGCTGGACTCGCGCTGCGCGGCCTGGGATTTGTGGAAAGAGTGCCTGACACTGCCGGACTTCGACAACATCTCCAACACCCTTATCCCGATGGGTACCAAAGAAGACCCGTTCTGGCAGGGCTCCGGTCGCACTATCTTTGCCGAAGGCGCGTTTCTGATGCGCAAAGACGACGATCGGAGCTACGAGAAGCTGGTTGATACCATGCTGTCCATTAAAATCGACAAGCTGCGCGCCTATCTGCAGAACACGCCGGCAGCGAACCTGGTTGAAGAGAAAATTGAGAAAACGGCCATCTCCATTCGTGCCGTGCTGACCAACTACGTCAAGGCTATTCGCTACCTGCAGGGCATTGAGAAGAACGGCGAGCCATTCACTATCCGGGACTGGATGCGCGGTGTCCGTGAGGACCGACCCAATGGCTGGCTGTTTATCTCGTCCAACGCTGACACCCATGCTTCCCTGAAGCCGGTTATCTCGATGTGGCTGTCGATTGCTATCCGCGGCCTGCTGGCTATGGGGGAGAACCGTAACCGGCGCGTGTGGATCTTCGCTGACGAGCTCCCCACGCTGCACAAGCTGCCGGACCTGGTCGAAATCCTCCCTGAGGCGCGTAAATTTGGTGGCTGTTATGTGTTCGGTATTCAGTCCTATGCCCAGCTGGAAGACATCTATGGCGTCAAGCCTGCCGCCACGCTCTTTGACGTGATGAACACCCGGGCCTTTTTCCGCTCCCCGAGTAAGGAGATTGCGGAGTTTGCTGCCGGTGAAATTGGCGAGAAGGAAATTCTCAAAGCCAGCGAGCAGTATTCCTACGGTGCGGACCCGGTGCGTGATGGTGTGTCGACCGGAAAAGAAAAAGAGCGGGAAACCCTGGTCAGTTACTCCGATATTCAGACGCTGCCGGACCTGTCCTGTTACGTCACGCTGCCCGGACCGTATCCGGCCGTGAAGCTGGCCCTCAAATATAAGCCGCGTCCGAAAATTGCCGAGGGATTTATTCCGCGCCGACTCGATACGCGTGTAGACGCCCGGCTCAGTGCGCTGCTTGAAGAGCGGGAAGCTGAAGGGAGTCTTGCCAGGGCACTTTTCACGCCGGATGCGCCGGCATCGGGGCCGGCTGATACAGACAGTCACTCCGGAGAACAGCCTGAGCCGGTCAGCCAGCCTGCGCCAGCAGACATGACAGTATCTCCGGCACCGGTAAAAGCGCCGCCGACAACGAAGATGCCGGCAGCGGAACCTTCCGTCAGAGCAACGGAGCCGCCCGTCCTGCGGGTCACCACCGTACCGTTGATCAAACCAAAAGCAGCCGCAGCGGCCGCTGCTGCCTCAACAGCGTCCTCTGCCGGTATCCCTGCAGCAGCTGCAGGCGGGACAGAACAGGAGCTGGCGCAGCAGTCCGCGGAACAGGGACAGGACATGCTGCCGGCCGGCATGAACGAGGACGGTGTCATCGAGGACATGCAGGCGTATGACGCCTGGCTGGCAGATGAGCAGACACTGCGGGATATGCAGCGGCGTGAGGAAGTCAATATCAACCACAGCCACCGCCACGATGAGCAGGGTGATGTCGAGATTGGGGGGAACTTCTGATGATGTCGATTGGCTCCGTTAAATCGGCGGGCAGTGCCGGTAATTACTATACGGATAAGGATAATTACTACGTCATAGGGAGCATGGACGAACGCTGGCAGGGTAAGGGGGCTGAAGCGCTGGGGATCGACGGGAAAGCCGTGGATAAGGCGCTGTTTACGGAACTGCTGAAAGGGAAGCTGCCGGATGGCAGCGACCTGACCCGGATACAGGACGGCGCCAACAAGCACCGGCCCGGTTATGACCTGACCTTCTCGGCCCCCAAAAGCGTGTCGGTCATGGCGATGCTGGGCGGCGATAAGCGCCTTATCGATGCCCACAACCAGGCGGTAACCGAAGCGGTGCGGCAACTGGAGACGCTGGCCGCGACCCGGGTCATGACGGACGGTAAAAGCGAAACGGTGCTGACCGGAAATCTGATTGTGGCGAAATTCAACCACGACACGAACCGTAACCAGGAACCTCAGATACACACCCATGCCGTCGTCATTAACGCCACGCAGAACGGGGACAAATGGCAGTCTCTCGGCACAGATAAGATCGGTAAAACAGGTTTTATCGAGAGCGTGTACGCGAACCAGATAGCGTTCGGGAAGCTTTACCGGGAGGCGTTCAAACCCCTGGTTGAGAAGCTTGGCTATGAGACGGAAGTTGTGGGCAAACACGGGATGTGGGAGATGAAAGGGGTCCCTGTGGAACCGTTCTCCACCCGGTCTCAGGAGGTCAGGGAGGCCGCAGGGCCCGATGCATCCCTGAAGTCCCGGGATGTGGCCGCGCTCGATACCCGCAAGTCGAAAGAAGCCATCGATCCGGCAGAGAAGATGGTGGAGTGGATGAACACGCTGAAGGAGACCGGATTTGACATCCGGGGGTACCGTGAGGCCGCCGATGCGCGAGCCGCAGAGCTGGCCCGTGCACCTGCCGCGCCGGTGAACACTGACGGTCCGGATATCACGGATGTGGTGACGAAAGCGATTACCGGACTCAGCGACCGCAAGGTGCAGTTCACGTATGCCGACCTGCTGGCACGCACGGTCGGCCAGCTGGAGGCGAAGGACGGTGTGTTTGAGCTGGCGAGAAAGGGCATCGATGCCGCCATTGAACGGGAGCAGCTTATTCCTCTCGATCGCGAGAAAGGCCTGTTCACCTCAAACATCCACGTTCTCGATGAACTCGCCGTCAAAGCCCTGAGTCAGGAGGTGCAGCGCCAGAATCATGTCTCAGTCACGCCTGATGCGTCTGTGGTGCGCCAGGTCCCTTTCAGCGATGCCGTCAGCGTGCTGGCGCAGGATCGCCCGGTAATGGGTATCGTTTCCGGTCAGGGCGGTGCAACCGGCCAGCGGGAGCGGGTGGCCGAGTTAACCCTGATGGCCCGGGAGCAGGAGCGTGACGTCCATATCCTGGCGGCCGATAACCGCTCACGTGATTTTCTCGCCGGTGATGTGCGTCTGGCCGGGGAAACGGTGACCGGTAAATCCGCCCTGCAGGACGGGACGGCGTTTATTCCAGGCGGAACACTCATCGTGGATCAGGCGGAGAAGCTGAGCCTGAAGGAAACGATTTCCCTGCTCGATGGCGCGATGCGCCATAACGTGCAGGTCCTGCTCTCCGACAGCGGGAAGCGCAGCGGGACCGGCAGCGCGCTGACGGTGCTGAAGGACAGCGGCGTGAATACGTATCGCTGGCAGGGTGGCCATCAGACCACTGCCGACATCATCAGTGAACCGGATAAAGGAGCACGCTACAGCCGGCTGGCACAGGAGTTTGCCGTCAGCGTGCGTGAAGGGCAGGAAAGCGTGGCCCAAATCAGCGGGACCCGTGAACAGAGTGTACTCAACGGCCTTATCCGTGACTCCCTCAGACAGGAGGGGGTGCTGGGTGAGAAAGACACGACCATTACAGCCCTGACGCCGGTGTGGCTGGACAGCAAAAGCCGGGGCGTGCGGGATTATTACCGGGAGGGGATGGTGATGGAACGCTGGGATCCGGAGACCCGGGCGCACGATCGCTTTGTTATTGACCGGGTGACCGCGAGCAGCAATATGCTGACCCTGAAAGACCGGGAAGGGGGCCGTCTGGATCTGAAGGTTTCCGCGGTCGACAGCCAGTGGACGCTGTTCCGGGCAGAGACACTGCCGGTGGCAGAGGGGGAACGTCTGGCGGTGCTCGGGAAGATACCGGACACACGCCTGAAGGGCGGGGAAAGCATCACGGTGATGAAAGTGGAGGACGGGCAGCTGACGGTACAGCGGCCGGGGCAGAAAACCACGCAGACCCTGGCCGTGGGCGCGGGCGTGTTTAACGGTATTAAAATCGGCCACGGCTGGGTGGAAAGTCCCGGCCTGTCGGTTAGCGAGACGGCAACGGTCTTTGCGTCGGTGACGCAGCGTGAGCTGGATAACGCCACCCTCAACCAGCTGGCGCAGAGCGGAAGTCATCTCCGGCTGTACTCGGCGCAGGATGCTGCGCGCACGACTGAGAAGCTGTCGCGGCATACCGCCTTCAGCGTGGTCTCAGAGCAGCTGAAGACCCGATCCGGAGAGACGGACCTGGATGCGGCCATTGCGCAGCAGAAGGCCGGACTGCATACCCCGGCAGAACAGGCCATTCACCTGTCCATCCCGCTGCTAGAGAGCCAGGACCTGACCTTCACCCGCCCCCAGCTGCTGGCGACGGCACTGGAAACCGGGGGTGATAAGGTCCCGATGTGGTCTATTGAGATGACCATTAAGAAACAAATCAAGTCCGGACAGTTGCTGAATGTCGGTGTCTCCCCGGGCCACGGTAACGACCTGCTGATATCCCGTCAGACCTGGGATGCCGAGAAAAGCATCCTGACCCGGGTACTGGAAGGCAAAGACGCGGTGGCCCCCCTGATGGACCGCGTGCCGGCCAGTCTGATGACGGACCTGACCGCCGGACAGCGGGCGGCGACCCGGATGATTCTGGAAAGCACGGACCGGTTCACGGTGGTTCAGGGGTATGCCGGGGTGGGGAAAACCACCCAGTTCCGGGCAGTCATGAGTGCCATCAGTCTGCTGCCGGGAGAGACCCGTCCGCGCGTCATCGGTCTGGCGCCGACGCATCGCGCGGTCGGGGAAATGCAGAGTGCCGGCGTGGACGCGCGCACGACGGCGTCGTTCCTCCACGACACGCAGCTGCTGCAGCGCAATGGCCAGACACCCGATTTCAGCAACACCCTGTTCCTGCTCGACGAGAGTTCGATGGTGGGGTTGTCAGACACGGCGAAAGCCCTGAGCCTGATTGCGGCCGGGGGAGGTCGCTCAGTGCTCAGCGGAGATACCGACCAGCTGCAGTCCATTTCCCCGGGCCAGCCGTTCAGGCTGATGCAGCAACGCAGCGCCGCCGACGTTGCCATCATGAAAGAGATTGTGCGCCAGGTGCCTGAGCTGAGACCAGCGGTCTACAGCCTGATTGACCGGGATATAGATCGTGCTCTGGCCACCATCGAGCAGGTCACGCCGGAGCGAGTACCGAGGAAAGAAGGCGCCTGGGTGCCGGGCAGTTCAGTGGTGGAATTCACGCCGACGCAGGAAGAGGAGATACGTAAGGCGCTGAGCAAGGGGGAAAGCCTGCCGGCAGGCCAGCCCGCGACGCTCTACGAGGCACTGGTGAAGGACTATACCGGACGGACCCCGGAGGCACAGTTGCAGACGCTGATTATAACCCATCTGAATAATGACCGGCGGGCACTGAACGGTCTGATTCATGAAGCGAGGCGGGAGAACGGGGAAACTGGCAGGGAGGAAGTCACCCTGCCGGTGCTGGTCACGAGCAACATCCGTGACGGTGAACTGCGCAAACTGTCGACCTGGACAGCTCACAAGGGGGCGGTGGCGCTGGTTGATAACGTATACCACCGTATCGACAATGTGGATAAGGATAATCAGCTGATCACCCTGACTGACAGTGAAGGAAAGGAGCGATATATCTCTCCCCGTGAAGCCTCTGCTGAAGGTGTGACGCTTTATCGCCAGGAAGAGATCACCGTGTCTCAGGGGGACAGAATGCGTTTCAGCAAGAGTGACCCGGAACGCGGTTATGTGGCCAACAGCGTCTGGGAGGTGCAGTCTGTTTCGGGTGACAGTGTCACGCTGTCTGATGGCAAAACCACCCGCACGCTGACTCCGAAGGCGGATGAAGCACAGCAGCATATCGACCTCGCCTACGCTATCACGGCTCACGGCGCCCAGGGGGCCAGCGAACCGTATGCCATCGCGCTGGAGGGTATGGTGGGGGCGCGAAAACTAATGGCCAGCTTCGAGTCTGCTTACGTGGGATTGTCCCGCATGAAACAGCATGTGCAGGTCTATACCGACAGGCGTGAGGGCTGGATAAAGGCCATCCAGCATTCACCTGAGAAAGCGACTGCGCACGATATTCTTGAACCCCGTAACGACCGGGCGGTGAAAACCGCCGATCTGCTGTTCGGGCGGGCAAGGCCACTGGATGAAACCGCCGCTGGCCGGGCAGCCCTGCAGCAGTCCGGCCTGGCACAGGGAAGTTCACCGGGAAAATTCATTTCTCCGGGGAAAAAGTACCCTCAGCCGCATGTGGCGCTGCCGGCATTCGATAAGAACGGGAAAGCCGCCGGTATCTGGCTCAGCCCGCTGACCGATCGGGACGGACGGCTGGAGGCTATCGGCGGAGAGGGAAGGATTATGGGCAATGAAGACGCCCGGTTCGTGGCGCTGCAGAACAGCCGCAATGGTGAAAGCCTGCTGGCCGGGAATATGGGAGAGGGGGTCAGAATGGCCCGCGACAATCCCGATACCGGGGTGGTGGTGCGGCTGGCCGGTGATGACCGTCCCTGGAACCCCGGGGCCATGACCGGCGGGCGGGTATGGGCTGAACCGGCGCCGGTGGCTCCGGTACCGCAGGCCGGGGCTGACATTATCCTCCCGCCAGAGGTTCTGGCGCAGCGGGCAGCAGAAGAACAGCAGCGCCGCGAAATGGAAAAACAGGCGGAACTGACTGCCCGGGAAGTGGCCGGGGAGGCGCGTAAAGCCGGCGAGCCGGTGGACCGGGTGAAAGAGGTTATCGGGGACGTCATCCGCGGACTGGAGCGTGACCGGCCGGGCACGGAGAAAACGACGCTACCGGATGATCCTCAGTTCCGGCGCCAGGAGGCGGCGATTCAGCAGGTGGCCTCAGAAACTCTGCAGCGTGAGCGTCTGCAGGCTGTTGAGCGGGACATGGTTCGTGACCTGAACCGCGAGAAAACCCTCGGGGGCGACTGACGCGCCTGCGGCTTGTCTGCCCCGGCAGGGGCTCCGGTTAACACCGGAGGCCCTGCCGGGGTGCGGAAAAAAGAGAGAAGGATACAGATATGACAGCACACACAATGGGTTTCAGAGCCGCTGACCGTTGGCTGCAGGCATTACTGACCTGGACACCGGGTCAGACGGATATGATTAAAACGGTGGCCCTGGTCCTGATGGTCACCGACCATGCCGGGTTACTGCTGGTACACAATAACGAGATAATGCGGCTTCTGGGACGGGGCTGTTTTCCGCTGTTCGGTCTGGCATGGGGAATGAATCTGGCCCGGCACGCGGAAATACGCCAGTCGCAGCTCAACAGCCTGTGGGTCTGGGCGCTGGTTGCCCAGGTGTCGTTTATGCTCATCGGGTACCCGTGGTATACCGGGAATATTCTGTTTGCCTTTGCCATCACGGGCCAGGTCCTGCGGTGGGTCAGCCAGCCGTCCTGGTTTTACACCCTCCCGGCGGCTGGACTGCTGGTCGCCTGGATACCCCTGTCAACCGGCAGCTACGGCATGGCCGGAGTGGGCATGCTCACCGCCAGCTGGCTGCTTTGTCGCGCACAGCATGCACAGGAACGGCTGGGATACGGGGTGCTGTGGGCCCTCATGGTGTTGCTGATGAATATGAATGACGTGAGTGAATCAGTGGCCGGGCTGGCGATAGCGCTGCTGACGCTGATGGTGTGCTCATCTGCCGGAGAACGTGTGAAACGCTTCTGGCCGCGGCAGTTCTTCGTGATGTTCTATGCCGTGCACCTGGCGGTACTGGGTATTGTCGTCTCAATGTGAACGCAGGAACAGGAAAGGACGATGTCGTTCAGGTATAGTAGCTCTTATTAGCTGAACGATAGGCAATTGTTATGGCAGAAGAAAAACGCCCTGTACTGAGCCTGAAACGAAAACCGGCGGAGAACAGTACGGCCCCCGCAGAGGCAACCCCTGCTCCAGGTGTGGTGCGCCGAAAGAAGGTCGTGGTGGTCTCGTCCCCGCCGGCCTGGAAGGCAAAAAAAGAGAAACTTGAGAAGCTTAAACAAGCGGCCGAAGCCGCCGCGCGCAACGCTGCGCCGGTACCAGTTAAAGCGGAAAAGACGCCACCTCCGGTGCGTTATCTTCGCCTGTTGCCGCCGGAACAGGCCATCATGACCCTCAAGGCGTTCTGGCCACAGCTGTTCGACGGAAACTCCCCCCGCCTGCTGGCAACAGGAATGCGCGAACAGCTGTTTGCCGACATTGTGAACCGCGACCTGCCGCTGTCGCATAAACAGGTGATTAAATGCCTGAAGAGTCTGACCCGGTCTGCGGGCTACCTGTCCCGGATGAAGGAGGGGGCCTCCCGCTATGATCTGCAGGGGAACGCCGTCGCGACCGTCACTGCAGAGGAAGCGCAGTACGCCAGTGAGCGCATGATGAAAGAACTACTGCGAACTGAGCGTATGCGGAGCCAGTCTGCTGACTGAATACAACAGAGGTGAGGAAATGGATTTTGAAGCGCGGAAACAAAAGGCGCTGGCGATAATGGCCAGCCGTAAGATGTGGAAAAGCAATTATGCACCGCTTCTGATACGACTGTTGTGGCGGCTGGGGATAAACATTCCCCCGCTGCCGTTTGCTCCGCTCTGGCAGGTTTTTGGCGTGATGACAGGCTCTTTCTCCGTCGGATACGGACTGTGGATGTACTGGATGGTGTGGCGGGCCCAGGGGATGCCCCCCCTGTTCGCTTGCAAAATCAGTCTTATCGCGGGCGTGTTATTTGGCCTGACGATGGCACTGTTTCATCTGTGGCGGCGAAAGGTGAATAAATTACCTGACTGGAAAGATTTATAACGGAATAAATATAGGCTGTCAGGTTGTAAATATCCACGACCTGACAGATCCCACATTATCTTAAAAACATTAACTCTGTATGGTGTGGTTATTATATGTGACTGCGTCCGTTCTGGTATTACTCCCGTCCGGAAAGGTCTTTTGTGTTTATTATTGTCTCACAGTCAGAAAAATATATTCAAACGAAAGAGAGGTAAAAGGGTGAAAGGCGTTGTGGCTGAGGCGTGTGTGTTGCCCGGGTATGGGCAGACGCGAAGAATGACAAGCCGTTCGGTACACTGAATGGCCGATTCGGGACTGCCTCGTCCCGGGGGAATGTGACGCTTATAAGTGCTCAACTTTCAATTTAAATCATCCACTTTCAGTATTTAACTGATTTCAATATTTTCATTGCATCACGACGCGTGATTTATGAAATGCACAGGCATTCTTATTGAGTGTTAATTATCAAATAAAAATGAACAGGAGTAAGAAAAATGATTATCGCCGCCGAAGTGAAACGTGATGAACAGGGGTACTGGACACATCCTGCGCTGGCACGAAGTGGCTGTGAAACTTCCGCAGAATTAAGCTACTGGCTCAGAACCAATAAACTTCAGTGCTTTGTGATGACAATGCGCGATGAAGCGCCAGAAGCTTTCGCTGCCGGATTTACGGATGAAGCCCCGGATGCCCGTGGCTGGATACCGGAACCGCCGGATGATGATAGCTGGTTTCTGGGCTCTGTCCACGATACCGGCGATGGACCCGTCTGCTACTGGTTTAGGCATACCACAAAATCCTGACGCCTCCGCATGGCGTCGTTGTCCAACCCGGGAGCGGGGAAAAGCCAGTTTCCCCCGCTCCCGGCGTTTCTTAAAACACCCGTTAAGGAAATACTGTGAAAAAAATTAACCGTACACTCCGCAAATGTTGTCTGCCGGGGCTTATCAGCCTGGCTTTGTGTGCACCTCTTCCGGCCGTGTATGCCGCCAGCATCGAGACGGGATATTCTCCGGAAGGAACGGCTCTGCAGCTGGTCCTGAAGACTATTGATTCTGCGCAGCAGGAAATCCGGCTGATGGGGTATTCCTTTACCTCACCTGAAGTCGCCGGTGCGCTTGTCAGGGCAAAGCGGCGTGGTGTCGATGTGAAAGTGGTTCTGGACTGGAAAGCCAATACCGGCAAGCAAAACCAGGCGAGCCTGGCGGCCATGAATCTTCTGGTCAATACCGGCATCCCGGTTCGCACAGTGTCGCAGTACAAAATCATGCACGACAAAGTCATCATTGCCGACGGCCGTAATGTTGAAGTGGGGTCCTTTAACTTCACCCGCTCCGCCGATCGGGGCAATTCAGAGAACGTGCTTGTCGTATGGGATGATCCAGTCGTTGCTCAACGCTATCTGCAGCACTGGCAAACTCGTTGGGAGACGGGAAAAGACTGGAGTTCCTCGTATTAACCCCCTCGCTCAATAACCTGCTCGTTGCGCCAACAAGGGCTGGTTATATAACAAAAAATAACGTAACTCTCGCTGCATGTAGCGACGTGTAGTATCTTTGTTCAAGTATTCAGTTATATGCTTGAGGAGGCAGAGATGTCACAGGTCGTTAACGGAGTTACTTCCTCATCTAAACGTCCCTATAGAAAGGGCAATCCTGTTTCTGCGGCTGAACGTCAGCAGAAAGCTGTTGCCCGAAAAAAAGCGACGCACAAAGAGGTGAGAGTATTTGTGCGGGATAAGCTTAAAAACCAGCTTCAAATCATGTGTGAGAATGAAGGAATTACTCAAGCAGAAATGATTGAGAGGCTGATTGAAAGGGAATCTGCGAAACTAGGAATTGACGTAACGACGTCACATTCTTGATCATACCTGCTATGGGTGCTAGATTACTGATCGTTTAGATATTCTTGGCTGGCCACGCCGTAATGTGGCAGGGAACTGGTTCTGCTGAGGTTTGACCCCGGAATCAAAAAGCAAAAACCCCGATAATCTTCTTCATTCTTGGCGGAGCGAAAAGATTAACGGGGCCTTCATAAACTGCATAGAACGTGTTGCTCTATGCAGGGAGTATATGTACATGCTCAGAAAACTTCAAGATCAGTTTCTGTGCTTTACTCCTTCTGTGCAACATAAGCGCAGGAAGCGGTGACAGAACAGAATCCCCAAAAATCGTTTCATTACGTGCAAGTGAAAAATGCTGAGCCACGTTTTATGGCGCGTGAAGGCAAAAAAACACTGCCGTTCTGCCGTAAGCTGATGGCGAAAGCCGAAGGCTTCACGTCCCGTTTTGATTTTTCCATTCATGTGGCGTTTTTGCGTTCGCTGGGTAAGCGGCACAGGATGCCGCCACTGTTGCGCCGGCGTGCAATTGACGCGCTACTGCAGGCAATGTGTTTTCACTATGATCCGCTGGCCAATCGCGTGCAGCGCTCGATTACCAATATGGCCATCGAGTGTGGACTGGCCACCGAGTCCAGGAGCGGCAACCTGTCAGTCAGCCGTGCCACCCGGGCGCTGAAGTTTCTGGCGGAGCTGGGGCTCATCACCTATCAGACGGAATATGACCCGCAGATCGGCTGTAACATCCCGACCGATATCACCTTCACCCCGGCTCTGTTTTCCGCGCTTGACGTTTCTGAGGTGGCTGTGGTGGCCGCGCGCCGCAGCCGTGTGGAGTGGGAAAACCTGCAGCGCAAAAAGCAGAAACTGAAACCGCTGGATATGGACGAACTGATCGCTAAAGCGTGGCGGTTTGTGCGTGAGCGTTTTCGCAGCTATCAGGCTGAGCGTAAATCTCACGGCCGGAAGCGGGATACTGCACGGCGGGATGCATCACGGCAGCGTCATGACATCGAGACGCGCGTGCGTCAGCAACTGACCCGGGAATACGCCACCGGCCGCTTCAGGGGCGATCATGAAGCGCTGAAGCGTGAGGTTGAGCGCCGTGTGCAGGAGCGCATGCTGCTGTCGCGCGGGAACAACTACACGCGACTGGCCACTGTCCCCCTATAACATTCCTTCCTTAAAAAATCCGGCCGGCGCCGGAGGCTTTCGCACGCCTGTTGTCCGGCTACTACGTATTATCTTATCTTCAGGCCTCCTTTCCTCACCATAATTCCGGTCTTCCTCGCGTCAACGTGGCCTTAAATGTTATCGCCGGCGTCACTTTTGACGGCCGATTTCTGTTATCCACATATAACTGCAAGGGAGTATTTCATATAGCGCCAATCGGTGTTTTCACAAAGCGCCAGCCGTCTGACTTTCAGGGCGCGTGGTTCCTTTTAAACATCAGCTCTGTATCTCTTTTAAAGATCCTTTAATAAATCCTGTAAACCCATAACCTGTTCATCGCCTGCCCTGTTGACAGGCTCAGGATAATGTCCGCCCTTGCAGCGACCTGACGGTCGCGCCGGTTCGGCAACATCAGAGAGAGCTCCCATCGCTTCGCGACGGGCCCCCGCCGGAAAATTAAATTAGTTACAGCATTCAAAAGGAAATCCATCATTAAACCGGCGCCGGTTTGCCGGCCAGGAGCCCCTCCCCACCACTGAAAAGCGCCGCCTCCCCCGGCCGAAGGCCGGGAGTAGTGTCGCTTTTAATGATGGGTGTTGTAACTACTCTTCTTCATCGCTGTGGGTGGAGCTGCGGTCAGTTGTCTGGTACACGCTCGTAAGCGGCCCTGCGGCCCGCTAACGCGGAGATACGCCCCGACTGCGGCTATCGCCTTGCCGGGACCACTCCGACCGCGTACAGCAGCTCCTGATGCGTTATCAGTGGGTATGGCTTATCAGGGCGGGGATAAGGATTGGCAGAACCTGTCAAATCGTAGCCGGCTACGCCGGGCTTCGGCGGACTGACTTCTGAGGCCTATTTTCATCCGGTGCACCGCCTTTTATGCCGCCTGGCGGCATCCCTGCGCTACGAGAAATGACAATAGTTCTCATTAAATTGTGATATTTTAATGGATATTTAATTACAAACAATTACATTAAATTTCACAACATTTCAGAAAACGGAGTTTTTGATGTCGTGTTTATCCTCTGCCAGGTTTGGGCTTCTGCTGGCTGGTATGATATCCGCAGGCCTGTCGGCAGCCACACTGAGCCCTGCTGACCAGAATGCTATTGAGCAGCAACAGAAGGCTTTACTGGAGCAGACGCAACAGCAGCGCGACATGCTCCGCTATTCCACTCCCGCCCCCTCACTGCCGGAAACTCCCCCTCCTGAAGCGGCCGGGCCGTGCTTTGAACTCCGGTATATCCAACTGGAGAACGTCACGGCTCTCCCGCTATCTGCACAACGTAAACTGATAAGGCTACCGGCGGAAGGATGTATGACCCTCCAGGATATCCGGCAGCGGGTCCGGGATGTCACCCAGGATTACCTTTCCCGGGGATTTATCACCTCACGCGCCTGGTTGCCGGAACAGGATATTTCCGGAGGCACCCTGGTCATTGCCGTCACGGAAGGGAAGGTGGAAACCCTCACGCTGGATGGTCATCAGGAAAATGCCCTCAGAATGGTCTTTCCCCGGGCGGAAGGACAAATACTGAATCTCCGCGACACTGAACAGGGGCTGGAACAGCTCAACCGTCTGAACTCCCGGTCACTGACCGTTGATATTCTGCCGGGGAGCCGGGAGGGATTTTCCCGGGTAGAGCTGGTACCGGTCAGTCAGCGTTTTCCCGTCAGTCTGGATGTGGGCGCAGATAACAGTGGTCAGAAAAGCACCGGCAGCGGGCAGATGAATGCCCGTCTGACGGCAGACAATCTACTGGGTCTGGCAGACCAGTGGACACTGGCGGCAGGAAGGGACAGTGAGTATCACCATGACAGACGCAGCCGCAGTATGCAGGGGGGCGTTTCGGTTCCTTACGGATACTGGTTGTTCAGCGCGCAGTATGCGTGGTCTGATTTTTATCAGACGCTTTCCGTCGGTGAGTCCCCGCTGCGCTGGCGCTATGAAGGCACCGTGCAGTCACAACGACTGGCGGCCAGCCGGACATTACTGCGGGACGGTAAGCAACGTCTGGCGCTGGATATGGCCCTGTCCCGCCGGGAAACCGAAAACCGGCTGGGCGGCGTACGCCTTGACGTCAGCAGCCCGACCCTCAGCAGTGTGACCGCCGGACTGAGCTACAGCCGGAGTACCGGCGGAGGCTACCTCACCTTTGGCCCGTCCCTTTCTCAGGGCGTCTCTCTCGCCGGTGCAACACGGGATGACCCAGCTCACCCGGACCTGCCCCGCAGCGAATTTCGTCGTTTCAGCGCAAGTGCAAGCTGGTTTTATCCTCTGACCCCCTCTCTCTACTGGCTGACGTCCGCATACGGACAAACCACGCCCGATCGCCTTTATGCCAGCGAGCAGCTATCCGCTGGCGGGCAATACTCGGTCAGAGGATTTAAAGAACAGTATCTCAGCGGCAACCGCGGCGGCTACTGGCGCAATGAACTGACATGGCAATGGATGACCGTTCCTGAAGTGGGAACACTGTCAGCAACGGTCGCACTGGATGCCGGGCACGTGGTGAACCAGAAAAGGATAACCGAGGGTGGAACGCTAACGGGAACCTCCCTCGGACTGGAGCTGGCCGGCCGCTGGCTCAGCCAGTCTCTGACCTTTGGCATCCCGCTGTCGTATCCCGACCGACTGAACCCGGATAAACAGGTGGTTTACTGGCAGGCCACCGTTTCACTTTAACTGCCGGCACACAGCAGGGGCCCTGTGGCTCCAGAATAAAGGATGTTCAGATATGGATAAGCTTGCCCATCCGCTGGCCCGGGGCGCCAGCTGGCTGTTGATCTATCTTACCGCCGTTCAGCCTTTACATCCCGCGATTGCCGCCGGGATCGTTGCGGCCAACGGGAATACCCAGGTTGTCATGAAGCCCGGCAATGTACCGGTGGTGAATATTGCCACGCCCAACGCCGCCGGCATTTCACATAACACTTATCAGGATTTCAACACAGGGACCCCCGGCGCCGTGTTAAATAACGCGACGCAGGGCGGAAAAACCCAGCTGGGCGTCACCATTGACAACGGTAACGCCAGCTTAAAAGGCAAACCGGCCGAACTTATCATCAACGAGGTGACCAGCGGCAATCGTTCGGAGTTAAAAGGCAAGCTGGAAGTTTTTGGCAATAAAGCTGGCGTAATGATAGCCAACCCGAACGGTATCACCTGTGACGGATGCGGGTTTATCAATACGCCTTCGGTTACCCTGACCACCGGCAGGCCGCAGTTTGATAAACAAGGGGCTCTGGATGCATTAGCCGTTAAGAAAGGCTCGGTGATTATCGGCAGCAACGGCCTTGACGGAAACGGCGCGGAGTATGTTGATATTATCAGCCGGGCAACCGAGCTGAACGGAAAAATTAACGCAAAAACGCTTACCCTGACCCAGGGGGCGAACCAGGTCAGCTTTAAGGATGGCACGGTAAAACCCATTACCGGTGAGGGCGCAAAGCCTCAGCTTGCTGTCGATACGAAGGCGTTGGGCGGCATGTACGCCGGAAAAATCCGCCTTGTCGCCACTGAGGACGGCGTCGGGGTCAACCTGAATAGCGTGACCTCAACCCAGCGGGATATTTCCCTGACGACGGCCGGGAAAATCACCCTCAGCAATGTTACAGCACAGGCAGACCTGAACGTCAGTGGCCGGGACATCGTCACGCCCGCCGGCAGCAGTGTGCGGGCAGAGCGCGATATGACGCTGGCGGCCACTACCGTGGACAACCGCAGCAATACCACCGCCCACGGGGATATGCGGGTGTTTGCCTCCACGGTGCGTAACACCGGCGAGGGGGCGGCGCTGCACAGCAACAACAATCTGTGGATACAGAAGGATGCCCTGGGCAACAAAGCGACTCTGGTGGAGAACCGTTCTGCCAGGATCCAGACGAATAGCGGCGACCTGGTGATACGAACCAATAAACTCAGCAATGTGCGCGATGTTTTAACCATAGTGACTCAGTCTGAAGCAGTAGATAATGAAGGCATGAGAATTTATGGCGTACTTTTTAATGCGCATAAAAATGGTGATATAAAAAACCGACAAGACCTTTATCAGGAGGATTATGCGAAGCGGGAAAAATGGATGTTACCCTGCGATTCGGTTGAAGAATGCACATACGTCACCCGAAATATCGATCGATGGATACCAGATGAACGTACTCGTACCTTTGTTAAAATGAGTACGCCTGAGGCAGTTATTGACTCGGGTAAAAACAGCTTCATTAATGCTGATTTGTTACTGAACGATGCCAGTATCCTTAAAGCCAAGGGCGACATCATCCTGACAGGGAAAACGTTTGTTTCCAGTAGCTATCCTGTAGGGATCAAAGAACGATTCAATAAATTCATTCCGGATACTGAAGCCTATAAGCAATATGATCAGCTGGGCTGGCCTTATCCTCCGATGAGCTATCTTGATAGTGGTGAAAAAGGATATAGCTGGAGCCCGCAAAGTCATTTAGCCAGTAAAGTCATTGCTGGTGGAAATTTTGTGGCTGACTTTTCTGATCGTATCGAAAGTAATGAACCCTATGATACCAGTGTGCAGTATTCCGGAGTGATGTCGCGCCCGGATACCATTACGGCGAAAAACATTTTCTTGCATGCAGGGCAAATTATCACCACCGATGTGATGAAAGCCGCGGGAGATATCACCCTTCAGTCAGAAAAAGGTATCAAGGTCGCACTGGCACTATTGACGGCCGGGAAGGATCTCTCCGTAGTGGCGGGTGGCGCGGTGGAGTCCTGGCAGAGTGAACTTAAGGGACAGAATATCACTCTCGTCAGCCGCAATGGCGACGTGAACTCGCATACCAGTGAACAACCGAACTATTTCCATGCAGATGGTGTGCGTTGGCTAGGGAGCATTGAAGCCAGTCGTGATCTGTCAATTTCTGCGGGTGGGAATATTCTGCTGAGAAATACGCGCTTTCCGGTTCAGAGTCAGAATATTTCTCTGGTTGCGAATGGTGATATCACCCTGGATAAAAATGAAGCGATGCTGGGCCATGAACAGCCAGGCGTCGTCCTGACCCAGGCCCGCAAACAGGAACTGTTTAACCGGATGCTGCCCGGAGAGCCGCTGCGTGCTTCCGGGGATATTACGCTCAGCGGCAAGCACCTGAACCTCAATGGCGCAAGTCTTGATGCCGGGGGCAATATCAGTCTTACGTCAGCCGCAAATACGGACCTGAATATGCGGAGTTTCAGCGACCGTTACAGCGATTTTTTCCCGGACAACCGGATACCCGAGTTACGCAGCCATCTGAAAGCCGGAGGTAACCTGCTGATCAGTTCAGCGGCGGATATCGGCCTACAGGGAGCGGATATTTCGGCCGGGAAAACGGCGACCCTCCAGGCAGGGAGACTTATCTGGCTGGGAGCCTACGGCTATGGCGTGACGGACAGCGGCAATGACAACAACCGGGATGAGTTGAATGTCCTGACCCGTCTTCAGGGCGTGAAGGGCATCACTCTGGCGGCAAACGGCGGTATTCAGGCTAACGGCAGTACCCTGACATCGGATGGCAATATCACGCTGACCTCCGGCGGAAATATGCAATTTCAGTCCGCGCGGGGAACCGTTTATCGTGAATCTGGTAACAGCTGGACGGAAACCGTCAGCCAGACCGGAGTGACGCTGAATGCGGGCGGTGCCCTGACGGTGATTTCTGGCGGCAGTATCCTGTTCCAGGCATCGCGCCTGCTGGCGAAAGGCACGATGGACGTGGCGGCGAAAGGTGGCTGGCTCTATGCGCAGGCGATGGAAGAGTCCAGCCATTATGAGAAACAAACCACCAAACGGAAATGGTGGGGACAGAAAACCACGGTTAAGCAGACAAAGCATACGACCACCAATCGGGTGACGGAGTTTACTGCCGGAGGCAATCTTAACCTGCTGAGTCGCGATGACAGTACCTATGAAGCCAGTAAAATCGAGGCGGGGAAAAATGCGACGCTGACCAGTACCAACGGAAAAGTCAATTTCCTGGCAGTAAAGAATACGACCTTCGAGCAGACCGTCAGCACCTCGAAAGGCTTTTATATTAAACAGGCAAATAAGGGCTACAGCGAAGGGAAATGGGTCCTGCCTTCCGTTTACGCCGGCGGTAAGCTGACGGTAGATGCGGCAAGCGGCATCAGTGCTGATGTTAAAACCAAAAATGGTCAGGCGCTGCAGGGAGCCATTACCGCACTCGGCGTTCAGCCGGGTACCGAATGGCTAAATGGGTTGAACACCCGCAATGATGTACAGTGGAACGTGGTCAAGGATGCCTACGACAGCTGGAACTATAAAAGCCAGAGCCTGAATCCGGCTGTCGCCGCGGTGATTGCGATAGCGGCTGCTGCAGTGACTGCCGGAACGGGGCTCGCTGCTTTGGCTGGAAGCGGCGCGATCACAGCAACCGGCGTCACGGGTGCAACGGCTTCCGCGGCAGTGTATGGCTCAGCCTATGCGGGTATGACATCCCTGGTTTCCCAGGCGGCGGTTGCGCTGGTTGAAAACCAGGGTAATCTGTCAAAAACCCTGTCTGCACTGGGAAGCAGCAGTTCGGTCAAATCGCTGGCCACCTCCATGGCTATAGGCGGGACGCTGGCCGGATTCGATGAGGTGATGAACGTCAGTGTGTCGCCGGACAAGGCGCGTCTGCCGGCTCTGACAAAGGATGAGGGGTGGAGCAAGGTTGTCCAGCGTGTGGCCGGGCAGTCGGTTATCAGCTCCAGCCTGAACACCGGCATCAATGGCGGCAGCTTTAAGGACAATCTGGTCAATGCGCTGTTATCAAATATTGGTAATCAGGTTCAGGCCGAAGGCGCAGGGCTGATTGGGGACAACGGTGAAGTGTTAGGCGTGGCCGGAAAATCGGTCAGCCATGCGGTCCTTGCTGGCATCAGCGCGGAAATCGGGCGGGGTGATGGTAAAGGCGCGGCCGCTGGCGCCCTGGCGGCGGAACTGGCCGGCGTCGTGATGCAGATCACGCTGTTCGAACCCGCTAATCTGAATGAGCAAGAGCGCCAGTTGCAACGTCTGCAGGAAGCGCTAAACGGTAATGAGGCAAAAGAGCAAACGGCCCGCGTGATTGGCGCGTTGACCGGCGCGCTGACCACGCATACGCCCGAAGGCGCATACAGCGGTGCGGACAGCGCGCAAAATGTTTACCGTTACAATATGACGGAGCATATGTTGCAACAGTATGCCCTGGATAATCAGCGGGATATTCTGGCGGCAGATAAAGGGGATAAGGAAGCAGCTAAACGCGTTCAGGCCCGGCGGGAAGCGGCGATTATCGTGGCTGCTGCCAGCGGTGGAGGTATGGCGCTGACCGCAGGTGGCATGACTCTGGTTGGTGCGGCACCCGAGCTGGTTCTGGCAGCAAGACTGGTTATCGCCGGTTGTAAAACAAATCCTGCGCTCTGCCTGAATCAGGCGGGTATTTATGCGGCAGATATTGTGGCACCAGAGGCCATCATTGGTACAGGCGCTGTAACGACCGGCAGCACATTGATTCTGGGTAAAACCGAAGACAGCCTGAAAAAGCTTTCACAGCAGTTGGTGAAGGCCTACGATGAACTGAATATAACAAAAACACTAAATATTCAGCCTGTTGCCGGATTTATTAAAGGCGAAACGGTTGCAGGTACCGGTTTGTCAACGAAAACGGCAGATTATGTCAAAAGCCTGCAAAAAGATAACACTGCCAAACTAGTAAGTATTTTTAACAAACAAAACCCTAACGCTGAATTAAATGTTTTTGGGAAGTCATTACAACAAGTTTTGGGGCCTGGAGGGAGTGATACCAGAGGTAAAACTAAAGTTTTTGCTTCAGAAAAATTAACTGAGAATGAAATTATTAGCTTTGCTACATCTCTAACTGGTGGAATACCATTTAAAGAGCAGATTCTTCCAGACGGTAGGCTGATGTATGCAAAAATAAACGATAATCAAACAATCAATCTTCGAGAGTTTTCAGCTTCCGCAGAGAAAACAGGAGCAAGGTGGACAATTGATATCATTGGTAATCCCGATATTAAAGCTGCCTCCAAAACATCATTAAACAGATTTGAAGTAAAATTTAGATAGGAGAGGATGTAAGGTGACGTATTTAACCGAAAAACAATACCAGGAAAGGAAAGAGTTTCTTCGAGGAGCTTCTACTACCATGCTATGGAAAAATATCGACCCCGAAAGTGTTGATGGCGTCTATAAGCTAACTTATAAAGAAGAAAAATCGCTTTATATCTGGTTTATTAGGCGTTTGCTGGAGGATGGTGAGATCAAACTTGCTCGCCATGGAAAGTTCCTCTCAGGAAGCATCGACAAACAGATCGAAGCTTTTGAAATGGCATTTCCCAAAACTGAGGATGATATGGATTGTGATGCATTTGAAGGATTTTGGTTTTTAAGTGAAAACTGCCCAGCGGGTATTGTCTGGATTCACGAAAACGGCTATCAGGATTGGACTTAGGTGTATTATCTCAGGAGCCTGTCAGTAATTCTGTGTAACTGCCAATGTATTAAAGGTGATCGCTCAGGCGGTCACCGAACTCGATAATAGGGGTCAGTTTGGAGATCTGAAATTTTTGTATGTTAAGCGCATTATTTAACCAACTACAATTCGTAACCGATTGATTTTGCGTCAGCGGTTATCGTATTTAGGTTATCCGATTAAGGTCAAAACCCCAGAAAATGCCGTATAGCGCGGGAGTACACCCTATTGCTATAGGTAAGTCTGTTCAACAAGCAGGCTTACCGAATGGAAGGGACTTCCCCTGGATATGCCCCTGATTAAACATTGTGCAATCATGAGGTAAACATAGCCTACAGGCGCTGTAACGACCGGCAGCACATTGATTCTGGGTAAAACTGAAGACAACTTGAAGAAGCTTTCACAGCAGTTAGTGAAGGCCTACGATGAACTGAATATAACAAAAACACTAAATATTCAGCCTGTTGCTGATTTTATTAAAGGCGAAACGGCTGCAGGTACCGGTTTGTCAACGAAAACAGCAGATTATGTACGTGATATTCAGAAAGTTAATACTAGCCAGTTAGTTAAACTCTTCGATAAATCACAACCAGATGGTAATATTAATATTTTTGGCAAGTCCATAGCACAAGTGTTGAGCGATGGAGGAAGTAATAGGAAAGGAACAACAAAAGTTTTTGCTTCAGAAGCACTTAATGAGAAAGATATCTATACTTATGCACAATCACTTACTGGAGGCATACCTCTTATCGAGGTGAGAAACGCAAAAGGTGTTGTGTACTACGCTAAGTATGACGGAAAAATTATAAATTTGAGAAATTATTCTACTATTGCGCAAGAGTCTAAAGCTCGATGGACAATTGATATTATAGGGAATAAAGATATAAATAAAGTTTCAAACCTCTCTGACAACAAGTTTGAAATCAAGTTTAGATAGGGGGTTATATATGATTACGAATGATGAATATGAAAAAAGGAAGGAAGCCCTTGAAGGGGCATCAATGGTTACGATTTGGGAAAACATTCACCCAGCTAGCCTATCAGGTAAGATAACGCTGTCATTTGATGAAGAGAAAGAGTTATTTTTCTGGTTTATCGAGCGTTTGATGTATGAGGGGAAAGTAAAGTTTGGAAACGGGGGCGTGTTCTGGACTGGTACAATAAAAGAACAGATCTCTAAATTTAGAGAAAGTTTCCCAAATTCGCCTGAAGAGATGGAGTGTGGCGCTTTTAATGGGTATTGGTTTTTATCTGATGCTTGTCCTGCGGGGCTTGTCTGGATTCACGAAAACGGTTACCAGGATTGGACTTAGGAGGGATCGCTTGGCAAACGGAATTTATCTGTATTAGCTCAGGCCTGATCTGACAGTTACCGGTTATTTATACAGGTGTCTGACAGATTACATCTGACTTAAATTTTTTTTTGGCCCAGTTTGGGGTTCTACGACGGAACCTCAAATTTTTTCGTCATCTCAGTTTCAGCCCGGTACCAGCGCATCCAGGTCAATAATCTCATTGTTTCTCTTGATGTGTAATGCCCGTTCAGCAAAATATGATGCCAGGTGAGATCCGGGGCAGAGCCTCAATGCCTTTGGTGTGATCTTCCTAAAGATCATGAATCTCAACAAGCTTCTTGCAGGTTAATGTCGGGCCAGAGTTGGCGTAACATTCGCGGATGATCCGCAACGCACGCTCAGCGAGGGGTCAGTTTGGATATCGGAAACTTTTGTACGTTAAGCGCATTATTTAACCAATATTGATGCGTAAGGGATTGATTTTGCCTCAGCTACGATCGCTTTTAAGTCACCGCTCTTGCTGTATCGCATTTAGGTTATCCGATTAAGGAAAATTCACGGGAAACGGCGTATAGCGCGGGAGTACATCATTGCGAGAGGTAAGCCTGTTCAAAACACAGGCTTACCGTACAATAATTCTCTATATCCAAACTGACCCCAGCGAGGCCAGGCATCACTCTCGTTTATTTCGGCTTCCTCGTTTTCTGCGGCTCTTACCTGTTAAGCCGTCTGAAAGGAAACCGGAGGTTATCGGCCATCGGAAACGCGCTGGTAGGGATGTTCTTCATTGGATTTGCAGCTCGGCTCGCAAGCGCAACTTCCTGACCAGACAGCTAAACCGCCGTTAGTCGGTTTTTTTACGTTCTTTGCTGAACGGGAGCGGCTCACACTGCTTCAGAAGTGGTGGCTGATCACCACAAACGGTTAGATACAAGCTACCGTGTTAAGTTCCCTGATGTCGCTGAAATTTTTTTTGAACATCCCCCTAAGCGTCAGCAGCAAGCTGCCGCCGCTTAGGCCCCGGAAATCACGCCCTTTACGTCGTAAACGCCGTAAAGCCCGCTCACCGGGGTTAAAAGGGATTACTTTTACTTCTTTATTGCTGTTAGCGGGTTAAGGCTAATCAGGGCAGGGGGTAGGGTGGCAGAGTTTATAGCCAGGTAACCGGCTACGCCGGGCTTTCGGCGCCATTTGACTCCACAGACACATGTAGCCTCATCTGGCGCCTCCATGCCGCTGACGCGGCATCCAGAAGCTTCCCGATGCTGTAAGTCTTAACGTCTGCTTTGTGCCAGGAGCGGACATTACTGACACAAACAAAACCAGCAAATGGATTACCGGGCGGCCGGGGGCGACATTTCCGGGAGACAATCAACTGGAAACATTTTAATGTGAGAGTTTATGCAGGTCACAGCGTATGTATTACCATATGCCATTGGAAGAATGATGCATGCTACCTTTGAGTGTGGAATAACCAGAAGCCTATTGCGCCGGAGGATGTCTTGCCATGTTGACCGATCTCAGCAGAGATGAAAGTAAAAGACTTGCGGCAATCGACTTGTTGAAAAATCCTGACAAGGGCCGGGATGATGCGTTAAAAAAATATACTCATCTAATATGCCAATTGCTGAACATGCCGATGGGCTTTGTTTCTGTTCTCGATGAAGAAAAGCAATACATCAAATCAGCCCAAAATGTTGCCGTCACTGAAATCAGCCTGAGCGAGGCATTTTGCGTACAGACCCAGGAGCAGAGTAAGACATTCATTTGTCATGACACTCATCTGCACCCTACCTTTCGTGACTATCACGCGGTGAAAGAGGCTCCATTCATTCGCTTTTATGCAGGCTGCCCACTTAAAACCCAGGATGGAGTACCCATAGGTACCTTGTGTATCCTCGATACTCAGCCCAGGGAACTTTCAGACGAGCAGCTCGATCTTTTTGAAAAGATTGCAGGACTTATATCGGATTTTCTGGCCTCGTGGCACTCCGTCGGCTACCTCGATATAGTCACGCTATTACCAAACCGGCAGCGACTGCTGAAGGATATAGAGGTTTCAACTGAAGGCGTATTCAGGCTCGTCATTATTGATTGTATTGATATGCCATTAGCCTACGAAATGGCTCGCTCACTCGGTATGACTGCCGTAGAAAATCTACTTCGTAATATGGTCGCAGAGCTGCAGATCCGCCTACCTTTAGAAGGGCCGCTCTACGCCGTGGCAGTTGGACGATTTGCCTTTTTTACCCATAAGGAAAAAACTCGGACATTAGAAGATATCTCTCAAAGCCTTCAGGGGATCCAGGCCAGGCTTACCCCTGAAGTTCCCCTTGATCTTGATATTCACATGGGTGACTCCGGGCTTTGCGATAAATCTCTGACATCGAATGAAATACTGCGCCGTGCAGTCAGCGCATTGCATGAAGGGATAAGTCAGGGGCGCCAGTTTACAGTTTATGATGACGCACTGGATAGCCGTAAGAAGACTGATTTCAGCCTTCTTACTGAAGTTAGACAAGCGCTACAAGAAAACCAGGGCTTATATCTGGTTTATCAGCCGAAAATCTCACTGGTGACAGGGCGTGTAACCGGAGCCGAAGCTTTGCTTAGATGGCAACATCCTAAAAATGGCGAAGTGTTGCCGGGTGTGTTTATTCCTCTGGTCGAAAAGACCAGCCTGATGCGTGAACTCACAGCATGGGTTATCGATCACACTATTGTGCAACTGAGTGCCTGGCAAAGCCGTGGACTTTCTTTCCCTGTGTCGATTAATCTGGCTGCCAGTGATTTTTCAAGACCAGATTTCTGCGATGAGCTGGAACAGAAAATGCTGGACGCGCGTCTGGATCCCGCCCTGCTGGGGGTGGAGTGTCTGGAAACCGAGAAGATGCTGGAAAGCCCCGCTGCACTTATCGGCCTGGACATGCTCAAACAACGCGGATTTAAAATATCTCTGGATGATTTTGGTTCCGGATACAGCAACATTAATTACCTGCGACAAATCCCGATGGACATCATCAAGCTTGACCGCTCTATTGTGAGTAAGGTTGCTGACGACAATGCCAGCCGCATTATTGTTCGCAACGTTATCACACTCCTCAAGCAGCTCGACTATATCGTTCTGGCCGAAGGCGTCGAGGATGCCAGGACCGTTGATATTTTAAGAAGGCTGGGCTGCGATGAAGTTCAGGGCTATTTTTTTGCCAAACCGATGACCCCTGATGCTTTTGAAACCTGGTATCACGGCAGAGACGAAGCCTTAAAGTGAACGAGTATTAAGTAAAAACGTATGCTCGCCTGCCCGAAATATATAAACGGAAGGGAGCTGGTCACCCTGACCTGCTCTTCATTGATTATCAGCGGCCGATTTTAGTTCTGCATCCTGGTAATCATTACAAACTCTCACTTACGCTTCTCGCTCTAAGCGGTCTTAGAGACTGTCATGGGCATATTACCAGGCGTAGAAACCCTGCGAAGGTAGGGTTATCCCGCCTTTGCTGTTGAGAAAGGTAGTTTAATTGTAAGCGTACAGCGAGAACCGTATTGACGGGGATGTGTTATTCAGTTGG
>NZ_LOAR01000017.1:0-109472 GCF_001620885.1 Klebsiella sp. D5A | reverse complement strand
AAAGTTTCTTATTTCTGGCGTGTAAAAATAGACTTCAACGGGCAGTCCCGAAGCGCGAAAGGGGTCAGGGATTTGCTCCCCCCTACCCCTGGCTGCAGCTGCCTCTGTCGAGGTGGAGGTCGTCATTCCGGCTGCGCCGGCGGCGAATACGGTTCGCATTGGTGGGCCGGCGTATCTCAGACGTTCAAAGAACACCAGTTGTTATACCGGCGATCAGGATCCTGTCGCTGTAGCAGATCCTCCATCGGCCTGCAGTACGCTTTCTGGTAGCCGTTCATCTAATGGCTGGTTCTCGAACACCTTCATGCCAAACTGACCGATCCAGGTGCTGACTGAGTTGATGTTCCCTGCGATGAAGTCGGTCACCTCGGCGATCAATCCTTTAACGACGACATCCGTACTCTGACGCCAGTAATTCTCAATCGCGACCAGCAACGGATCGGAACCATTACTGACAGATTGTTCACCTACGCTATACGTTTTTTTCTTCGCGCTATCGGTGATACATCGCAGCTGGCTGGTCTGGACGGCCCCAGCCTCTGCAGCGATGACCTGCATCGTCAACGTAGCCACTTTGTTCCCGTCTGCATCAGCGCTGGATGCATAGAACATGGAAAGCGTCAGATCCGTGCGTTGATACATCATTGCTTACCTCCACGACGATGACGTGAACGGCGACCACCGGGAACCATTGTCTGTTGTTCCTGCACCAACTCCCCCTCTAAAGGCTCCTGATCCAGTACAGGTGATGAAACAGGGGCCGGAGCAATATCATGTGCAATCGTCAGTTTCAGCATTGGGCGGACGCCCTGGACATGCTCAAAATGGATGCCATGTACGGCTTCATTCATTCGTGACTGACCATCCGTCTCCAGAACGGTCAAAACACCATCAACGTATTCAATTTTGAAACTCTTCATCGGGTTCTCTCTGTTGCTGTTTTCTTGCTGTGGCAGGTCCAGCACAATGACTCCAGATTAAAGTCATCATCGGTACCGCCATGAGCTTTAGGAATGATGTGGTCGACACTTGAGGCTTTCGTGGCAATACCGTCTCGCCTGCAGTTCTGACAAAGGTATTTATCCCTCTTCATGATACGGGCCCGTTTAATTTCCCACGGTCGACCATAACCACGTTCCTGCCGAGTTTTTCCGGGCTGATAGTTACGCCAGCCATCACCAGCGTGTTGCTGCCTATGCATCTCACAGTATCCTCCGACATCATTGGTCACAGCCGTGCATCCTCTGTGCCGGCAAGGTCGTTTAGCTCGTGGCGGCATAAACATCCTCGAGCATGAGTTGAGGGAGAAGAGTTAAAGCGGCACTGTCGATGAGAAACTCTGAAACGGGCAGCGATGAGCATGACAATCCGTCACACTCAATCGCCACCAGCTTCTCGTCTACGTATGCAATTTTTAAGTTCTTCATCGCGTTACCTTTTGCGAATAAAAAAGCCCCGCAGATGCGAGGCTACTGGTTAAATATCAGGGTGTTACTGTGAAAGCTCAGAGTGTAAGGTTGCGGCTCAGCCTATCTGTGGTGGGACACAGTTAAATATTGTACTTGCAGAGGAATGGCTGATTAGCTCTGCTTAAGGAACTTTAAAATGGAAGAAGAAATTAAATATAACATCGAGGTGGATTGCTCAACTCTGGAGTCTGCAGCAAAAGAAATAAGAGCTCTCAAAGGTCTTCTGGCAACTATGTTTGTTTGCCTTGATCAGGATATGAAGAGTGTCGTAATACATCAACTTTCGCAGATTGATGATGAATACAACCAGAAAAACTTGGAGATGCTAAAGCAAATCCAACATATCCATAACCGACCTTAATAGCTATGGCAGACGGTTACAGGCTGTCTGCCGATCTATTATTTATTTCGATATCTTAATTGTAGTTCCGCAATCTTACAGCCCATAAAGTGTAGTAGTGCCTCAGCAGCATCTAACCGTTTGAATACCTCATCAATGTTTGGCTGCATACCTGAAGCGTATATCTTACCCTGCGTTTGAATGCTCCAAGCACTGACAGAGGTCAGGGTATTATCCGGTTTATAACACTCTGCAGAGGAAATTGCCGCTGAGACTACAAGCTCCTGCAGGTCTGGGCGATCATGTTCCACCACCAGAGATTCATCATTCGCATTGACATCATAAGATAAGGTAAACGGAGCGGTAGCCTTGCCTGATATAACCTTCTCGACCAGCACGCAACCAGACTGAATGACTTTAAATCTGACTTTGACCCCACAGACAATGCCATCATTAATCTGTTGAAGGTTTGTAATAGTGACTTTCAACGTTTTCAAGTTGCTTCTCCTCATTATCTCTTAAAAGGGATATCGTTTTTTTATCCCTTAGAGGGGATAGACGTTCGCACCGATTCGTAAATCCGCTCACAGGGCATTCCTGTTTCCCCTGATTGGTTTTGTCACATATTCTCGTCCAGGATGTCCTCAAGCCATGAAACCGGCTAAAAAAAAGGCCGCATAGATATGCGACCTTTGGTTAGTACCAGTTAGAAAACTAAAATCTCTCAGGAGCCACCCAAGAGAGGCTTTTCTGCTTTTTAACTGACCACTGCCGTTTCGGTGTTGGCTGGCAGTGATAACGTGATGATAGCTTCATTTAAGTTATCGATAGCATTTAAATATCGAAAGAGCTCATTGAACCAATCATTTTCAACTTGCCGGAACATTCAACCAGAGCAACAGGCTTCTATGCTGGTCTTTTGAGAGCAATTATCAGTTCGCCCTAACGAGGCTGGTAACTAACATATTATTCGATGGCTCCTTAGACAGTGACCCATAAATCTAATTGTTTAATGTACCATTGGATGGGCACACAAATAACCACACCATCCCCAAAGTTAACAGATTTGATAACACACCCTTGTGGCGGAAAAAATTCCGCACCAGTCTGGGGCCGGATCGAGCGCTCAATGCCGTAACGATAACCGCATGGTAGTTGTGGTAGTAAGTTTACTGTCATGAGTGGCTACTTAGTTTAGAGTGGTTTGAGATCCTATAGTGCATGACATCCCCTGAATTAGATACAAACATTTCGATGCTGAAAGCTTGAATGTCTTGTTTTCAGATTTTTTGTTCACTTAAGGCCACTTATTTCATGTGCTATGCTTGTTACTTACTCATCGCCCGATAGTACGCCTGCCAGCGATACTTATCCAAACGGAGCTGGCGCAGGCATTGAGCGGTTTCTACATCAGACTGTAAATCTTCATCGCTGTCATTCCCTGCGTCACTTGCTTTGCACGGCGGACTCATCAAATCCGGGGATGGAGTTGGCAGCATCGATGGCGCGCTGACGCAACTGCACAGCAGCATCATCAAACCTACACACAGTACGATTCGGAGACTGAACATATTTCACCACGTCGCGGGTTATTGTTTTGTAGATGACCTTACCCGCTTCGTTAGCAGTCGCGGCCTTTTCCTCTACAGGCTTAATGGCATTCTCGGCCTTCTCTCTCTTCTTCGCAGCCTGAGCATTGATGTGATCAGCGTGGGAACTCCATCCCATACGCCATGAAATGGCACAGGACATTAGCAGGATTGCTATTGCGATGATAACGGCGGTTAAGCGACTCATCTTTGCTCCCATAAACACACTTCACGCTCAATTTCCCTCCGGGTAATAAGTCCTTTCCACTGCTTACCTTTGGCATAGGTCCAGCGGCGCAGCTGATCACACGCACCTTTCTGGTCACCCTGGTTGATTTTGCGAAGCAGAGTAGAGGTCTGGAAGTTCCCGGCTCCGACGTTATAGGCGAATGAGTACAGAGCCCCACGCATTGTTTCTGGGATCGGTTTTTTGATGTAAGGGTTGATCTGCCAGGCGACGGTATTCAGGTCTTTATTTAGTAGCGCCCGACACTCTGCCTCGGTATAGGTTTTGCCGAGCATGATGTCTTTACCTGCGTGGCCGTAGCAAACCGTCCAGACACCTACCACATCCTGATAAGGGGAGTATCGCACTCCCTCAAGCCCATCATTACCCATCGGGCCAGTGATGAGTGCAGAGGCAATCGCCAGGGCCCCGCCGCCCACCGCCGCAAGAACAGTTTTACGTAGTGTCGGAGACATTATTCACCTCGAGCAGCTTTTCGCCGGTCTTCTTTAATTTTGAAGTACAGATTCGTCAGGTATGTCAGCAAGCCAAATACCAGACTTCCCAGAACACCAATAGCGGCCCACTGGGATGGGGATACTTTGTCGAGCAATTGCAACATCCAGAACCCCGCGTTACCTGCGGACGTTCCGTAGGCAATACCTGTTGTTAGCTTGTCCATTCGATACATACTCCACCTCCGGATTAACGGGGTGCTTTGTGCGTGTAGGGGGTCAGGCCCATCGGGCTGATTTAACAACGAGCCGTATCGATGATGATTCCCGTGAGCCTGAAATAAGAAAGGCCACGCAAAGCGCAGCCTTCAAATGATGTTTACCTTTTCTTTCTGAAGCGCCCTATTGATGGCGTAAAAAAGCCCGCCAGAAGGCGGGCAGAAAGTAGGCATTCTAGGTAGTAACGAAACGAAGGCACTCCTAATAGTCCGAGCTACCGATTTACCAGGAAGCATTCACTTTTGCCGTTACGTTCTATAAACATAGAAGGGCAACCGCAAAAGTAAACCTGCCATAAATCTTAAATAAGTTTAGTGGCAGTGTGGTGCCGGGTGCCTCCCGGTGAGCATGCCCCAGTCGGCATGGCCCGCGCTGCATTTACAGGTGTCTGTAACTGACTGGTCGCCCCTCCGCATAGGGGGATTCACCACCTCAATAATTTATGATGCAAACATTCAAAGTGTCAATATCTGACCATACTGCCAGCGCCTCTGCCATAATATAAGCCAACAACGCCCACTTAAATTGTATGCATTCTAATACTTAAAGCTATTGCGAAGCCCTGACTCAATGTAGCACTCACTGATATCAGGTAAATACGAGGTAAGTAAAATGCTATCTACTGATAACCAAAGAATTTCAGAGATTTTTGAACGTTTGGCAGAAATAGCAGCTAAAACTGCTGAATTAACAAGCAATCCTAATCTATCCCCTGCTCAAAAGCAGGCAGCATGTGACAGTTACTTTAGCGAACATGATCAGTTAACAACCGAAGCCCTAGAGATCTTCAAAAAAATCACTAAAAATCCTCGGTGAATGCTGAAGCATGTGAGATTGCGTATGCAATACGACGATATGACAGGGGTATTGATGCAGCGCATCTCGCGAATACCCCTGTCATATCGCCGGAAAGCAAAAACCCCGCACGGGCGGGGTCTTCGTTATATTCAGATTGTCGCTTTTTGTCGCTGCCGAGTGGCGCAGCTCTGCCAAGCATGAAGGAATTATCTAACTTTCTGGCCCATTTTCAATACCAAAAAGGCAACATAGCACTTTTTGCTAATCCGCATGAATCGCCTTATGAACAGAAAGGAAAGCTTTTGCTCTGAATATTTCAAGACACCAGCGCACTCTTTTCCGGGCCTCACTGTCTGTTAACCATGGCGCCACCAACTGTATTTCCCGTGTTATGTCTGAGATTTTTTTGCGGGTGGTGTAATAGTTAACGCCAACGAGATAAACAGGATCACCCGTTTCAAATATCGCCAGTACACATCGTTCAACAAATTCAACATCATCCTCAGTGATCGCAGCGTCAATGGCGACAGTTGCAGGTTTCGGCCACAAAATGGCATGCGCCCTGCTTAGTGCCTGCCGCCCGCGATAGCCTTCACTCCTTGCCTGCTCGATTGCTGCCGTAAAGCGCTCTAATGCTCTATCTGACCAGTGATCACCCTTCATACCTCGCCAGCATGAATGTCCTGATGGTTTGCGCGGGGCCGCACCTCCTCTCATACCTTCTCCCCATACAGTAAGCAGAGATTTTATCCAGGCGGACTGAATGCCATTAAGGGGAGTGAATCGGCCCAGCCAGCTTTTGCGCGGGGCGGCGGCCACTGTTTCTAATCCTGCACGGTGTAGACGGCGTTGACGTGGTGTCATTCTGTTCTTCTCCTTACTACGCCAGAACGCCGAGCGCGTATGCCCGGTCCAGCAATTTAATAATTAATACCGGCTGGGTGCCGTATTCACGCTCAAAAGCGGCAGGGTCATGGTGCAAAGCGCGGTGGTGCTTGCGGCATAATGGGATCGTAAAAATATCGTGTGCCTTGGTGCCTACGCCGCCCTGCCCCCAGCCAATAAGATGATGTGCATCATCTGCAGGCTGCCCACAGCACATACACGGCTGTTTTTTAACCCATGAGATAAAGTCAGCTGATAACCATCGGCTCCGCTTAGGTCTCGCGAATAGTGTCGCCGGAGCAACAGGATCGACGTTCACAGGAACCAGAGGCTTGCCCGGCGTTGTTATTGCCGTTGGCTTGATTGTTTTTTCGAGACGGGGAGAAAGAATACTGGTGGCCGGTACCGACGGAATAATCTCACTCTCCCTGTAAACCGATTTAATGCCATCGTCTTTAATACGCAGGGATCGGCGCGCCATTTCTTCTGTAATTTCATCGCCAATACCGGCGCCTACCGCCCACCAGCATAGCTCCGCCAGTGACAATGAGCGCTGAGCGTCCAGACCAAGCGCGATGCGGGCAGTGTCGATTACCCAGTCAGCGTTGTTAACACCTACCAGTTGATCGAGGGTTTGTTCCGTTTGGTTTTTCAGCTCATTATCACAGTGCCAGCATGCGATTATTACACCCGTCGCATGGCGAAACGGGACGAACTCATGGTGATGGTAATCGGAATGTGTCCACTGACAGTTTTTAACCTGCCTACGCAACCATGACTCGAGGGCACTAACCCCACCAGCTGCAGTGATAACTGCCTTCTTCATGAAAAAAGGTCTGATCCCCATATCATCCCGCAACGGCTGCCGGGCATCAGGAAGACGTCCACTGGGTATCTTTTTCATGCTTGCCGGCGGCATTTCAACAAGAACTCGGCCGGCACCGAATAACGGCATTAATTCACTACCCGGCTTAAGCAGCACAATTCCAAGATGGCGTGCAATATCCACGTTAAGCAAAGCTCGCATCAGTCCCTCCACATCTTCTGTATGTAGGTCCTGTCAATCCGTGGCGGCTTCTTCGATTCCGGCAACAGCACGCGGATCTCCCACGATGCAAAGTCTCTGGACAAGCTTTTCTCAACCACACAGTTATTTTTACGGTATCGCTCCACCAGCTCTGTAGCCTCAGCCTCTGAAAGTTGCTCGTGTAAAAACCAACTTTTCTTCATGGCTGATCACCGAACAGTCGCAAAAACTCAATCGCTCTTTCACGCGCACCGGGTTCTTCAGCGATCATTTCCTGCAGCAGCTGCACGGCGAGCACAGGCTCCTTTCGCCCGACGATGGAAATTCCTCTGGAGACACGGCGAGAGAGTTTTATAAAATTTTTTCTCTCTAACGCACGCAGATGCAACAGGACAGCATTAGACGAGCTAACGCCGAGCATATCGGCCAGCTCAGATAGCGTAGGTGGGTAGCCATGCTGATTGATGTAGGCCACCAGCAGATCGAAAACTTCCTGCTGTCGAAAAGTTAGTTTTGAAGACGAAAGCAAACCGGCGCTCGATGAAGGAGCACCAGTCTGATGGAATTTTGATATTTCGGGGGTTTGCGTCATGGTTTATCTCCGCGACGCAGCAGGTATAGGTTGTTCAGGCCTATGAAAGGAGTGTAACAGAATTCTTGCAAACGCGATAACCAGCACGCTCAAGCATCTGCGTAAAGAGTGTCGGTGTTCCTATAATATCATCATCCTGTAACGGCATGAATGACACCTCATCACCGCGTCTGTACATGAGCGCGCGCCCAGATTCCGGAAATGAGTGCAGTCTTGCAACAATAGCCCCATCGTGACACCGAATAACCGCGTAGCCCTTACTTGGTAATTCCTGTTTATGTTTCACCAATCCTCCCCTTCACACTGGAAAGTCCTTGCAAGCTGTATCAAATAAACCAGTCGTCTGCACTTTCCCAAGTCTGCAAGAGGATTTCCTCAATCGTGTTCTTAACCTCTTTTTTACCACCGTAAACAGTAAACCCTTCAGTGCCTGTACGGCGTATAACCAGACTGTACTCGCCGAATTGATTCTGGAACCCACTCAGTAATTGTTGTTCCATCACCTGAACTGAGACTTTAGAGATTTTTTTAGTATAATCAATGCTTAACTTAACTTTCATAGACGCCTCCATCGCTTAAGCTGTATGTATATACAGTACACCTATACTTGTGATTGATCAATGGTTTAACAGCACGAATTGTTAAGTAATGGAGGTATATCCTCCCTGTAGGTACATATAAAATAAGTGGAATTACCATCAAGGCAAGGGGCATGGTCTGTAGAACACCACCTGAGCAGATGATGTTCAAAATGAGGGGTTACAATTAAAATGTGAAATTAATTACACTTTAAATTTTGCTGGGTCAGCACATTCCGGGTACTTTAGACCATTGCTAAAATACATTACTTCATCTCCGGTATAACGCTCTTGAGCACTATAATTGATTCCATAAGATAAAGTTTTAGCAGAACTGTACATCGTACGAATTGGCAAAACATTATCATATGAAACTATCCAAGGTGTTTTAATCTCAGACTGTATTCTAGTAGAAATTAGAACGTGGTCCTCATGTAAATAATGATTTTCATATAACCCTTTCCCCTTAACATAATATGGAGGGTCAAAATATGTCAAAGAATTCTGTGGCAATGCCATTATTACTTTTGTAATAAAATCATTAGCATCGAGATTAAAAACATGAATTTGATTCTTTTTTTCGGCTATTAGTTTAATCCGCCGTATCAAATCCTCCTTATTGTATCTGGCATCCAATTTCCATTTTCCTGATTGATTCTTGCCTCCGATCACTCCCCCCTTAAGTATACCAGAGCGATTTGTTCTATTAAGAAAGAATGTAGCAAATGCAAGTTGAAGAAGATCCTGATTTTCAGGGTTCGTAATTATTGATTTCTGAAAATGCCACTCATCCATTGTAACATCAGTTCTCAGAATCATGTGGCATAATTCATCAGTTCGATTGAGCACACTATCCCAAAAAGAATATACAGCAAGATTCAAATCATTAAGATATATTTGTGAAGCACTTTCTTTAAAAAGTAACTTCAACGCCAAACCTGCACCACCCGCGTATGGCTCTGCGTAATGCAGATCCTGTAACTTATTCATTCCTATGATTTTATCCATAAAATTGAACAATTTACCCTTACCGCCTGGATAACGTAATGGCGTATTAAACCGCATAAAGCACCTCGTATGTATCAGCCAATATTGTACCAAATTTGAAAAGGTTATGGCCATACAATAATTCAACGTAAAAACAATCACTTATCAATTTGAAGATAGCCATACACTTTGCCAGACTCAATGCCAAAGCCATTGATGAGCGCATTAATCAAGCTAGATTCAAATTTATTCTTAAATTCAACTTTATATTCTGGGTTATGTTTTAGCCAATATCTAAAGGGGTTTTTATTTACCGGACCAGTTAAAAGCTCTCGAACTTTATCATTTTGAGCAAAAGACTTGAATAAAGTTCTTAACTCTCCTTTAACACTTTCCGCACTTTTACCTTTTCTGTAATTCTTGATAACATCTGATAGAGATATTTTTTCCTCGACTATATTCAGCCTTTCTATTATATCAGCGCTAATTTTAAGAAACACTACCTTTGTGAAGCCATTATTTTTTTGCCAATATGAGTCTTCCTTATCCAAATTATACATGAACTCAAATAAAAGCTGGTCAGGTGGAAGAATTGTCGGCAACAAGCATAGGCTTTTTTCAGCTTTTGCTTTTTTAGCATTCGGACCGTTATCATTTACTACGTCACCATCTAAAACTATGATACTTTTATTGATAAACTCAGGAATTTTACGTGCCATCAAATCAAGCAAAGTATTGCAGCTAATATTTACATCCTTCAGTGGCGTGAGAATTTTATTTATATGTCGTTCTGTTATTAGTTGTTTAAAAAACAAATACCCCTCAAAATCCTCAAAATATACATTTATTTTAGGAAATGCCTCTTCAGCATCAACTTTTATAGTATCAACCAGTAAATCAGCATTAATCTCTGGCCATGATAGATTTGTCTTAGCCGAAATAGGACCATATGTATCTGTGAGATACACCGTTCTATAATCTTTATCAGCAAGTTGGCTAAGTTTAAATACTTCCTCTATAAGTATTGGCGAGTGAGAAGTCATTACGATTTGTAAGTCAAGCTTACTAGCCATTCTCTTAAGAACGTTAATTAGTTCAATTTGAGCAGCAGGGAAAAGTCCTGCATCCGCCTCATCAATCAGTAGAATACCGCCATGATAATCTTTAAGCTCTTCTTTCAATCTTTTAAAAGAAAATATGGCTTGTATAATTTGTCCTACGTTATCCTCGCCGACAGAAACAGATTCGTGGTCATAGTAGTCTCCATGTACAACCATTGAGTCAATAGTTCCTGTAGTCGCAGTAATGGAGGTTCCATTTTCCTTAATGAGTAGCCTTCTGTTCATTGCTAATATTTCATTTTTATTATCAATGATATATTGCTCATCCCTCTCGCTATACTCAGGCCTCAATGTTATAGGTAGAAGCCTCTGAAGGCTAAGATATATTACAGGATGAGTAACATTACGGCTGGTATTTTTATTCCCTAAAACATCATTATTTCTGAGGACTGGTCTTGCTTTCTGATGATATTTTGAATCAACAAGACCAAGTCTTAAATTATTTAATTCTTTTTGAAAAGCACCATCATATAGAGTTATTTGCACTTCCATCCCGCCGGGTGCATCAAATTTACTTGAAAATCTAAAATGTTCACTAAATTGTGACTTGAAGCGATTCCCTGTAAGGGTCCGAAAGGAACCTAATGACTCCGCTGGTTCCTTTGAATAATCATGAGAGAAACTAAAAATTTGTGCAATAATACCAAGTATTGTAGATTTTGACGTGCCATTTTTGCCGCAAATAACAGTAATACGCTCTCCGAAGGCGATATTTACATTTTTTAATCCGCGAAAGGCTTCCACATGCATACTACGGAGTTTAGTTAAAGGTTTAGCCACGATAAATTCCTTTCTTGCGTAAGTGATTTTTATAAATACTATATATACTTTTTTTCACTTCAATTCAAGAAATACCTCTTATTGATACAGAGAGCCTTGCATATCCAAATCAAAAGTCTGCTTAGCCGGCTTGAATTAACAGAGAAAGTACAAAATATAATCTTTTATTTACTTTTAATTCCCATGTGCTACGGAGTCGTCAAAGATGGATAGCTTAATAATTATGTCCAACGATATCAACTTGCCCCCTATTAGCTTGCTAGTACAAGTTAAACATTTAATGAAACTTCTTGCTGTGAGGCAGGAATATTTTTCAGCAGTATGATATTCAACATAATGAGTTAATGAGTTTACCATTGTACTTATCATTGCTTCTTTAAAAAGTCTCTCAATTATGAGATAGCATATTTTCCTTCACTTAGTGCTCTTGCAGCGTAGACATGAACAGCATGCCTATATATTATCTGCTATTTATCATTACCTTATCCACAACCGCTTGTACTTTATTAAAAGTAGCATTTTTAGCAACTGGATGATTTTTCTCATAAACAGAAAGCTCAGGAGTTGATAGTCTAAATGAGAGACCTACATTAAGGAAGGAAATTCTAAATATTACCAACTTACAACTCAAAAATGCTCAAATCATGGTAGAAGGTTCCAATCCCTAAGAAATGACGATATAATCAATAGCAATATCTTTTATGTTTCGATGGGAATTTTCAACTCCTATTGCAAAAATACAAAGCGAGCTGGCAGAATGAATGAAAATCTTTATCGCTTGATTATTGACTTTCAAAGTAATGTTCAGAGTGCCTTAAAAAGCATGTATCGTTCAGGTATTCAGATGCCGTCCAGTTGTTATGAATGGCTCGAGTATCATATACCTATTTTAGGTGAGTTAGAAGACGGGCGAAAATATTATAAACATGGCTATGGATGCCGGGTGTATCTAAATTCAAAGGGGGTGGACTTTGACTTCGGGGAACAGGGTGAAGTAGGTGGCTTTAATTCGTGGTGGTTAACTGAATTTGCTGGAAGTAATTTGTCATCTTATGGCTTCAGAAATTATGAGGAAGTTAATGAACAGCTGAAGAGTGCGTTAGATAATGGACTGATAGCACCCCTGAACAATAACCTTTACTATTTTACAGGTATTCCTTTTATTTATGCATCAGATACAGACGCCCGGAATCCTGATGATATGCTACCTTGTCGCGATCGAGACCGCGTATTAACACTCCAGATTCATTATTTTGAAACAGCTGACCTCATGTTTAAAAAGTACGACAAGCTTAATGAAAGAATGAAAAAGAAAGGGCTTTTGAACCGTCAAGATAAATTTGAGTGGAGAACTTACCTTGTAACATGGTTAGGTTTTTTAGGTGTTGTATGCGAAGGTTTTCGAGGGCTAAACATCCGGCTTTTACTGAATAATGAACGCCCTAATACTTTTCAAGAATTATTACCTATTTCTAATGAAATAGGGACGTTGATGAAAGCGCATTCAGATTCACTAAGAAAATTTAGAAATAATGTTTTCCATATGAGAGAGAATAGTGATTTTCTATCCCATTTTTTCGATAAAGATGTTGAGCGTCTGTCATGGGCTCGCGAATTGCATACAGCATTATCGATTTTTTTTTCGAAGTATAGAGTTTTATGTGAAGTACACTATATAAGAAATGGGCGCAAAGGAGAAAGCGAGCTGTTCGCACTAAATCAACCTCGCGTAAAAAATAAAAATATACGCTAGCATCCAGCATCGTTAACTTATCTTTAATAAAGCCGTCTCTTGTTTAACGCAGAAAAAGGTCGAGGCGCAGAAAATAAATAAGGTGTGTTATTTCCTAACCCTTTTATCCACCCCGCACTTCTGAAAATGTTCGTTATGAAAAGCTAGTCTTGTTTCATTGGGGAATAACGTAAATACTCCGACAAGAAATTATTTGCTTGCGCGAAAAGTAAAGCCTGTTCTTTATCAAAAAGATATTTAGCTTTATTACCATGTAATGCATTATTCCTTAACCTCATAACCACCATGAATATAGCCTCTACTTTATCTTTCTTAGTTGGGTTTTCCAATTCTAACTTGTTACGTATTTTTTTTATTATGCCTCTATTGAAATTAGATAGAACCTCTAGTCTTCTTTCAGCACCCACTGCCATCAGATAACGATCTTTAAAGAAAGAAAAGTATTGCTCAACATCGATATTTGTATCACGAACAAAAACTTCGGCATAAATGCCGGCCTTTCTAAAAGTTGCATTTCCACCTAGAAAGCGTGCTTCAGTATACGAATACGCAAGACTGAGCTTTTGAAATTCATGCAACACCGACGCAGGGATGTCCTGAGAAAGCCCCAAAAAATCACGCATGTATTCAACATCCATAAATATCCCTCACATTCTCCTTCACTTTTGATTAAAAAAATACATTCTTAAATTGACATTTGTGAACATGCCATAGGTCCAAATTACTTAGCATGAATGGCGGTTCCAAAGAACCGCCACAACTCAGGCCCCACAACTGCAACTAGAACATTTTATTAACATATGCGCGACTATAATGTCCAGTAAATCTACAAGCATTGCTGTCTGAATTTGTACTACCACCTATATCTTGTTGCCGATATTTATTTTTCAATTGTTATAAATCCTTGCATTTGTTAAACAGACTCCATCAAGTCAAACTCGATAGCTGCACGACGATGGTGGATTGCTGCCAGGCGTCCATGGCAAATGCTCCCCTTGGTTCTCTCTGTAACCTGATATGTTTTACGGGAAGTCCGGTCATTCTAGCTACCTGTTCGGTTGTGATGCGCCCATGCTTTTTTACAAAATCAATAATCCTCCGAACATCCCACACCTTCTGCAGTAGGGTTCTTTTAGCCATAGTCAGCACCTCGCCGCGTTGCGCAGGCAGCGGTTGCGCATTCTGGCAAGCAACCAGAGCTCGTTTGCTGTTGTTGTCATTCCAAGCATCGATGTATAAACAGTCGCAGCCCGGCGCCACAGCTTTTTGTCTTCCAGCGTCTTCGCCAGGGACAGTGCGTTTTGGACTTTTTTCACATTCTCTTCAGATAATGGTGTTGCAGTCTGCGGCAGGGCAACATTGGGAACCTCAACACCTGCAACCACTCGATAGACGTACTGGTAGCCGTTATGGGTACGATAGAGTTTTCCCGCGGCATGGAGCTGCCGCAGCAAGTTACCTGCTGTACTGGCTTGCAAGTCGAGCGCATCGCAGACATCCTGCAGGACGCATTCTGGCGTCCGGCTAACGATGGCAAGCACCATCTGTGCTTTGGTTACTTTGGTTTTTGATTGTTTGTCCATGGTCAAAACTCGTTTACTTGGTTAAACCTGCCGCCTTGCGGCGTTTGTACTCTTCCATCAGAATCTGTGCTGGCGTCGGTCCCACTGGATGTCTCGGTGCTGCCAACTGCTGACGAATTGGCGGAATCGAAAACCCGTTAGCCAGGTGTTTGGTCCATTTCGTGAGTAAGTTATCTGCCAGTTTTTTCAGCTCTCCCTCCGTCAGGTTCCTCTCAGCTCCGGTTCTGCGCATCTCAATGCAAATGTGATACAGAACATCCTGTTTCCATGGGTATTTGTCGCTTCCCGAATATCGGTAAGACTCGTTTCTCCAGCGTTTGTACTCCGCCATCACTGCATCGGATGTCAGATTGAACGGGTTAGCACCGCTAGCAGATACCAGCGCGACGAACTCAGCGAGATCCGGCGGCCATGTGCTGCCCGCGGCGCAACGCTCCATGCACTGCCGGCAAACCAGCGTAATCTGGGCTTCACTCATCGACCCAATCTGAGCGATCCAGAGTTCTGATGGTTCCTCTCCGTTCTTCAGGATCCATCGGTTCGAAAAGATTTCGCCCATCACTTCCCATAGGCGCCACGCCGTTTCTACGGCCGTCTGTTCCCGCAGCTCGCAACCGTTGCTCACGGGCGGCTCGAATCTGTTGAACAGCTCTGGATGCTGCTGGCTCTGCTCGTACTCCCACATGATCGTTACCCCCATTCACTGGTTTTTTCTGGCGGACTTCCGCACGGTTAAGATGTCTTGCTAGTTTTTGCTCCCACTGGACCTGGTGAAACGCCCTGCCTTCAGCCTGCCAGTACGCGATGAAGCTGCTTAACTCGGCAGCAAGATTTATCCCCGGTCTTAATGGCATTCCCCAAATGGTTGCCAGTCGGGGAAAATCCTCGGAAGGTTTCCACCCGAAATACATCGCAAATTTTCCGAATGCTTGTGTTTCACCAGGAACTATTCCCGGTTGATTCGGATAGTCAGGCACAACTGGTTCGACCAGAACCCTATGTGTGGGGGTTATATCTTTTGGTTCCTCTGGTAGATTCCGGATCCCGTTTTTGGGATCGTTTGACGGAAAAAACGGGATCGTTTGGTTGTTTTGCGTACAGGAAACAGTCCCGTTTTCGGGTGCCTTTTCAGCTGTAACAACCCCGTTTTCGGGTATGTTTAAACGATCCCGTTTTTGGTAATGTTCCCGTTTTTGGGTGTGTTCAATTTCAGCAACGCTTTCTTCCACACCAAGAAGTCGGTAAACCGGGATTTGTTTAGTCTTTCCACGCCGTTCACCTGTATCTTCAATAAGCCCGATCGAAACCAAATACTGCAGGCTCGACTGGACCGTTTTCTTATCCAGCTCAGTTGCTTCAGCCAGCGCAGGAATGGATGGAAAAGCACAGAGATCAGCTCCGCACATGTCAGCCATCCAGGTCAGAACAGCTTTTGCAGAGGACTTCCCTGTCTTGACTTTTTTGGCCCATCGCATTGCGTCAATGCTCATGAAGCCCCCCTATTTTCTGTACGGTACTCATTGTCAAAACTCGATTAAAAAAACTGTGGCGCTACGGCGCTTATGCTCGCCAGTAGTGGTCCCGCCGCATCTGCAGGAAGCATGTTAAAAAGTGCAATTGCTGCCTCCCGAATTTCACGCTCTAACTTTTGCAACGGAGCGCCAAGCAATTTTGCCTGGTGCGCTTCGCTACACTCTTTGATTGCTTGAGCCACCAGCTCGCTTTCAGTCAATCCACGTTTCAATCCGTGTTTGCGCGCAATCTCAATAGGCATTGCATCAGCGATCGCTCCTGAAAGCTGTATGACGTAACTGGTGTACTTCTCTGATCCAGATTCGTTTTTCAGGTAGCGGTACAGATTTTGTTTATTAACGCTGATGCCGCGACCGTTTTGTTTCTCCCACTGTTCGGCCACCAGCTGTGCGACGAGTTCCTGCGCGCGACCAGGTAATGAAGATTCCCATTCCTGAACAGCGGCAAAAATAGCCCTACACTTCTGGCGATCGCGGCGCGTCAGCGAATAGTGATTTTTGGTTTTCAGTTGCACCGCCATGTCTTGGGTATAATTTTCAAAAGAGATGGTTTGCATTTTTATTTCTCCCTAGGATTTGAGGGTTCTGGAGGGAATACATCATCAAGCGAACAACTAACCCCTAACGTATTAAGTGCGGCCACGATATGACGAGAATCAGCTAGGCTTGGAACGCGTAAGGATTTTTCATAGTTGGCTAACCGAGGTTGGTTCCAACCAGCCGCCTTAGCCAAGGCTTGCTGCGAAATGTTGGCTTTTTTCCGTAAATGCGAAATGTAGTTCATACAGTTCTCCTGTTGTGTAAAACGATGTTCACATATCGTGAAATAACTGTCAATACAAAACGTGAATCACCAATATTCACTCTTCGTGATAAAGTGAGGGTATGAAGACACTTGCTGAAGAAATCGGTGAGCGCATCAAGGCGCTAAGAACTGAGAAAGGAATGAGCCAAGGGCAGCTTGCGAAATTATGTGGCTGGTCTGGGGCGTCGCGTGTCGCCAATTATGAATATGGCAATCGAAACGTTGGTGTAGATGATGCATTGTCCTTAGCGAAAGCATTAGGCACCACGCCCGTTATGATTTTATTTGGCGAACAAAGTGATCCATCGAACTGGTTAACAGACAAACAAAAAAGGGTTCTTTCCCTATTCAATCAATTGCCTGAAGCTGAACAGGAACGCATGATCGATACCTTTGAGCTTAGACTTAAAGAAATTGATGAGTATGTAGAAAAATACCTACGCGGAAGATACAACCCCACCTAACTCAATCAAAAAATAAGCATTGCATAACCGGCCTTGAGCCGGTTTTTTTGTACCCTTACCAATAAATTACACAAAATGAGTAATTTTGATTTCACATTTTGTATTGACAACAATTTCACGACATGTGAAACTTCAAAACACACAAAGCAGTATGGGTCATTGAGGCAGGAAGCCCACGAAGTAGCTGCCGGCGGCATACGAAACACCGGATGAGATGACGACAAGAAGAATTCGCAGCAGGTTTAAACGTTCCGCCGGCCGGCGTTACAGGCATGAGATAGGACATCACTATGAGAATAGATATATCCAAGATAGGGAAAATTTACTTTTTACTCGTCTCCCCAATCAAACTCTCTGTCGCGCAGGATTTGGAGGCCCGATTCGGAGACCGCGTAATCATTGCAGCTTTTGGTACTGATATCACGTCCATGGGCCTGGCACCAGGTGATGAAATCGTAAGTGCTGGCTACCACCTTCACAGCCTGGATACCGCTGTTTTCGTAGCGCTCCACCATGCTATCGGTGCGGATACGCCAGTCGTGGTAGTCAAAGGGAAGGACGTAAGCATCTGAAAGGATTTTTTGGAATTCTTCGTAGTGAGCGGGATTTTCGTACCAGAAGACAGGTATAGGGCTACGAGACATTTTGCTCTCTTTTATTTGGCTGTGTGAGAACGCCAAGAATACCACCGAGCCTGAAGTGGTGAAAAGACAGGCATGACGACTAGTAGGGTTTGCAATGCGGTGAATGCGGCTATGCGCACGCGACACAGTTAAAAAAGTAAACATGGCGGTTATTCACACGTTGTGGGGAAAAAGTTGTCGGCGGTAGTTGTTAACTGGCTGCCGTCACCGGGAGGCACCCGGCGCCGCATTGCAAAACCACATCCTAATACTGAGTTAACTGGAGATAACTATGAAGGATTTTGCCCGAGTACCTACCGGGAACCAGGCGACCCGCCTGAACTGGTTCGAGGTGAGACTACGCCAGCTGTGTTACTTGCTGGCGCAGAAAGGAAACCCTGAGGCTGAGGCATGAATACCCTGTTTGCCCTTGTCATCAGCGTATGTGCTCTCACTGGTGAATGCTCTGATGTTCTGATCGGTGTTTATCCATCAGAGGCCAGTTGCAACAGCAACGCCGATGAACAAAAAGTACAGGGCCAGTGCCTCCCCTACCGAAAGGCACAAAAAATGGCTGACGACCAACAGCCTGCTGTGGGTTTTTTAATCGAATTTTGACCAATGGCTTACCAGCCTAATGCCCGGTGCACAGGGCATTGTGATGGTAATACCACCATCGTAACCAAACAGGAGGCGAGGCCTGTTCTGGTTAAATTGGAAAAATTATCTTTGCCCGCCCAAGGCGGGCCTTTTTCCGGAGGCTTTATGTCAGCTAATGATCTGGCATTGAAATTCAGTAACACACCAGTTGAGCAACTCATTGGTATCCTGCCGGTCCTCGAGGTGAAAGAGGCACTGCGTGATGAAGTTGAAGAGGATGTTTTAGACGAAGTATGGACTGAACATAACTTCGAAATGGAAGCCATGGGCGAACAAGTCGATGAAACGGCCAGGCTTGCAAGGAAGTTTGAGCTGATTGCCGAATCCTTTGGAACAGCAATAAAACTGGCTCTTACGCAGCAGCATCAGGAAGCGCAAGCAACCTTAATAAAAGTGCTAGAGGAATACCCTGGTTACGGCAAAGAGCCTGCAGAAGCCTCATAAAGCACAAAACCCGCGCAAGGCGGGTTAAGTACCCGGTCAGCCGACCAAAGCTTTCCGGAATCGAGTTTTGACCAATGACCACCACCAGGGCGGCTGCCATCAGCTGCCGGGTATCTTACAATCCAAAGGAGCCCAAACGCAATGAACAACTACCCGTATCTCATTAAAGCTAAGGCAAAAGCAAACGAAGCGAAAAGTCTCTTCTGCTGGTTCTCTGCTAAATCCGATTCTCGCGCCGAGCGCAAAATCCTGGACATCCTGGAAGACGCTGAAATTAACGTTGGCCGCGGCGCCAGCCATCAGCTGCCGATCCGCACCAACTGGCTCATCGTTGATGACTTACCGGAAGAAGGTGTACTGGATGACACCTGGTGCGATCGCTACGAGCTTGGTGGTGAAGACGGGCTGACATGGCAAAAAATCGTTGCGCCGGCGGCTGCTGAACCACAGCCCTCCAGTAAACCAGAAAACGATATCTCTCCTGCAAATAGCGATGAAGAGGACTATTCGAACAATGAAGAAGCACTCTTCAACCTGGCGGAAATGTCATTCCGCACGCAGCTGCTTGCCCAGTATATGGCCGACGAGCGTCACGTGTATCACATTAGCATTCCTCATCGTAACCGCCTTTCAGCGATGGAAATGGATACGGATAATCACGGTGTGCAGAATCTGCTGCTGACGGCAGAAAATATTCCGGAGCTTAAAAAATATGATATGCCTGGCCTGTGGAAATTTACCAGTGCATTTAAGAGCGTATTTCCTGTGGGGAAACGCCATGAGCTCGGCAAGCAAATTCAGTTCGCCAAATTGTGGCGTGAAACGTCGCACATTGACCGCGGGATCCTTACAAAGGAATGGGCTGCTGGAAACTATATCACCTCAATAAACAAAACCGATGCCGGCGCCAATGCTGGGGGCGGTAACAAAACTGACCGCAATCCGGATTATCAGCATTCGCTGGATACTCTGGATATAGAGATCGCTCTTGCAACGATGCCTATGGATTTTGATATCTATAATTTTCCGGCATCAGTCCACCGCCGCGCAAAGGAAATAGTACAGAAGAAAGAAAGTCCATTTAAAGAATGGTCTGCAGCATTACGGAGCACACCAGGCATCCTTGATTATTCCCGTGCAGCGATTTTTGCACTGATCAGGGAAGCATCCGGTGGAATAACTCCTTTTCCAGATCGGTTGCGTGGCTACATCAACGCGAATCTGACTGAACATAAGCATGATACCCCGAGCGCTGAAACGCTTGCCAAGGCGGGGCATATTCCATCTGCTGCAGTCACTCTGGATGCAATAAACCAAGCAATCACCGGAGAGGATAGCAGCGCAAACCTGGAAACACTCTCCTCCGACTTTAAAGCAGTTGGTACCGAACTGGTAAAAGAGGCTCAAAAGCAACGTCCAGACGCTAATCAGGTTCTGGCCTCCGAGCGCGGCGAATATGTTGAAGGGATTAGCGACCCTACGGATCCGAAGTGGGTAACCGAAGACCTTTCTAAGACCAGGCAGCTTGAAGTTTCAAAAATTGGGGACGGAGTATTTTCCATTGACAGTCTTGTTGACGTTACGGGCAAGGTTAACCAAAAAGAAAAAACAGATGAAGTTGTTCATCAAACGGATGCTGTAGATATTGAATCCGGTCCTCATAATAAGGAGGAAGATCAGCCTATTGATTATGTTCACGTTATGGTTGATCTGGAAACCATGGGTAAAAAACATAACGCCCCTATCGTCGCTATTGGTGCGGTTGTTTTTGACCCGGCAACCGGCTCTATTGGAGAAAGTTTCTATAAAGTCGTATGCCTTGAATCCTCTGTGAACTGGGGCGCCGTAATCGATCCATCTACTGTTATCTGGTGGCTTAAGCAGTCCTCCGAAGCACGCTCTGCGATCGTAAATGATGATGCTATCCCGTTGCTGGATGCATTACTCCAGTTCAGAGAATTTGTCTCTGATAATGTTGCTGGCGGGAGCAAAAAGGCACAGGTATGGGGTAACGGTGCGTCATTCGATAACTCCATTCTGCGTTCTTCTTACGATTGCATTGCTGAAGATTATCCGTGGGAATACTGGAACGATCGGGACGTACGAACAATGGTAGAGCTCGGCCAGGCCATTGGCTTCGACCCCAAAACAACGATCCCGTTTGAAGGTGATCGTCACAATGCCCTCGCTGATGCTATTCATCAGGCCCGCTATGTATCAGCAATCTGGCAGCGAATAATTTCCGGCAATCAGGTGCTGCAAAAATTGATGCAAAACTGATTTTTTATTTTCAGATACTGGCCCAGCAATGGGCCATAATGAGGTAAAACATATGCTCCAGATGTTAACCCTTGAAGAGTGGGCAAACGAGAAATACAGAAGCAATCCTCCAAGTGTTTCCACTCTCAGGAATTATGCTAAACAGAATATGTTTTCTCCCCCAGCCAAAAAAGAAGGTCGATTCTGGCGCGTCAGGGAGGATGCTGAGTTGGTCGGTACATTGACCACTCCTGTAGTAAAGAAAAGCGACCCTGTTCTTTTGCAGAGGATTTTGAACGATGGCTGCCAGACCACGTAAAAATAATATATCTATTCCAAATTTATACCCGCTCTACAGTAGAAAGGTTAATAAAGTATACTGGCGTTATAAGCACCCGATAACTGGTAAGTTTCATAGTCTAGGTACAGATGAAGCAGAGGCCACGGCAATAGCTATTGAAGCAAATAAAAGACTGGCGGAACAGCAAACCCGCCAGATAATGGCAATCACTGACAGAATATCCACCAACTCAGGAAAATCAATATCAACTAACACCTGGCTTGAACGTTACTGGAAGATTCAGCAGGAAAGATTAAAGTCCGGAGATATTAAAGAAAACACTATCAAACAAAAAGCAAAACCAGTATCTCTGCTTAAGGAACGTGTAGGAATGAAATTAATATCCGCTGTCAATGTTCGAGATGTTGCGCAAATTCTTGATGAATATTTAGCGGAGGGACAACCCAGAATGGCTCAGGTCATTCGCTCTGTCCTAATAGATGTTTTTAAAGAAGCTCAGCATGCGGGAGAAGTACCTCCTGGTTATAACCCTGCACTAGCAACTAAACAACCTCGTAGAAAGATCACTCGCCAGCGCCTCACTCTGGAGGAATGGCAAAAGATTTTTGATATAGCCGATGAAAATCACAAATACATGGGGAACGCCATGCTTTTAGCCATAGTAACAGGACAGCGACTAGGTGATATATCCCGTATGAAATTCTCGGACATCTGGGACGATCATCTACACGTTGAGCAAGAGAAAACCGGAAGCAAAATCGCTATACCATTAGCTCTGCGTTGCAACGCAATCAATTGGAGCCTCCGAGATGTAATCAGTCGTTGCCGGGATTATGCAGTAAGCCCTTATTTGGTTCATTTCTTTAGAACCACCTCACAGGCTGAGCGAGGAGCGCAGGTGAAACCCAGAACACTGACCATGAATTTCAGCAAGGCAAGAGACAGTGCAGATATTGACTGGGGACAAGGTACACCGGCAACTTTCCATGAACAAAGATCGCTTTCCGAGCGGTTATATAAAGCCCAGGGTATAAACACGAAAGATTTACTTGGACATAAAACTCAACAACAAACGGATAGGTACCATGATGATCGAGGTAAGGGGTGGACAACGGTGGCCTTATGAGGTTTTTCGGGAGGGGTTTTGATAACTTGTTTTGATAAAATTTTGATAACCGTTCGAAAGCTAATAATAAAAACGGGAACCACCAGGTTCCCGTTCTGACATAATCTGAGGGCCAGATTACATGTTCGCGATAATCGCGTCGCCAAACTCGCTACATTTCAGCAGTTTAGCGCCTTCCATCAGACGTTCGAAGTCATAGGTCACGGTCTTGGCGGCGATAGCGCCTTCCATGCCTTTGACGATCAGGTCTGCGGCTTCGAACCACTGCATGTGGCGCAGCATCATCTCTGCGGACAGGATGATGGAGCCCGGGTTCACTTTGTCCTGGCCAGCATACTTCGGCGCAGTACCGTGAGTCGCTTCGAACAGCGCGCACTCGTCACCGATGTTGGCGCCCGGGGCGATACCGATACCGCCAACCTGTGCCGCCAGCGCGTCAGAGATGTAGTCGCCGTTCAGGTTCATACAGGCGATAACGTCGTATTCCGCCGGACGCAGCAGGATCTGCTGCAGGAACGCATCGGCGATCACGTCTTTCACCACGATCTCTTTGCCGGTGTTCGGGTTCTTGATTTTCACCCACGGGCCGCCGTCGATCAGCTCGCCGCCGAACTCTTCGCGAGCCAGCTGGTAGCCCCAGTCTTTGAACGCGCCTTCGGTGAACTTCATGATGTTGCCTTTGTGCACCAGGGTGAGGGAATCACGATCGTTGGTGATCGCGTATTCAATCGCGGCGCGAACCAGGCGTTTGGTGCCTTCTTCAGAGCACGGCTTGATGCCGATGCCGCAATGTTCCGGGAAGCGAATTTTCTTCACGCCCATCTCATCGCGCAGGAATTTGATGACTTTGTCTGCTTCAGCAGAGTCGGCTTTCCACTCGATACCGGCATAGATATCTTCTGAGTTTTCACGGAAGATAACCATATCGGTCAGTTCAGGGTGCTTAACCGGGCTCGGGGTGCCCTGGTAGTAACGTACCGGACGCAGGCAGACGTAGAGGTCCAGCTCCTGGCGCAGCGCCACGTTCAGAGAACGGATGCCGCCGCCGACTGGGGTGGTCAGAGGACCTTTGATAGCAACGCGGTAGTCACGAATCAGATCGAGGGTTTCAGCTGGCAGCCAGACATCCTGGCCATAGACTTGGGTCGATTTTTCACCGGTGTAAACTTCCATCCAGGAAATTTTACGCTCGCCCTTATAGGCTTTCTCAACGGCGGCATCAACCACTTTCAGCATCGCTGGGGTAACGTCAACGCCGATACCGTCGCCTTCAATGAACGGGATAATCGGATTGTGAGGGACGTTCAGTTTGCCGTTTTGCAGGGTGATTTTTTGACCTTCCGCCGGAACTACTACTTTGCTTTCCATTAACCTCTCCTTCGAGCGCTTCTGGTTCTGCTCTTCCCTCTTCACGCGAGCCTGGTGTTGGCTGAGTCGGCCAGCTCCAGCGTACCGGGTTTTCCCGCTAAGCGGAGCTATCGCGTCCGTGTCGCCTTCCTGCCTGTAGTGCGAATCGGTTTGAGCAATTTTTTGTTAATAATTTGTAATGAGCATGTCAATACTACCTGAATGTTTGCGTCCATGAAAGGCATTCGTAATTAGGCTATAATGCGGCAATTGATAGAGCCTGAAAATACCATGCAGAAAACTTCATTTAGAAAACATCGCGTTGAGCGATTCAGCACACAACAAGTCACCAGACAACGTAAAGAACGCCAGCCAAAAACTGTGATTTTGTTCAATAAACCCTATGATGTGTTGCCGCAATTTACCGACGAAGCCGGGCGCAGCACGCTGAAAGATTTTATCCCCGTGGCGGGCGTCTACGCCGCCGGTCGTCTTGACCGCGACAGCGAAGGCCTGCTGGTGCTGACCAACGATGGCGCGCTGCAGGCGAAGCTAACCCAGCCGGGTAAACGCACCGGCAAGATTTACTACGTCCAGGTGGAAGGCGAACCCACCGCCGAGGCGCTGGCCGCGCTACGCAACGGCGTCACGCTCAACGATGGCCCCACCCTGCCTGCTGGCGTGGAAGTGGTGGAGGAGCCCGCATGGCTGTGGCCGCGCAACCCGCCTATTCGCGAGCGCAAATCGATCCCCACCCGCTGGCTGAAAATCACCCTTTACGAGGGACGTAACCGCCAGGTGCGCCGGATGACCGCCCACGTCGGCTTCCCCACCCTGCGTCTGATCCGCTACGCCATGGGCGGCTATACGCTTGACGGGCTGGCCAACGGCGAATGGCGTAAAGCCGAATAACTAAAAAGGAAAAGCGATGTTTAAACCTCATGTCACCGTTGCCTGCGTGGTTCACGCCGAGAATAAATTCCTCATCGTCGAAGAGACCATTAACGGCAAAGCGCTGTGGAACCAGCCGGCGGGCCACCTGGAGGCCAATGAGACGCTGCTGCAGGCCGCCGAACGCGAACTGTGGGAAGAGACCGGCATTCGCGCCACGCCGCAGCACTTCATTCGCATGCACCAGTGGGTCGCTCCCGATAACACCCCGTTTCTGCGCTTCCTGTTCGCCATCGAACTTAGCGATCTGTGCGCCACCGAACCGCATGACAGCGATATCGATCGCTGCCTGTGGCTCAGTGCTGAGGAAATTCTTAACGCGCCGAACCTGCGCTCGCCGCTGGTTGCCGAAAGCATTCGCTGCTACCTGCAGGACCCGCGCCAGCCGCTGTCGCTGATTGGCGCATTTAACTGGCCGTTCACAGGGGGTGAATGAACGGTGAGCGCGTGCTAGAATACGCCGCCTCGAAGTTCAATGTAGCGAGTATTTCCATGTCAGAAAGCCAGAAAAAAGTGATCGTCGGCATGTCCGGCGGCGTCGACTCCTCGGTCTCCGCGTACCTGCTGCTGCAGCAAGGGTATAAGGTGGAAGGCCTGTTCATGAAGAACTGGGAGGAAGACGACGGCGAGGAATACTGCACCGCCGCCGCCGACCTTGCCGATGCGCAAGCGGTCTGCGATAAGCTGGGCATTGAACTGCACACCGTTAACTTTGCCGCCGAATATTGGGACAACGTCTTTGAGCTCTTCCTGGAAGAGTACAAAGCCGGCCGCACGCCGAACCCGGATATTCTGTGCAATAAAGAGATCAAGTTTAAAGCCTTCCTCGAGTTTGCCGCCGAAGACCTCGGCGCCGACTACATCGCCACCGGGCACTATGTGCGCCGCGCCGATGTCGACGGCAAAAGCCAGCTGCTGCGCGGCCTCGACGGTAACAAAGATCAGAGCTACTTCCTCTATACCCTTAGCCACGAGCAGATTGCCCAGAGCCTATTCCCGGTGGGTGAGCTGGAAAAACCGCAGGTGCGTAAGATCGCCGAAGAGCTGGATCTGATCACCGCGAAGAAAAAAGATTCCACCGGCATCTGCTTTATCGGCGAACGTAAATTCCGCGATTTCCTTGGCCGCTATCTGCCGGCGCAGCCGGGCAAAATTCTCACCGTCGACGGCGAGGAGATCGGTACCCATCAGGGGCTGATGTACCATACGCTGGGCCAGCGTAAAGGGCTGGGCATCGGCGGCACCAAAGAGGGTAGCGAAGATCCGTGGTACGTGGTCGATAAAGACGTTGAGAATAATATTCTTATCGTCGCCCAGGGCCATGACCACCCGCGCCTGATGTCCGTCGGCCTGATTGCCCAACAGCTGCACTGGGTTGACCGTGAACCGCTGCAGGGCACCCTGCGCTGCACGGTGAAAACCCGCTATCGCCAGACCGATATCCCCTGCACCGTCACCGCGCTGGATGAAGACCGTATCGAAGTTCGCTTTGATGAGCCGGTCGCGGCGGTCACCCCGGGCCAGTCCGCAGTGTTCTATCTGGGTGAAGTGTGCCTCGGCGGCGGAATTATTGAACAACGACTGCCTCTGCAGTCCTGAACGCGCGTTATTTCCGTCGGGACGAACCGCCCCGACGGCTGACAAGGAGTATGTGTGGCGAAGAATTACTATGACATCACGCTGGCGCTGGCTGGCGTTTGCCAGGCGGCACGACTGGTTCAGCAACTGGCGCATCAGGGACATTGCGACAGCGATGCCCTGCATGTGTCGCTGAACAGCATCATCGACCTCGATCCCGAGTCGACGCTGGCGGTGTTCGGTGGCAGTGAAGCCAATCTTCGCCTCGGCCTTGAAACGCTGCTCGGGGTGCTCAATACCAGCAGCCGTCAGGGCCTCAATGCTGAACTGACGCGCTATACCCTGAGCCTGATGGTGCTGGAGCGCAAGCTCGCCGCCAGTAAAGGGGCGATGGACACGCTCGGCAACCGCATCGCCGGCCTGCACCGTCAACTGGAACACTTTGACCTGCAGTCCGAAACGCTGCTCAGCGCCATGGCAGGCATCTATGTTGACGTGATAAGCCCGCTGGGGCCGCGTATTCAGGTGACCGGCTCCCCTGCCGTGCTGCAAAGCCCGCAGGTGCAGGCGAAAGTTCGCTCAGCGCTGCTGGCGGGTATTCGCGCCGCGGTGCTCTGGCATCAGGTGGGCGGCGGACGTCTGCAGCTTATGTTTTCCCGTAATCGTCTGGTTAACCAGGCAAAGCAAATTCTTGCTCATTTAACCCCGGAGTTGTGATCTATGGAATTATCCTCACTGACCGCCGTTTCCCCTGTAGACGGCCGCTACGGCGATAAAGTCAGCGCGCTGCGCGGTATCTTCAGCGAATTCGGTTTGCTGAAATTCCGCGTTCAGGTGGAAGTACGTTGGCTGCAAAAACTGGCCGCCCACGCAGCGATCAAGGAAGTTCCTGCTTTTGCTGCCGACGCAAACGGTTTCCTTGACAAAATCGTCGCCGATTTCAGCGTCGAAGACGCGGAGCGCATCAAAACCATCGAGCGCACCACTAACCACGACGTGAAAGCGGTAGAGTATTTTCTGAAAGAGAAAGTCGCTGACGTCGCCGAGCTGCACGCCGTGTCGGAGTTTATTCACTTCGCCTGTACGTCTGAAGACATCAATAACCTCTCCCACGCGCTGATGCTGAAAACCGCCCGCGACGAAGTGGTTCTGCCTTACTGGCGCAAGCTGATTGACGCGGTAAAAGATCTGGCAACCCAGTACCGCGATGTGCCGCTGCTCTCCCGTACCCACGGTCAGCCGGCAACGCCGTCCACCATGGGTAAAGAGATGGCGAACGTCGCCTACCGTATGGAGCGCCAGTACCGTCAGCTGAACCAGGTGGAAATCCTCGGTAAAATCAACGGCGCGGTGGGTAACTACAACGCCCACATCGCGGCCTACCCGGAAGTCGACTGGCATCAGTTCAGCGAAGAGTTCGTCACCTCGCTGGGGATTCAGTGGAACCCGTACACCACCCAGATCGAGCCGCATGACTACATCGCTGAGCTGTTTGACTGCATCGCGCGCTTCAACACCATTCTGATCGATTTCGATCGCGATGTGTGGGGCTACATCGCGCTCAACCACTTCAAACAGAAGACCATCGCCGGAGAGATCGGCTCCTCCACCATGCCGCACAAGGTGAACCCGATTGACTTCGAAAACTCCGAAGGCAACCTCGGCCTGGCCAATGCGGTCATGCAGCACCTGGCCAGCAAACTGCCGGTTTCCCGCTGGCAGCGCGACCTGACCGACTCCACCGTCCTGCGTAACCTCGGCGTGGGAATCGGCTATGCGCTGATCGCCTATCAGTCCACCCTCAAAGGGATCAGCAAGCTGGAGCTGAACCAGGATCGCCTGCTGGACGAACTGGATCACAACTGGGAAGTACTGGCTGAGCCGATCCAGACCGTGATGCGCCGTTACGGTATCGAAAAACCGTACGAGAAGCTGAAAGAGCTGACCCGCGGCAAACGCGTTGACGCGGAAGGGATGAAGCAGTTTATTGACAGCCTCGCCCTGCCGGAAGACGAAAAAGTGCGCCTCAAAGCGATGACTCCGGCCAACTATATTGGTCGGGCAACCACCATGGTTGACGAGCTGAAATAATCGCCCTGCCCCTCTTTCCGCCGGAAAGAGGGGCGTTTTGTCGCCGGAAAGCAATCAGATCCAGACGTCGTTCACCGCCGTCCGCTCGCCGCCCTCATGGCCGGTATTCAGCACGCCACGCGGCTCAATCAGCATGAGCTTCGCTTCCGTCTCCGCCGAGGTCTTATGTTCCACCCCGCGCGGCACGACGATCATCTCCCCGGCCTTCACCAGCACGTGCCCATCACGGAAGTCCACGCGTAATACCCCCTCCACCACCATCAGTGTCTCATCGGTTTCCGGGTGGCTGTGCCAGATAAAATCGCCGGCGATGCGCACGATCTTGAACTGATAGTCGTTCATCTCAGCCACCACTTTGGGCTGCCATTGTTCGCTGAACAGGGAAAATTTCTGAGCAAGATTAACGAGTTGATACATGGGCTGTCTCCTTGTGATAAAGGCAGTCAGCATAGTTCGCCTCGCCGCGGTCACGCTTGAACGATTGTGCAACCTGAACCGCGCTAGCCGCGGATCGCCCGCAGCCAGCGGCCCGGAGAGAGACCAAAGCGGCTGATAAACTGGCGCGTCATGTGGCTCTGATCGGCAAACCCCGCGTCGGCGGCAATATCCACCAGACGTTCCCCGGCGCGCATCCGCTGGCGGCAAAAATCAAGCCGGCGCATCATGACGTAACGCCACGGGCTGGTGCCGTACAGCGTTCTGAAATCCCGGCTCAGGCTCCAGCGGTCCCGGCCGCTGACCTGCGATAAGGTGTCGAGGGTCATATCCTGCATAAAACAGGCATGGATATACTCCCGGGCCCTCTCCGCCGCCTGATAGTCAAATGCCTGGCGACGGGAACGCTGCCCGCCGACCACAGCCAGGGTCTGCGCCAGGTCGTACAGAGCATCCTCTTCCTCCAGCGGCTCGAAGGTGTCCGTGACCGCTTTTAACAACGGCTGCGCGGCGCAACGCAGGCGCGGATCCGCCGACAGGCCGCCGGGGATAAACGGCAATGGCCTGCCGCCGAGTATCTTCTGGATCAGCGCCGGTTCGATATAGACCATGCGGTAGTGAAACCCCGCCTCGGTGCCCGCCTCGCCGTCGTGTATTTCGTCCGGGTGAAGCACCATCGTCCCGCCGGGCAGGCTGTGCTGGAGTCCGCCGCGATAGTGAAAGCTCTGCACGCCGGCGATCGTCTGGCCGATAGCATAGGTATCATGCCGGTGCGGCTCGTAGCCGTGGCCGCCGAAGAAGGCTTCGATGCGTTCCGTCTGACTGGGCGACTGCGCCAGCCTGACCCAGTCCGCACTTTTCTGCTGAGACATAATGGATAACCTGCGGCGTCATTGAGAGGTGATCCCAGCACTATTACACAAAAAATTAACATCACCAACCCGCGCACTGCCCGCGCTCTGCCGCTGGGCGTTTGCTGAAATTACGCATAGAATGAAGGAGTTCCATGCACTATGCGCAAAGGGCATCGCCGAAGGCTGGCCTGCCTGGCGGTGTTATGCGCCGTTGGTATAAAAAGCTTTATTTAACAGCTGTTTATATTTTGCGTATATAATGAGCGTCAGATTACTATCAACACAGGAAGGGAGAACAGTCATGCGCGTACTCGTGGTTGAGGATAACGCCTTGCTGCGTCACCACCTCAAAGTTCAGCTGCAGGAGCTGGGCCATCAGGTCGATGCGGCGGAAGATGCCAGGGAAGCGGACTACTATCTGGGCGAACATCTCCCGGATATCGCCATCGTCGACCTCGGCCTGCCGGATGAAGACGGACTATCGCTGATCCGCCGCTGGCGCAGCCACGATGTGTCGCTGCCGGTGCTGGTGCTGACCGCCCGCGAAGGATGGCAGGATAAAGTGGAAGTGCTGAGCGCCGGGGCGGATGATTACGTCACCAAGCCATTCCATATTGAAGAGGTTGCCGCCCGCATGCAGGCGCTGCTGCGCCGCAACAGCGGCCTGGCCTCGCAGGTGATCTCCCTGCCGCCGTTCCAGGTCGACCTCTCCCGGCGCGAGCTGTCGGTGAATGACCAGCCGATCAAGCTGACGGCCTTTGAATACACCATAATGGAAACCTTGATCCGTAACCGCGGCAAAGTGGTCAGCAAAGATTCCCTGATGCTCCAGCTTTACCCGGATGCCGAACTGCGCGAAAGCCATACCATTGACGTACTGATGGGCCGGCTGCGCAAGAAAATTCAGGCTGAATACCCACAGGACGTCATCACCACGGTGCGCGGCCAGGGGTATCTGTTCGAACTGCGCTGATGAAGGGACTGTTGCGGCATATCTTCCCCCTGTCATTACGGGTTCGCTTCCTGCTGGCGACCGCCGGGGTCGTACTGGTGCTCTCCCTGGCCTATGGCATGGTGGCGCTGGTGGGCTACAGCGTCAGCTTTGATAAAACCACCTTCCGCCTGCTGCGCGGCGAGAGCAATCTCTTTTATATGCTGGCGAAATGGGAGAACGGCGCTATTGACGTCGATATCCCGGAAAACCTGAATATGGAAAGCCCGACGGTGACCCTTATCTACGATGAGAAGGGTAAACTGCTGTGGGCACAGCGCGATGTCCCCTGGCTGGCGAAACGCATTCAACCGGAATGGCTGAAGCGCAATGGTTTCCATGAGATCGAAGCCGATGTCGACAGCAGCAGCATGCTGCTGCGCAACAACCACGAGATTCAGGAACAGCTGGACGCCATCCGCGAGCAGGGCGACGATTCGGAGATGACCCACTCGGTGGCGATCAACCTCTATCCGGCCACCAGCAAAATGCCCCAGCTCAGCATTGTGGTGGTCGATACCATTCCGGTGGAGCTCAAGCGCAGCTATATGGTGTGGAGCTGGTTTATCTACGTGCTGGCCGCCAACCTGCTGCTGGTGATCCCCCTGCTGTGGGTCGCCGCATGGTGGAGCCTGCGGCCTATCGAGTCGCTGGCGAAAGAGGTACGTGAGCTGGAGGAGCACCACCGCGAAAAGCTCAATCCCAACACCACCCGTGAGCTGACCCGGCTGGTCAGCAACCTTAACCGCCTGGTTCGCAGCGAGCGTGAACGCTATGACAAATACCGCACCACCCTCACCGATCTCACCCACAGCCTGAAAACGCCGCTGGCGGTGATGCAGAGCACCCTGCGCTCGCTACGCGGCGAGAAGATCAGCGTCGACGAGGCGGAGCCGGTGATGCTGGAGCAGATAAGCCGCATCTCGCAGCAGATTGGTTACTATCTGCATCGCGCCAGCATGCGCAGCGGCGGCACCCTGTTGAGCCGGGAGCTGCATCCGATCGCCCCCCTGCTTGACAGCCTGACCTCCGCTCTCAACAAGGTCTATCAGCGCAAAGGGGTCAATATCTCGCTCGACATCTCGCCGGAGATCACTTTTGTCGGCGAGCAGAACGATTTTATGGAAGTGATGGGTAACGTTCTCGATAACGCCTGTAAGTACTGTCTGGAGTTCGTGGAGGTTTCCGTGCGCCAAACCACCGACAGCCATCTGCATATTCTGGTGGAAGACGATGGCCCGGGGATCCCGCAGAGCCAGCGCCGCGCCGTCTTCGACCGCGGCCAGCGGGCAGATACGCTGCGTCCCGGCCAGGGCGTGGGGCTCTCCGTCGCCCGCGAAATCGTCGAGCAATATGACGGGGAGATTATCGCCAGCGAAAGCCTGCTCGGCGGCGCCTGCATGGAGGTGGTGTTTGGCCGCCAGCTGATGGAAGATAAACAGGGTTAATCATTGAGTTTTTTAACGGCGCCTGCATCGCCGGGGCGCCGCATCCGTTATAATCCCTGTCAGACACCTGCAGTGGAATATCAATATGGATTATCAATTAACGCTTAACTGGCCCGACTTTATCGAACGCTACTGGCAAAAACGGCCGGTGGTACTGAAGCGCGGCTTCGCCAATTTTATCGACCCCCTAAGCCCGGACGAACTGGCTGGACTGGCCATGGAGAGCGAGGTCGATAGCCGCCTTGTCAGCCATCAGGATGGAAAATGGCAGGTCAGTCACGGTCCCTTCGAAAGCTACGATCACCTGAGTGAAAACAACTGGTCCCTGCTGGTGCAGGCGGTTAACCACTGGCATGAACCCTCAGCGGCGCTGATGCATCCGTTCCGCGCTCTGCCGGACTGGCGTATCGACGATCTGATGATCTCCTTCTCGGTACCCGGGGGCGGCGTCGGTCCGCATCTGGATCAGTATGATGTGTTTATCATTCAGGGCACCGGCCGTCGGCGCTGGCGCGTCGGGGAAAAGGTGCCGATGAAACAGCACTGCCCGCATCCGGACCTGCTGCAGGTTGACCCCTTCGAGGCGATCATCGATGAAGAGATGGAGCCGGGCGATATTCTCTATATTCCGCCAGGATTCCCGCATGAGGGGTACTCACTGGAAAATTCGCTCAACTATTCGGTCGGCTATCGCGCGCCGAATGCCCGCGAGCTGTTCAGCGGCTTTGCCGACTACGTTCTCCAGCGCGAACTGGGCAGCCAGCGCTACGCCGATCCGGACGTGCCGTCGCGCGACCATCCGGCGGATATTTTACCCGTCGAACTCGACCGCCTGCGCGAGATGATGCTGGGTCTGATTAACCAACCGGAGCACTTTAAGCAGTGGTTCGGCGAGTTTATCACCCAGTCACGTCATGAGCTCGACGTCGCACCGCCGGAGCCGCCGTATCAGCCAGATGAAATTTACGATGCTCTGCAGCAGGGCGACACGCTGGAACGCCTGGGCGGCCTGCGGGTGCTGCGCATTGACGGCGAGGTGTTCGTCAATGGCGAGAAGATCAACTCCCCGCACCGCCCGGCGCTGGACGCCTTAGCCACCCATCTGACGCTGCGCGCCGACCATTTTGGCGATGCGCTGGAAGATCCTTCTTTCCTCGCCATGCTGGCAGCGTTGGTCAACAGCGGCTACTGGTTCTTTGGCGACTGAGCCATCATCCTGCCCGGCGGCGCTGCGCTTGCCGGGCCTACAAACAGCACGATTTCCGTAGCTCCTGTATCGGTTTGCAACGGTTTCGACCCGGGAAAAACGTTTGTTCTGTGTTATTTCCGAGCAGATTGCGCTCCCAATATGTATTCTGCGTTATGTTACTCATGAAGTAGGGAGCGCACAGGGGGCGGCCAGTCGCCGCCGCCCCCTGTACCCCCGGGCTCCGGCCAGCAAAATCGCCACTTCGTGGTGCCTTCGACTTATCCCTGCAGGCTTCGGGTCGGGCCGAGGCAGCGTCCGTGCAAAACACGGCCCTCAGCCCGCATCCATGCGGGCTGCCCCTGCCTTCCGGGAACGTCTCAGCGATTTTGAGGCCGCCAACACCGGCAGTTTCAGTCGCGCAAGTGGGTAAATTAGCATCAGATCGCACGAGTCGTAGGCCGGATAAGGCGAAGCCGCCATCCGGCATCTTGTGCGACAAGCAGAATGACCGGCCTGGTTGCGAAGGCTATTTCCCTTTTCGTGTTGCCGTCAGCTCGGCGATACGCACGATCACCTGCACCGCCTTCTCCATCCCTTCCAGGGTGACAAACTCATGTTTGCCGTGATAGTTGTAGCCGCCGGTAAACAGGTTCGGGCACGGCAGTCCCATAAACGAGAGCTGCGCGCCGTCGGTGCCGCCGCGGATCGGCTTCATCTGCGGTTCAATATCGCAGTCCACCATCGCCTGGCGGGCAATATCGACCACGTGCGGATGGGCGATCACCTGCTCATGCATGTTGTAATAACTATCCTCGATCACCAGCTCGATATAGCAGTCCGGGTGCAGCCCCTTGCCGACCTTTTTGGCGATCTCCATCATCTTGCGTTTACGCGCCTCAAAGTGCTTGCGGTCAAAATCGCGGATGATGTAGTGCATCTCGGCCCGATCCACGCTGCCTTTGATGCTGGTGAGGTGATAAAAGCCTTCATAACCTTCGGTGGTCTCCGGCGCCTCGTCGGCTGGCACTTCAGCATGAATGCGCGCGGCCAGCGACAGCGCGTTGACCATCACCCCTTTTGCGGTGCCGGGATGCACGTTATTGCCGACAATCTTAATGGTCACCGAGGCGGCGTTGAAGTTTTCAAACTCCAGTTCCCCCACGCCACCACCGTCGACGGTATAGGCCCAGCGGGCATCAAAGGCCTCGACATCGAAATGCTTCGCCCCTTTTCCGACCTCTTCATCGGGGGTGAAGGCCACGCGGATATCGCCATGAGGGATGTTTTTCGCCTGCAGGGTCGCCAGCGCGGTCATGATCTCGGCGATGCCGGCCTTGTCGTCCGCCCCCAGCAGCGTTTTCCCGTCGGTGGTGATCAGCGTCTGCCCCAAAAGCTGATGCAGAACCGGGAACATCACCGGGGAGAGCACCTCATCGCCGATGCCCAGCGCGATATCGCCGCCGCGATAGTTTTCGACAATCTGCGGATTAACGTTTTTACCGCTGAAATCCGGGGAAGTATCGACGTGAGAGATAAAGCCGATGGCCGGGATATCGCCCTCCACGTTGGCGGGCAGGGTTCCCATTACCGTCCCTTTTTCACTCAGCGTTACCTTGATCAGTCCCATTTCTTCCAGCTGCGCCTGCAACAGGCGTAACAGCTTCCACTGCCCTTCCGTGCTGGGGACCTGACGAACGCCAGGCTTCGACTGCGTGTCCAAAGAAACGTACTGCAAAAAACGCTCAAGCAATTTATCCATGTAGCCACCCTCTTCTTTTGTGACAACATTATTCATAAGCCAGAAAAGACAAATATTGCGTCAGGTCATTCTTAGCCCGTAAAGCGAAATTTAATAACGGAACCGACGTTATGGTGTAAAGGTAGACTATGCAGGCGTATCAAGGATTGGCGATTACCCTCGTTTGCCGTAGAATGCTGGCCCTTATTAAAAACGTGCAACCCCAAAGGTGGTTAATCACAAACCCCGCAGCGGTCGGAAGTTTCCGTTGCGTCTACATGGGACAGAGTCAAAAATTGAATATACAACCGCGTTCGCGTTCGCCGCTGGTGCAACTGGCGGGAATTCGCAAGAGCTTTGATGGTAAAACGGTCATCGATAACCTTAACCTGACCATCAACAATGGTGAGTTTCTCACCCTGCTTGGCCCCTCTGGCTGCGGTAAAACCACCGTTCTGCGCCTTATCGCCGGCCTGGAAAACGTCGACAGCGGACGGATCCATCTCGAAGATCACGATATCACCCATGTCCCGGCGGAAAACCGCCACGTCAATACCGTCTTTCAAAGCTACGCCCTGTTTCCGCATATGACGGTATTCGAGAACGTCGCCTTTGGCCTGCGGATGCAGAAAACTCCGGCGGCGGAAATCACCCCGCGGGTTCTGGATGCCTTAAAGATGGTACAGCTGGAAGACTTTGCCCAGCGCAAACCGCACCAGCTCTCCGGCGGCCAGCAGCAGCGCGTGGCCATCGCCCGCGCGGTGGTTAACAAACCGCGCCTGCTGCTGCTCGATGAATCCCTTTCGGCGCTGGATTACAAGTTGCGCAAGCAGATGCAGAACGAACTGAAAGCGCTGCAGCGTAAGCTCGGGATCACCTTCGTCTTCGTGACCCACGATCAGGAAGAGGCCCTGACCATGTCCGATCGCATCGTGGTCATGCGCGATGGCGAAATCGAACAGGACGGCACCCCGCGAGAGATCTACGAAGAGCCGAAAAACCTGTTCGTCGCCAGCTTTATCGGCGAGATCAATATCTTCGACGCCACCGTGATCGAGCGCCTCGACGAGCAGCGCGTGCGTGCCAACGTCGAAGGACGGGAGTGCAACATCACCGTCAATTTTGCCGTGGAGGCCGGCCAGCGTCTGCACGTCCTGCTGCGCCCGGAAGATCTGCGCGTCGATGAGATCCACCACAACAGCGACGCCGACGGCCTGATCGGCTATGTGCGAGAGCGTAACTATAAGGGGATGACCCTTGAGTCGGTGGTCGAGCTGGAAAACGGCAAAATGGTGATGGTCAGCGAGTTCTTTAACGAAGACGACCCGGATTTCGACCACTCTCTTGACCAGAAAATGTCTATCAATTGGGTGGAGAGCTGGGAGGTGGTGCTGGCCGATGAAGAACTCCAGTAAATTCCAGAATGTGGTGATCGCCACCATCGTCGGTTGGCTGGTGCTGTTTGTCTTCCTGCCCAACCTGATGATCATCGCCACCAGCTTTCTGACCCGCGACGACGCCAACTTCGTCAAGCTGGTCTTCACGCTGGACAACTACTCGCGGCTGCTGGATCCGCTCTACTACGACGTGCTGCTGCATTCGCTGAACATGGCGCTGCTGGCGACCCTCGCCTGCCTGGCGCTGGGCTACCCGTTTGCGTGGTTCCTCGCCCGGCTGCCGCAGAAGGTACGCCCCCTGCTGCTGTTCCTGCTGATCGTTCCCTTCTGGACCAACTCGTTGATCCGTATTTACGGGCTGAAGATTTTCCTCAGTACCAAAGGCTATCTGAACGAATTCCTGCTGTGGTTAGGGGTGATCGACACGCCGATACGCATTATGTTCACCCCCTCGGCGGTGATTATCGGCCTGGTATATATCCTGCTGCCGTTTATGGTGATGCCGCTCTACCCCAGCATTGAGAAACTGGATCGCCCGCTGCTGGAAGCGGCGAAAGATCTCGGCGCCAGCAAGCTGCAGACCTTTATCCGCATTATCATCCCGCTGACCATGCCGGGGATCATCGCCGGCTGTCTGCTGGTGATGTTGCCGGCGATGGGGCTGTTCTACGTTTCCGACCTGATGGGCGGCGCCAAGAACCTGCTGATCGGCAACGTGATCAAGAGTCAGTTCCTGAATATTCGCGACTGGCCGTTCGGCGCGGCAACCAGCATTACCTTAACCCTGGTGATGGGCCTGATGCTGTTGATTTACTGGCGCGCGGCGCGCCTGCTGAATAAAAAGGTGGAGCTGGAATGATCGGTCGACTGCTGCGCGGCGGCTTTATGACCGCCATCTACGCGTATCTCTACATCCCTATTATTATTCTGATCGTTAACTCGTTTAACCGGTCGCGCTTTGGTATCAACTGGCAGGGGTTCACCACCGACTGGTATAGCCTGCTGATGAACAACGATAGCCTGCTGCAGGCCGCCCAGCATTCCCTGACCATGGCGGTGCTGTCGGCAACCTTCGCCACCCTTATCGGCTCGCTGACCGCCGTGGCGCTGTACCGCTACCGCTTTCGCGGCAAGCCGTTCGTTAGCGGCATGCTGTTTGTGGTGATGATGTCGCCCGATATTGTCATGGCCATCTCCCTGCTGGTGCTGTTTATGCTGATCGGTATTCAGCTTGGTTTCTGGTCGCTGCTGTTTTCGCATATCACCTTCTGCCTGCCGTTTGTGGTGGTCACCGTTTACTCCCGGCTGAAAGGCTTTGATGTGCGGATGCTGGAGGCGGCGAAAGATCTGGGTGCCAGCGAGATGACCATCCTGCGCAAAATCATCCTGCCGCTGGCCCTGCCGGCGGTCGCCGCCGGGTGGTTGCTGAGCTTCACGTTGTCGATGGATGACGTGGTGGTCTCTTCGTTCGTGACCGGTCCGGGATATGAAATTCTGCCGCTGAAGATCTATTCGATGGTCAAGGTTGGCGTTTCGCCTGAGGTGAACGCCCTGGCCACGATTCTGTTGGTTCTGTCGCTGGTGATGGTCATCGCCAGTCAGTTAATTGCACGTGATAAAACTCAGGGGACGTTAAAATGAAAAAATGGTCACGCCACCTGCTCGCAGCCGGCGCTCTGGCAATCGGCATGAGCGCCGCACACGCGGACGATAGCAAAACGCTCTATTTTTATAACTGGACCGAATACGTACCGCCGGGCCTGCTGGAGCAGTTCACCAAAGAGACCGGCATCAAGGTCATCTATTCGACCTACGAGTCGAACGAAACTATGTACGCCAAGCTCAAGACCTATAAAGACGGCGCGTACGACCTGGTCGTCCCGTCGACCTACTTCGTCGACAAGATGCGCAAAGAAGGCATGCTGCAGAAGATCGATAAGAGCAAGCTGACTAACTTCAGCAACCTCGATCCGCAGATGCTGAACAAACCGTTCGATCCGAATAACGACTACTCCATTCCCTATATCTGGGGGGCGACGGCTATCGGCGTCAACAGCGATGCGATTGATCCGAAAACCATCACCAGCTGGGCCGACCTGTGGAAGTCGGAATACAAAAGCAGCCTGCTGCTGACCGACGACGCGCGCGAAGTGTTCCAGATGGCGCTGCGTAAGCTGGGCTATTCCGGCAACACCACCGACCCGAAAGAGATTGAAGCCGCCTATAACGAGCTGAAAAAGTTAATGCCTAACGTCGCGGCGTTTAACTCCGATAACCCGGCGAACCCGTATATGGAAGGCGAAGTGAACCTCGGGATGGTATGGAACGGCTCGGCTTACGTCGCACGCCAGGCCGGTACCCCGCTGGAGGTGATCTGGCCGAAAGAAGGCGGCATCTTCTGGATGGACAGCCTGTCGATCCCGGCGAATGCCAAAAACGTCGACGGCGCGCTGAAGCTGATTAACTTCCTGCTGCGCCCGGATGTCGCCAAACAGGTCGCGGAAACCATCGGCTACCCCACGCCAAACCTAGCGGCGCGCAAAATGCTCAGCCCGGCAGTGGCCAACGATAAATCGCTCTATCCGGACGCTGCGACCATTGAGAAAGGCGAATGGCAGAATGACGTTGGCAGCGCCAGCGCCATTTATGAAGAGTATTACCAGAAGCTGAAAGCGGGCCGCTAAGTTTCTTATTAGCCGGGTAAACGTTGTTTACCCGGCTAACCTATTTTTGCTAATCTATCCTTTCTTTAAAATTTCTAAACAGAAGCCAATTGCTGGTATCACGCGCTTTCAATAATCAAAATTCATATGTGTAACAAGGACTGATACGCATGAAAAAAAATGATCGCACGCTTTATAATATCTTTCTCAGCCTTGGCTTGGTCATGATATTTATTTCTGCCGTTATTTATTATTACCAACGCCATTCAATGGGCAACGTAATACATACCACTGGCATTATCGTCGATGCCCAGCAGCGTAAACCCAACCCATATCGACGCAATAGTGTATCCCGTAATGCAAAGTCATGGTTTCCCGTCGTTGCTTTCCGCCCTTCCAACGAGGTTACACTCATTTTCACATCAAAAACCAGCAGTTCGTTGTATGAAAAAAGTGAAGGCACTACGGTTGACGTTATTTATCCACCAGGAAAACCATACGAAGCCAAAATATACAATATATGGATTAATTTTTTTAAGTGGGGCATTATCGGTATTATTGGACTCGCCTTTTCAGGGGCCAGTTTGCTTATCCGTCCATCCTCCGCAAAAGGACAGAGGATTATGCAATGAAAAATACCTTTTCCCTGCTAATTTACCTATGTACTTTTATATTTATTCATCCAACTTATGCAGCTCCCTTCCCCTCTCTCACGGGATCTGTCACTGATACCACAGGGCTACTAACGGGAAAAAAAGATATCATCGATCGCGCTGAACGCTTTCAACAGAAAACGGGGATCACAATTTACATTTTGTTCACCCGCCAGGAAAATATTATCCCGGCAAATAATGCTGAACTTCAGACAGTCACTCATACCCTCACCGGTATGAATCGCAACAGTATACTGCTGATCGTCACTTCTGATAGCCAGCAGATATCTCTGCTCAGCTCCTCTGCGCTCCAGCCTCACCTCAAAGCCAGCCGCGCTTTGACCGTTATCGTAAACCATACCAGCGCTTATCTACAGCATGGCCTGTGGTTCCAGGGAATCAACACTGCGCTGGACGTATTACAAGCGGCATTACTACAACAGCCTACGCCACCGCTAACCTGGTATGCATCATCGGATAATCCCTATCAGGACGGTTTCCCGGGCCATCCTCTGGGCTTTCTCCTCTGGGTATTGGCGTTTATGTGCTGCACCTGGATATTTCGTTACACCACCCGCCTGCGTTATGCCCTGAAATTTGCGTTCGCCATGGCCTGCGGCAACTTATGTTATCAGGCATTGTGCCTGTACTTTGGCTCAGGCGGCCACACTTTAAACCGAGTCGCTCCGCTGTGGGCCACAATCATCGGAGTTTGCACATTTCTGGCCACCTTACTCTGGACGCGAAAGCGAAGATAAGAATTCGACACTTAGCCCCTCAGCGCGCGCCAGAGGATCGCCGGCAGCTTGCACCAGCGCGGCCGATGATAAAAATCCACCAGCTTCTGCGCCACCGCTTCCTGACCCCGGTGGGTAATAAACCAGGGCGGCAGGGGCATCAGCGTCAGTTCGCCATGCCACAGACTGCGCGGAAACGGCCGAAACGGCGCCTCAATCACCGTGCGCTCGGTTTTCTCCAGCATAAAGCTGTTATGCACCTTGCCCCGCCCGCTCTGAATATCGTCGAGCGTGTGGCCGGGAAACGCGCCCCATGGGCAAGGGGCCAACAGGAAGGCCACCCCGCTCCAGCAGTTGATCGCCACCGTGCCGTAGCGCAGCTCAGCGATTAACGCGTTAAAACGCTTACGTCCAATCGCTTTGCGGGTGCGCGGATGGATCACAATATTGGCCCCCAGCGTGCCCTGCAGCCGCTGATTCGCATAGCCGATCGCCTGGCGCAGAAAACTTTCCGCACTGTCGGCCTCAAGACGAGTGACCGACAGCCCCGGGCCAAAGACCTCCTGCTGACAGAGCGCCGGGTCATCGTCGGTGTTCGCCACAATCAACGGCAGCGCGTCGCCGCGCGCTATCTCCAGCGGCTGGCGGGCGCGCAGGCGAAAGTCGGTCAGCCGTTTTTCAGCGCCGGGGTAGTAGTCCGGGCGGGTATTCGCGGCGATCAGTCGGTACAGCTGATTCAGCAAGCCCGTCGCTGGCTCCCAGCCCTGCTGCAGGATCAGCACCTGGCTGGCCACGCAGTTAAACCCGCCGTTGTTCATCTTCTGCGTCGCCAGCTGCTGCGCCTGAAACGCAATATCCGCCTCGCTCCACGGCCCGGGTACGATAATGGTAGGGCTGACGCCGCCCAGCTCCGAAGTCACCCGACGCGGGTTCAGCGGCGTCCCGGCGGCCCGACGCTGGCGAGCCGCTTCACCGTCGCCCCAGACGATGACGTCATGGGTCTCGCGAGAGCCGGTGATATGGATCTCATCGACAGCGGGATGGCTGGTCAGCCATGCTCCCGCCTGGGCGTCGCCGGTGACGATGCGGAGCGCATCCATGGCAATCAGCGGTGCCAGGGCCTGGGCCAGCAGATCGTGCAGATAATCATTCACCGGGTTGAGCTTCAGCAGGCAGACCTGATTTTCAATAAACAGCTTGTGTAGCACATCCAGTGGCGCAATCGAGGCCACATTGCCGGCGCCAAGCACCAGCGCCAGCTTGCCCTGCCGCGCGGCCGGCGGGATGTCGTATGCCCGCGCCGCATAGCGGTCGAGATGGGCCCGGGTGACGCCTGGCTGCATCCATATCTCAGCGCGAACACCAGACGATCCCAGAGCGTGCCGGGCACCACCCGCAGCGCCAGGCGGCCGTCCGCCAGCGTCCGCAGCGGGATCCGCCGCAGAAAGGTCTTCTCTTCCAGCTGCTCCAGGGTGGCGATGAGCCCGTTGCAGCCGACCATTAGCGCGCAGGGGCCCGCCAGCCACTCCTCCCCCGCCAGCGGATCGCCCGCCGGCAGCCCTTTGGCCACCGCCGCCGCGGCCACCCACGCCGGGGCAACGCCGGCCAGGGCATCCTTGATCTGACGCAACAGCGCCAGACGACGGTTCACCGAGGTTTCCGCCCAACGCTGGCGCGCCGCCGACAAGGCGTGCAGTGCAGCATCATACTGAGAGCAGGTCGTCAGACCGGGTCGCGCATGGCTCATTTTCCCTCACTCATTAAAATCTCTCCATAGGCCTGGCGCAGTTGATTTTTGAGCACCTTACCCGTGGCGCTGACCGGTAGCGCGTCGACAAATATCACCCGGTCCGGGATCTGCCACTTTGGCACCCGCGTCTCAAACCAGGTCAGCAGATCGGTCTCTTCCACTTCGCCCCCTTCCGCGCGAACGCACAGCAGCACCGGCCGCTCGTCCCAGCGCGGATGACGGGCGGCGATGGCCGCCGCGCTGCGCACCGCCGGATGCGCGATGGCGATATTCTCCAGCTCAACGGTGGAGATCCACTCGCCACCGGACTTGATAATATCCTTTGCCCGATCGCAGATCACCAGATAACCATTGGCGTCGAGCGTACCGATATCGCCGGTATCAAACCAGCCTCCCGCGGTCAGGGCGCTTGCGTCCTGACCATAGTACTGCTCCACCACCCAGTGCCCTCTGACCTGCAGATACCCCTGACTTTGACCATCCCGGGGCAACGGTTCGCCATCCACGTCCACTACCTGCAGTTCGATGCCGAATATGGGCCGCCCCTGACCGGCGCGCTGCTTTTGCTGCTCCTGTGCCGGGAGCGCGTCATGTTTGCTCAACGGCGTGTTGATGGTGCCGATAGGCGATGTTTCGGTCATTCCCCAGGCGTGGGTCAGTTCAATGCCGTAATCACGCTGAAAGGCCTCGGCCATCGACGGCGGCAGCGCGGAGCCGCCAACCAGTGCACGTTTAAATTCAGGCAGCCGGACCTCTGTCCGGCGCATCGCCGCCAGCAAGCCGGCCCAGATCACCGGCACGCCAAACCCCACCGTTACCTTCTCGGCGGCCAGCAGCTGCAGCAGGCTGTCGCCATCGAGGTGCGGCCCCGGCAGCACCAGCCGCGCGCCGACCATAGCGGCGATAAACGGCGTCCCCCACGCGTTGACATGGAACATCGGCACCACCGGCAACAGGCTGTCCTTCGCCGATATGCCGGCGGCGTCCGGCTGGTTGCCGCTCAGGGCGTGCAGGACCAGCGAACGATGGGTATTCAACACCCCTTTCGGCCGGCCGGTAGTTCCCGAGGTGTAGCAGAGCGAAGCTGGGGTCAGTTCATTGAGCTGCGGCCAGCGATAGTCTACTGTCCCCTGCTGCAACAGATCGTCAAAAAACAGCAATGAGGGCAACTGGCTGAGCGCCGCTTCGCTGCGGGGTTCCATCAGCACGATGTGTTTCACCGTCGGCAGCTGCGGCAGCAGCTGCGCCACCAGTGGCAGAAAGGTCTGGTCAAAAAACAGCACTTCGTCGGCAGCGTCGTTGAGGATATACCGCAGATGGTCAACCGACAGCCGCGGGTTGACAGTGTGTGTCACCCAGCCGCCGGAGGCGACGGCAAAATAGATCTCCAGGTGGCGGCGATTGTTCCATGCCAGGGTAGCGCAGCGGGCGCCTGGCGGCAGCCCCAGCGACGCCAGCGCCGACGCCAGCCGCTGAGCGCGGCTGGCCACCTCCCCCCAACTGCTGCGCTCCTGCTCACCGCCAGTACTCACCGAGACAATCTCGGTCTCGCTGTGATATTGCGCCGCATGGCCGAGCAGCGCGGCAGTGGTGAGATCCTGATAAATCATCGGTGACGGCATTACGGGGTCTCCTTTACAGACTTCCGGCAGGGAACAGGGGCGCGGCGCGATCGTGCGGGCGCCTATTGAATCTGGTCTACATTTGCCGGTCTGCACAAAAAAACGTACAGAAATCAGCGGTCACGCACAAAATAGAGTAAGAAATGATTCAGGAGGAAAAAGACGAAATCATAACAGGCAGGTCATTGCTCAGGGCGGCTATCGCCCGGCAGCGGGCCGGGCGATAGCGTGTGTGGCGCAGCGGAAAACGATCAGCGTCGTCCACCGTCGCGCTGGCCTTTGCCCTTCCCTTTTTCGGCTCGCCGCTGCACAAAATCTTCAATGATGCCGGAGATCCCGTTGAGAGGTTTCCACAGCACTACCAGCAGCAGCAACGGGCCGTATATTCGCACACCGCCCGTCGCGACCTGACCGGTGAACAGCAGGGCTAAGCCATCCAGCAGCAGGCACAATGCGCTGCCAGTGCCGACGAACAGACACAGCAGGAAGAGGATCGGTCGGCTATCGGCGTGTAGTGGTAAAGCGCGCTGGCTCCAGACGCCAACGATAATGGCCGCGATCAACATGATCGCTTCGATAACCAGCGGATTATGCATGGTCTGACTCCTGTCATGACGTTTCATCCTTGTCAGCAGCGCTGCCGGAAGCAGTGGCCAGGGCCCTGGCTACCGGCAGGCGGCTTCAGTTTATAGCGGGTTTTCCTGCAGCAGCTTATCGATAAAGGCAGGCACCACTTCGCTTGCCAGCCCGTAGTGCTTCTCGGCAAACTCGCTGCCCACCTGGCTGGGTTCCAGGTTCAGTTCAACGGTATGGGCGCCGTGCAGCCTCGCCTCGTGCACAAAGCCAGCCGCCGGATAGACATGGCCGGAGGTACCGATGGCGATAAAAATATCCGCGTCGGCCAGCGCGCTGTAGATCTCATCCATCCCCAGCGGCATCTCGCCAAACCAGACTACGTGCGGACGCAGCGCCGCCGGGAACTGGCAACAGTGGCATTTGTCCTCAGCGGTGACGTCGCCGGTCCACTCCAGCACCTGGCCGCTCCACGAACAGCGCACCTTCAACAGCTCGCCATGCATATGGATCACCCGGCGGTTGCCGGCGCGCTCGTGCAGATTATCAATATTCTGGGTGACCAGCAGGAAATGGTCGCCCAGTAGATCTTCCAGACGCGCCAGCGCCAGATGCGCCGCGTTCGGCGCGATCTCCGGGCTCTGCAGCTGGCGACGACGGGCGTTGTAGAACGCCTGCACCAGCGCCGGATCGCGGGCGAAGCCTTCCGGCGTCGCCACATCTTCCACCCGATGCTCTTCCCACAGGCCATCCGCCGCGCGGAAGGTTTTGATCCCCGACTCTGCCGAGATGCCCGCGCCGGTTAACACCACCACTCTCGGTTTTGCCATCGCTTCAGGTTTCATCCTGTCCTCCCTAAAGAAAATCCGCTGACGCAGACGGTCACGCAACCGACGTTTATTGCGACGAAAACGGCTCAATCGATGTAAACGGCGCGACTGCATAGCTACCTCTGTGATTAATGGGTCAGGTGAAGGAAGGCCGCACCGCGCATTCCCCCGGCATCGCCGTGGCGTGCGCGCTCAATGCGCGGAACCCTGGCGACCGGCAGAAGATGGCGCGGCAATCGTTGCGCCAGCCCTTCGCTAATGGCCGTAAAGTTAGATAATCCACCGCCGAGCACCAGTAAATCCGGGTCGACAATGGTCAGTATATTCCCCAGACACACCGCCAGCAGATCGAGATAGCGCTCAACGTGCGCCTGGGCGCGCGGATCGTGCTGCTGCCACTGCGCCACTATCTCCGGCGAGGAGAGCGGTTGCTGGTAAAAATGTTCGTACAGCCAGGCGAAACCACGGCCGGAGAGATAATTTTCAATGCAGCCCAGCTGGCCGCAGCCGCAGCGCAGCAGCGGAAAATCGCGCCCGACCACCTCCAGGGCATCCACCGGCAGGCGAATATGGCCGAACTCGCCGGTGATATAGCTATGTCCGGTAATCGATTTACCGTTCAACACCAGGCCGCCGCCCACGCCGGTGCCGAGGATCAGCCCCATCACCAGCGGGTATTGCGTAAACTCATCGTCCCACGCTTCAGACAGCGCGAAACAGTTGGCGTCATTATCGAGGCGCACATCGCGCCCCAGCCGCGCGCTGAGGTCGGTGCGCAGCGGCCGGCCGCTGGCGGCTGGCACGTTAGCGGCATACAGCGTGCCGTCTGCCGTTTCCGGCATCCCCGGAATACCGATCCCGACCGACCCCTGCTGGTCGAAGCGCTCATCGGCCTCGCGGACCAGCGCCTCCACCGCCTGGAGAAAATCCTCATAACTGCTTTTCGGCGTGGCGACGCGTTTTTCCCACTGCAGTCGCCGCTCCTGATTAAATACGCCCAGCGCTATCTTGCTGCCGCCAATGTCAAATCCATAATACATTTCAGCAATTCCTCTTGTGTCGTCAGCAAAGCCGACGATGACGATAAATTACTGGCCACTCAGCACCCTCGCCGGGTCGATGCGGCTGGCGCGGCGGGCGGGATACCAGCTGGCCAGCAAACTCAGCAACAGTGCTGTCACCAGCACATAAAAGACGTCCAGCCAGTGCAGTTCTGACGGCAGGAAGTCAATAAAATAGATGTCGCCGGAGAGGAATTTATGCCCAATCAGGTATTCGATGCCGTTGATGATTGACGTCAGGTTCAACGCGCAGATCACGCCGATCACTACCCCAAACAGGCTGCCTACCGATCCGGCTAATAAACCATACCACACGAAAATCGCGCGAATTAAGCCGTCTTTTGCGCCAAGCGTGCGCAGCACCGCAATATCGCCGCTTTTGTCTTTGACCGCCATCACCAGCGTCGAGACGATGTTAAAGCAGGCCACGCCGATCACCAGCACCATCGCCAGGTACATGATGGCGCGGATCATCTGGATATCGCGATACATATAGCCATAGGTGCCGATCCAGCTCTTGATGTAGACGTAGCTGTTGGTCACCTCGCCGGCGTCGCGCACCAGCTTGTTCGCGTGGAAAACGTCGGTGACCTTGATGGCGATGCCGGTCACGCTGCTGCCCATCTCCAGGTACTGCTGCGCATCCTGCATCGGGATCATGGCAAAACTATGATCGAGCTGGCCGCTCAGCTGTAAAATTCCGGTCACATGCAGCCTGACGCGTTTTGGCTGCAGCAGTTGATGGTCGGCGTCGGCGTTAGGGATCATGATCGACACCCAGTCCCCCTGCTTCACGTGCAGCGCATCGGCGACCCCTTTCCCCAGAATCACCTGCTGTTCGCCGGCCTTGAATCCGGCCCACGCGTTATTCTGCACAAAGGTGGGCAGCGCGCTGAGCCGGGTTTCCTGCTGCGGGTCGACCCCTTTCACCTGGATGGCGCGCATATTGCTGCCGCTCTCCACCAGGCCGGTGAAGTTAATATAGGGCGCTGCCGCGACAATCCCCTTCACCTTCTGCACCTTCGCCAGCGCCTCCTGCCAGTTATTCCACGGCTGGTTCACGGGTTCGATTTCGCCGTGCGGCACCACCGCCAGCACGCGGTTGTTCAGCTCGCGTTCAAAACCGTTCATTGCGCTGAGGCCGACGATCAGCACCGCCACCCCCAGCGCAATGCCGATGGTGGAGATCACCGAGATCAGCGACACCATGCCGCCGCGCCGCCGTCCACGGCTGAAACGTAATGCAATCAGTAACGATAACGGAGACGCCATTACTCGGCCCCCATCAGGGTCAGGTCGGCGGTCAGACGGCCATCACGCATCTCCAGCTGGCGGCTCATGCGTTTCGCCAGCTGAAGGTCGTGGGTCACCACCAGAAACGCGGTGCGCTGCGCGACGTTCAGTTCGCCCAGCAGCTGGAAGATGCTGTCGGCGTTGCGAGCATCAAGGTTACCGGTCGGTTCATCCGCCAGCACCAGCCGCGGTTTATTCACCAGCGCGCGGGCAATCGCCACCCGCTGGCGTTCACCGCCGGAGAGCTCCGACGGACGGTGATGGCTGCGGTGTTCAAGCCCGACTGCCTGCAGCATCGCTTTCGCCTGGCGTTCAATATCCGCTGGCTTCTTTTTGCCAATCAGCAGCGGCATCGCCACGTTTTCCAGCGCGCTAAAGTCCGGCAGCAGATGGTGGAACTGATAGATAAAGCCCAGCTCGCGGTTACGCAGGTCGGCGCGCGCGGCGGTGGAGAGTTTACTCATCGGCTGGCCGGAGAAAATCACGTCGCCAGAGGTGGGCGTATCCAGGCCGCCGAGCAGATGCAGCAACGTACTTTTGCCAGAGCCGGAGGTGCCGACAATGGCCATCATCTCGCCTTCACCAATGCTGAAGCTGACATTGTGCAGGACATCGGTTTGCACATTGCCTTCCTGATAGCGTTTGCACAGGTTGTCGCATTGCAGCAGGATCTTATTCATAACGTAAAGCCTCAGCGGGTTGAGTGGCGGCAGCGCGCCAGGAAGGGTACAACGTAGACAACAAGGCCAGCACCATCGCCACCAGGGCGATAACAATAACCTGCAGCGGCTCAATCGCCACCGGCAACGCCGCGCCGTCAAGGAAGGCGCCGATGATTGGCATTAAATTATTCAACTGGCTGGCGAGCAGCGCGCCAAGCACGGCTCCCAACAGCGCGCCGACGATCCCGGCGCTGGCGCCCTGCACCATAAAGACGGCCATGATCTGCCGCGGCGTCAGCCCTTGAGTTTGCAGGATAGCCACTTCGCCCTGCTTCTCCATCACCATCATCCCCAGCGAGGTAATAATGTTGAAGGCCGCGACGGCGACGATCAGGCTCAGCAGCAGGCCCATCATGTTTTTCTCCATGCGCACCGCCTGGAACAGTTCGCCCTTGCGCTCGCGCCAGTCCTGCCACTGGGTACCTGGCGGCAGCGTCTGCTGACTCAGGGTATCCACTTGCAGCGGTTTATCCAGCCACAGGCGCCAGCCGGTGGTATTCCCCAGCGGATAACGCATTAAACGAGAGGCGTCGTCGATGTTGGTCAGCATCTGATAACCATCGACTTCGCTGTTGGCGGCGAAGGTGCCGATAACCGTGAACAGACGCTGGCTCGGCACGCGGCCCATTGGCGTAAACTGACTGGCGGAAGGAACCATCACACGAATTTGATCGCCACGATTAACCCCCAGTTGGCCCGCCAGCTGTTCGCCGAGAATAACGTTATATTTGCCCGCCTGCAGATCGCTCTGTTTGACGTTCACCAGGTACGGAGTCAGGGGATCGTTCTGCGCCGGATCAATGCCCAGCATAACCCCGACCGCCACGCTGCGCGCGCTCTGCAGGACGACGTCACCGGTGGTGATCGGCGCCACGCGGGTCACCCCCTGGAGTTTCGCCTCGCGCTCCGGCAGTTGCTGAGGGTTCACCGAGCCCTGTTTGGCGCTAAGAATGGCCTGCGGCATCAGCCCCAGGATATTGTTTTGCAGCTCGCGTTCAAAGCCGTTCATCACCGACAGGACCGTCACCAGCGCCATTACGCCAAGCGTAATGCCGATGGTTGAGAGCCAGGAGACGAATCGACCGAAGCGGTCGGCTGCGCGCCCGCGCATATAGCGCAGGCCGATAAAGAGTGCGGCAGGTTGGTACATGTCATCCATCTGGTTGCTGATAGCCGATGCCCGAGTATATAAGCGAATACGAGCAGCGTAAATGACTGATACCTGACGACTTTATTAGCAATAATCCTAAAAACCAAGCAAATACAATCGGATAGATAAGACCTTGCTGATATATCTTTACGCTTATCCGCAACCCGGATGTTTGTTGAACCAACACCTGATGGCAATTCGGGTTGGCGAATCCAGACCAATCGCGGATAATCTCACTATTGAATATCAGCGAGTTGCCCTCCATATCGGCAGAGCGAATCCCCAAGAGACCATGAAACCGTCTATGCCTGAACAATATCGATACTCATTGCCGGCCAAAGCCGGTGATCTGCGCCAGCTTGGCGAGTTGACCGGCGCGGCCTGCGCTACCCTGGTGGCAGAGATGGCCGAACGCCACAAAGGCCCGGTGGTGCTGGTGGCACCTGACATGCAAAACGCGCTGCGTCTGAATGACGAGATCAGGCAGTTCACCGACAGCATGGTGATGGGGCTGGCTGACTGGGAAACGCTCCCCTACGACAGCTTCTCGCCGCACCAGGATATCATCTCCTCCCGTCTTGCCACCCTTTACCAGTTACCCACCATGCAGCGCGGCGTACTGATCGTCCCGGTCAGCACCCTGATGCAGCGCGTCTGTCCGCACAGCTTCCTTCACGGGCACGCGCTGGTGATGAAAAAGGGCCAGCGCCTGTCGCGCGATGCGCTGCGCGATCAGCTGGAGGGCGCCGGCTATCGCCATGTCGATCAGGTGATGGAGCACGGCGAATATGCCACCCGCGGCGCGCTGCTCGACCTGTTCCCGATGGGCAGCGACCAGCCCTACCGCCTCGATTTCTTTGACGATGAAATCGACAGCCTGCGTCTGTTCGACGTCGACAGCCAGCGCACGCTGGAGGAAGTGGCGGCCATTAACCTGCTGCCGGCGCACGAGTTTCCCACCGACCAGACCGCCATCGAGCTGTTCCGCAGTCAGTGGCGCGACCGTTTTGAGGTGAAGCGCGATGCCGAGCATATCTATCAGCAGGTCAGTAAAGGGACACTGCCTGCCGGTATCGAATACTGGCAGCCGCTGTTCTTCAGCGAGCCGCTGCCGCCGTTATTTAGCTATTTCCCGGCCAGCACCCTGATCGTCAACACCGGCGATCTCGAGGCCAGCGCGGAACGTTTCCAGAATGAAGCCCGCGCCCGCTTCGAAAACCGCGGCGTCGATCCGATGCGCCCGCTCCTGCCGCCGGAACTGCTGTGGCTGCGCAGCGATGAGCTGTTCGGCGAACTGAAAAAATGGCCGCGCGTACAGCTGAAAACCGAGCGCCTGGCGGACAAAGCGGCGAATACCAATCTGGGCTACCAGACGCTGCCTGATCTCGCGGTGCAGGCGCAAAACAAAGCGCCGCTGGATAATCTGCGCCGCTTCCTCGAGTCCTTTACCGGCCCGGTGATCTTCTCCGTGGAAAGCGAGGGTCGCCGTGAAGCGCTGAGCGAAATGCTGGCGCGGATTAAAATTGCGCCAAAACACGTGCTGCGTCTGGAAGAAGCCACCGGCAATGGCCGCTATCTGATGATTGGCGCCGCCGAACACGGGTTTATTGACAGTCAGCGCGGCCTGGCGCTGATTTGCGAAAGCGACCTGCTCGGCGAGCGCGTGGCGCGCCGTCGGCAGGATTCACGTCGCACAATCAACCCTGACATCCTCATCCGCAACCTTGCCGAACTGCATATCGGCCAGCCGGTTGTCCACCTGGAGCACGGCGTGGGCCGCTATGCGGGAATGACCACCCTGGAAGCCGGCGGCATCACCGGCGAATACCTGATGCTGACCTACGCCAACGATGCCAAGCTATACGTTCCGGTATCCTCCCTGCATCTTATCAGCCGTTACGCCGGCGGGGCGGAAGAGAACGCGCCCCTGCACAAGCTGGGCGGCGATGCCTGGACCCGGGCGCGACAAAAAGCGGCTGAGAAAGTACGCGACGTGGCGGCAGAGCTGCTGGATATCTACGCCCAGCGCGCGGCGAAGGCGGGCTTTGCCTTTAAACACGACCGCGAACAGTATCAGCTGTTCTGCGACGGCTTCCCGTTTGAAACCACGCCGGATCAGGCGCAGGCGATTAACGCCGTCCTCAGCGATATGTGCCAGCCGCTGGCCATGGACCGCCTGGTGTGCGGCGATGTGGGCTTCGGTAAGACCGAAGTGGCTATGCGCGCCGCCTTCCTCGCCGTGGAGAACCACAAGCAGGTGGCGGTGCTGGTGCCGACCACCCTGCTGGCTCAGCAACACTATGACAATTTCCGCGATCGTTTCGCCAACTGGCCGGTACGCATCGAAATGCTCTCCCGCTTCCGCAGCGCTAAAGAGCAGGCGCAGATCCTCGAGCAGGCCGCGGAAGGCAAAATCGATATCTTAATCGGCACCCACAAGCTGCTGCAGAGCGAGGTGAAGCTGCGCGATCTCGGGCTGCTGATCGTCGACGAAGAGCACCGGTTTGGCGTGCGGCATAAAGAGCGCATCAAAGCGATGCGCGCCGATGTCGATATCCTGACCCTCACCGCCACGCCGATCCCGCGGACGCTGAACATGGCGATGAGCGGGATGCGGGACCTGTCGATCATCGCCACGCCGCCGGCGCGCCGTCTGGCGGTGAAGACCTTCGTTCGCGAATACGACGCCCTGGTGGTGCGCGAGGCGATCCTGCGCGAAACGCTGCGCGGAGGCCAGGTCTACTATCTATTTAATGACGTCGAAAACATCCAGAAAGCCGCCGACAAGCTGGCGGAGCTGGTGCCGGAGGCGCGGATAGCCATCGGCCACGGCCAGATGCGGGAGCGCGAACTGGAGCGGGTGATGAATGACTTCCATCACCAGCGCTTCAATGTGCTGGTGTGCACCACCATCATCGAAACCGGGATCGACATTCCCACCGCCAACACCATCATCATCGAACGCGCCGACCATTTTGGCCTCGCCCAGCTGCACCAGCTGCGCGGCCGCGTTGGCCGTTCGCATCATCAGGCCTATGCCTGGCTGCTGACGCCGCATCCGAAAGCGATGACCACCGATGCGCAAAAGCGCCTTGAAGCCATTGCGTCGCTGGAAGATCTCGGCGCCGGCTTTGCGCTGGCGACCCACGATCTGGAGATTCGCGGGGCCGGGGAACTGCTCGGCGAAGATCAGAGCGGTCAGATGGAAACCATCGGCTTCTCTCTGTATATGGAGCTGCTGGAGAACGCAGTCGATGCGCTGAAAGCCGGACGCGAACCCTCGCTGGAAGATCTCACCAGCCAGCAGACGGAGGTCGAACTGCGCATGCCTTCCCTGCTGCCTGACGATTTCATCCCTGACGTCAATACGCGACTGTCATTCTATAAGCGCATTGCCAGCGCCAAAAACGAACTCGATCTGGAGGAGATCAAAGTCGAGCTGATCGATCGTTTTGGCCGCCTGCCCGATGCCGCCCGCAACCTGCTGGATATTGCCCGTCTGCGTCAGCAGGCGCAGAAACTGGGGATCCGCAAACTGGAAAGCAACGAAAAAGGCGGCGTGATTGAATTTAACGAGAAAAACAACGTCAATCCGGTGTGGTTGATCGGCCTGCTGCAGAAGCAGCCCCAGCACTTCCGGCTGGACGGGCCGACGCGCCTGAAATTCATGCAGGATCTGGAAGAGCGTAAAACGCGGATGGACTGGGTTCGCCAGTTTATGCGTCAGCTGGAAGAGAACGCCGTCGCCTGACTGGCAGGAGATACGGCCCCCTGGCCGTATCTCCCTTCTTACATACCTGGCAATCTTTACAAACATTTTGCAATCCGCCTGGATTTCCCCACACAGACTCACGCCATAATCTCATCTGCTTTTCATATAAAAATAACCACTTATATATTTTGGAGTTATGGTAATGAGAAACCGTTTCCCCGTTACGCTCTGGCTGGCGCTGGTCGCGCTGGTCGCCGCGCTGGCTCTGCCCGCGCGCGCCAACACCTGGCCCCTTCCCCCGCCGGGCAGCCGGCTGGTAGGTCAGAATACGTTCCACGTGGTGCAGGATAACGGCGGTTCGCTGGAGGCGATTGCCAAAAAGTACAATGTCGGCTTTCTGGCCCTGCTGCAGGCCAATCCCGGGGTTGACCCCTATGTTCCCCGCGCCGGCAGCGTGCTGACCATCCCCCTGCAGACGCTGCTGCCCGATGCGCCGCGCGAAGGGCTGGTGATTAACCTTGCCGAGCTGCGCCTCTACTATTACCCGCCGGGTAAAAATGAAGTGACCGTCTACCCGATCGGCATCGGCCAGCTGGGCGGAACCACCATCACGCCGACGATGGTCACGACCGTGTCTGACAAGCGGGCCAATCCGACCTGGACGCCCACCGCTAACATTCGCGCCCGCTATAAGGCAATGGGGATTGAGCTGCCGGCGGTGGTGCCAGCCGGTCCTGACAACCCGATGGGCCATCACGCCATCCGCCTCGCCGCCTATGGCGGAGTCTATCTCCTGCACGGCACCAATGCCGATTTCGGCATCGGCATGCGCGTCAGCTCCGGCTGCATTCGTCTGCGCGACAACGATATCAAGGCGCTGTACAACGCCATTTCGCCAGGCACTAAGGTGAATATCATTAACACGCCGATCAAGGTATCGGTAGAGCCGGATGGCCGCCGTCTGGTTGAAGTCCATCAGCCGCTGTCTGAGCATATCGATGACGACCCGCAGACCTTGCCCATTACGCTTAACGCGACCATGACGGAGTTCAAACAGGCGCCGCAAACCGACGGGACGGTGATGGAGCGCGCGATGAATTACCGCTCGGGCATGCCCATTGACGTCACGCGTCATGCTGCCCCTGGACCGCAGTCGTTGTAGTCTTACGCTGCAGAAAACAAAAAACCCGCCTGATGGCGGGTTTTTTGTTGGCAAGGGTCAAACAGGGGTACAACAGGGTCTTACTCATCGCTGTCCGGTGAAGGGGGCCGGGCAACGACGCATCGGGCTTACTTGTAGATAACAGCGGTGCCGTGAAGGGTATTCGGACCGGTTACCGAAGTAATACGGAATGAGGTGGCGCCCATCTCTTCTGCTTTCTGCGCCAGCTGATCTTCCAGCGAGCCCAGGTTGGTCCCGGCAGAAGCAGAGATGGTGCCTACTTTATGCTGACCCGCTGGGGTGGACTGCACCTCAACAGCGGCAAAGCTGGCGAAAGAGAGTGAGCTAAGAACGGCGGCAATAGCCAGAGTATTAACGGTTTTCATGATTATTATACCTGTGCAGATGAATTTTTTAGTAGGGCCGTAAGTATTAACTTAACGATCGATAGGTAAATAGTAATGTGATCTACATCACACGTCAACGCATTTTTATAACGATCGTTTAACTATTTATAAAATGCTTAAATTTCATACGCATATGATTTATTTATTTTTAAACCAACAGCGCTGGCCCCGGCGATCGTTTATTTTTATAATGGCCTTTCACCAAACCAACATAGGTACAACGGCACCATGACAACTGACGTTCAAAGTTGCGCCAAAAAAAGCCGTGGCCGACCGAAGGTGTTCGACAGGGATGCGGCGCTGGACAAAGCCATGACACTCTTCTGGCAGCACGGCTATGAGGCGACCTCGCTCGCCGATCTGGTCGAGGCGACAGGAGCAAAAGCCCCCACCCTGTATGCGGAATTTGTGAATAAAGAAGGCCTGTTCCGCGCAGTGTTGGATCGTTACATTTCGCGCTTTGCCGCGAAGCACGAAGCCGTGCTGTTGGCCGAAGGGAAATCCGTCGATCAGGCGTTGCGCGACTACTTCACGGCGGTCGCCACCTGCTTTACCAGCAAAGAGACGCCGGCCGGCTGCTTTATTATCAATACCTCCGCCGCGCTGGCCGCCTCCTCGACGGATATCGCCAATACCATCAAATCCCGCCATGCGATGCAGGAGCAGGCGCTCACTCAGTTTCTGCAGCAGCGGCAAGCGCAGGGCGAACTCCCCGCGGGCCGCGACGTCGCGCCGCTGGCGCAGTTTCTCAACTGTGTCCTGCAGGGGATGTCGATTAGCGCGCGGGAAGGCGCGGATTTCGACAAGCTGATGCAAATCACCGACACCACTCTCCGTCTCTGGCCGCAGATCCTCGAGTCCTGATGTGCCCTGCCTCCGGCGGTGTTCTGCCGCCGGATCCACTCTCCTGTTGGCTTTATCCCCACAAAATAGATTGATTTTTATTACCTTTTCTCGTGCAAGATAAACGCAAATGATATTGATTGCGATATTCATTATGTGCAAAATCCTTTTTTGAGTTTTTCCAGATGTTTCGCATTGTAACTAATGCCGACCCGGCGTCGGCCTATAACAACGACAAAGCAACTTGCTCATAAAAGGAATGGATATGAAAAAGCGCCTCTGGGTGCTCCACCCCCTGCTGCTGGTCAGCTCGCTGCCTGCGCTGGCGGCTCAGTCTGATGAAGACAGCATCATCGTTAGTGCAAACCGCACCCATCGCACCGTGGCCGAAATGGCCCAAACCACCTGGGTCATTGAGGGCCAGGAGATTGAGCAGCAGGTCCAGGGCGGGAAAGAGTTCAAAGACGTGCTGGCGCAGCTGATCCCGGGCATCGATGTCAGCAGCCAGGGGCGCACCAATTACGGGATGAACATGCGCGGGCGCGCCATCGTCGTGCTGATCGACGGCGTCCGGCTCAATTCCTCACGCACCGACAGTCGCCAGCTCGACGCCATCGACCCCTTTAACATCGAACATATCGAAGTGATCTCCGGGGCGACCTCGCTGTACGGCGGAGGCAGTACCGGCGGGCTTATCAACATCGTCACCAAGAAAGGGCAGCAGGATCGCCAGGTCGATCTCGAGGTGGGCAGCAAGAGCGGGTTTGCGAACAGTAACGATCACGATGAGCGCATCGCGGCGGCCGTCAGCGGCGGGACAGACCATGCATCTGGGCGCTTATCGGTAGCCTATCAGCGTTTCGGCGGCTGGTACGATGGCAATAACGATGCGCTGATCCTCGATAACACCCAAACGGGGCTCCAGCACTCTGACCGCCTCGACGTGATGGGGACGGGGACGATTGAGATCGATGACAACCGCCAGCTGCAGCTTGTCACCCAGTATTATAAAAGCCAGGGGGATGATGACTACGGCCTGTGGCTCGGGAAGAACATGTCCGCGGTCACCAGCGGCGGCAAAGCGTACACCACCGACGGGCTCAATTCCGACCGTATCCCCGGTACAGAGCGGCACTTAATCAGCCTCCAGTACTCCGATGCCGACTTCTTCGGCCAGAATCTGGTGAGCCAGGTGTACTATCGCGATGAGTCCCTCACCTTCTATCCGTTCCCGACGCTTACGAAAGGCCAGGTCAGTAGCTTCTCCTCGTCGCAGCAGGATACCGATCAGTATGGGGCAAAGCTGACCCTTAACAGCCAGCCGCTGGCGGGATGGGATCTCACCTGGGGTCTCGACGCCGATCATGAGACCTTCAATGCCAACCAGATGTTCTTCGATCTGCAGCAATCGCTGGCGTCCGGCGGGCTGCACAACGAATCGATCTACACCACCGGCCGCTATCCGGGATACAGCATCTCCAACGTCGCGCCGTTCCTGCAGTCCAGCTACGATCTGAACGAGATCTTTACCGTCAGCGGCGGGGTACGCTACCAGTGGACCGAAAACCGGGTTGACGACTTTGTCGGCTACGCCCAGCAACAGGATATCGCCAACGGCAAAGCGCGCTCCGCCGACGCCATCAAAGGCGGCAAAACCGATTACGATAACTTCCTGTTTAACGCCGGGATCGTGGCGCATCTGACCGAGCGTCAGCAGACCTGGTTTAACTTCTCGCAGGGCGTCGAGCTGCCGGACCCCGGTAAATACTACGGCATCGGTAAATACGGCGCGGCGGTCAATGGCCATCTGCCGCTGATCTCCAGCGTCAACGTCGATGACTCGCCGCTGCAGGGGATCAAAGTTAACTCGTATGAGCTGGGCTGGCGCTACACCGGCGATAACCTGCGCACCCAGCTGGCGGCATATTACTCGACTTCGGATAAGACCATCGTCGTCAACCGCACCGACATGACCATCGACGTGCAGTCCGACAAACGGCGTATTTACGGCGTTGAGGGAGCGGTCGATTACTTTATTCCGGACAGCGACTGGAGCGTCGGCGGTAACTTCAACGTGCTGAAATCACAGGTGCAGACCGACGGCCGCTGGCAAAAATGGGATGTCACCCTCGCCTCACCGTCCAAAGCCACCGCCTGGGTGGGTTGGGCGCCGGATCCGTGGAGCCTGCGCGTGCAGAGCCAGCAGGTGTTTGACCTCAGCGACGCCGCCGGTAACAAGCTGGAAGGCTATAACACCGTTGATTTTATTGGCAGTTACGCGCTGCCGGTGGGGAAACTGACCTTCAGTATCGAAAACCTGCTTAACGAAGACTATGTCACCATCTGGGGCCAGCGGGCGCCGCTGCTCTACAGCCCGACCTACGGCAGTTCATCGCTGTACGAATACAAAGGCCGTGGCCGTACCTTCGGTCTGAATTACGCGTTAACCTTCTGATAAAAAAAGCCCCTCAGCCTGAGCGATTGAGGGGCTAATCACTACATAAATCTGTTTTTAGATTTTGTTGTTCAGGACCAGCTGGCCGTTGTTGTCCAGCGGGATCTGGCTGCCAGGATTGTGATCCATACGGATTTTCCCCTGCTGATCGCCTATTTTATAGGTCACATCGTAGCCCAGCATTTTATCGGATTTGTCATATACCGTTTTACAACGCTGCTGGGTGGTAGTGTAGGTATCGTTGTCCTGCATCGCCCCCTGCAGCTGGTTGCCGGCATAGCCGCCGCCCAGCGCACCTACCACTGTCGCTACACTACGTCCGCGACCGCCGCCAAACTGGTGGCCAATCACCCCACCGGCCACCGCGCCGAGTACCGAACCGGCGATACGGTTTTCATCCTGGACCGGACGACGATGGGTCACCGTGACATTGCGGCATTCCTGACGCGGCGTTTTCACGGTTTCTTTAATCGGTGTACTGGAGACCACTTGCGCATACTGCGGGCCGCGATCTAACACGTTGAGACCAGCGACAGCTGCAACGCCCAGCGCGGCAGCCACGCCTATCCCTATACCCGCCAACATAGATTTATTCACGGGAGATCCTCCTTTGTTGCTGTTGATACAATTTTGCAACCGGAGCCGGGAGGGCGCAAATCAGATAGCGGATGAAAAGTGCGAGAATTCGCAGCAAATCAAGGGGATTCAGAGGATTCCGAGCGGGATCGCCGCGGTTTCAGCAGAAGAGCCCGGAGCGCCGTCAGGGCGGCTCCGGGTAAAGACAGCGTATTAGTGCAGCTTAAGACGCGGGCGAATGATGCGGTTGATGCGCCCGACCAGCATCATCAGGCCGGTTTTGAAATAGCCGTGCAGGGCGATCTGATGCATACGGTACAGGGAGATGTACACGAAGCGCGCAATACGCCCTTCCACCATCATCGAGCCGCGCATCAGGTTACCCATCAGGCTGCCGACAGTGGAGTAATTAGACAGCGACACCAGCGAGCCATGGTCTTTATAGGTGTATGCCTTCAGCGGTTTGCCTTTCATCTGCGCCAGGATGTTGTTCAGCGCGCAGGTAGCCATCTGGTGCGCCGCCTGGGCCCGCGGAGGGACAAAGCCGCCTTCCGGACGCGCACAGGAGGCGCAGTCGCCGATGGCGAAAATATCCGCATCGCGGGTGGTCTGCAGCGTCGGCTCGACCACCAGCTGATTGATACGGTTGGTTTCGAGGCCGCCGATCTCTTTCATGAAATCTGGCGCTTTGATCCCGGCCGCCCAGACCATCAGATCCGCTTCAATATATTCGCCATCTTTGGTGTGCAGACCGCCTGCATCCGCGCTGGTGACCATGGTCTGCGTCAGCACCCGTACGCCCAGCTTGGTCAGCTCATTATGCGCCGCCCCGGAAATGCGCGGCGGCAGTGCGGGCAGAATACGCTCGCCCGCCTCGACCAGCGTGACGTTCAGCGCTTCGTTAGTCAGCCCTTTGTAGCCGTAGCTGTGCAGCTGTTTCACCGCATTATGCAGTTCAGCGGAGAGTTCCACGCCGGTGGCGCCGCCGCCGACAATGGCGATGTTCACTTTACCGTTGGCACCCAGGTTGGCGGAGTATTTGAGGAACAGGTTGAGCATTTCCTGATGGAAACGACGCGCCTGATGCGGGTTGTCGAGGAAAATGCAGTTCTCTTTCACGCCAGGGGTGTTGAAGTCATTCGAGGTACTGCCCAACGCCATCACCAGCGTGTCGTACGGCAGTTTACGCTCAGCCACCAGCAGCTCGCCTTTTTCATTACGCAGCTCGCCGAGGGTGATGGTCTTCCCTTCGCGGTTGATATCCACCACCGAACCCAGTTGGAACTGGAAACCGTGGTTGCGGGCATGGGCCAGATAGCTCAGCGCATCGACACCTTCATCCAGAGAACCGGTGGCCACTTCATGCAGCAGCGGCTTCCACAGATGGCTGTGGTTACGGTCCACCAGGGTGATTTTCGCTTTTTTATGGCGCCCTAACTTTTTCCCCAGCTGAGTTGCCAGTTCCAGTCCGCCAGCGCCGCCACCCACAATTACGATTTTTTTCAATGGCGTAGTCATGTGTACCCCTAAAATTATTAACCAATTGTTAAATAAAAGTTATGATAATAGCCTTTATTTAACAACAGGTTACGTCAATGAAACCATTCAGCACCGTCGAGAATACCATGAACGGTGCATTGGTCATACCAAAATTGATATGCATCAAGTTTTGTCGCGTATTTTTTCAGCGAAACCAATAAGTGTAGGCATAAAAAAACCCGCGCGGTGAACACGGCGCGGGTTTGGCGACAGGGGAAAAGGCTTAACCGAGGGTTTTAAACGCTTTCAGCCGCTGCAGGTGCGGCGAGATGTTTTTAAACTTATGGGTCTGCTCTTCATCCCAGATAATTTCATAATAGTGGTGCAGGAGATCGGCGGAACGCTGGCTGTCCAGCGCTTCGTCCTGCCGGGAGAGCACCACCAGGCAGCGATCGCGATTCTTCTCACGGAAGTTGGTCACACACTTGGTGGCGATGTCAGCATACTCTTCCGGGCGGTCGATTTTGCCTTCCATGTTTTCATGCGGAAACAGGTTTGGATTGAACACCGCCTGGCGGATATCGCACAGAAAACCAATCCGCTCCGCCCAGTAGCCGCCAAGACCGACGCCGCAGATCAGCGGCCGGTCATCGGCGGTAAGCTGCAGCATTTTATCGACCTCTTTCAGCAGATGCTGCATATCGTGCTTGGGGTGGCGCGTGCTATAGCTAATCAACCGCACGTCCGGGTCGATAAACTGCAGCTGCATCACCTTCTCATGGTTACCGGGGCTGTTCGAGTCAAAACCGTGTAAATAGATAATCATCGCATCCTCACCAGACAACAACGCCCCGCAGAGCGTTACGCGGACTTCGCCTCTTGCCAGCGCGCATGAAGCTGCTCCAGCTGGGCACTCACCGTTTTCCAACGGGCTGAATCCCTTAACTCCTGACGGGAAAAGGAACCTTTATGATACAATTTCGTAACACGCTCTGCTTTGATCGGCGACAGGTTATCCAGCACACTGACCGCGCCTTTACGATTATTGCAGACCAGTATCATATCGCAACCGGCGTCAAGCGACGCCTGACCGCGTTCGGCATAGCTGCCCATGATCGCCGCCCCTTCCATCGACAGATCGTCGGAGAAAATCACCCCGTCGAAGCCCAGCTCGCCGCGCAGCACCGTTTTTAACCAGTACGCTGAGCCGCTGGCCGGACGCGGGTCGAGCTCCGGGTAAATCACATGCGCGGGCATGATGGCATCCAGACGCTGTTCGGCGATGAGGCTTTTGAATACCGCCATATCGTGGTCGCGAATCACCGATGCCGGCCGCGGATCGAACGGGGTCTCTTTGTGCGAATCGGCAGTCACCGCCCCGTGCCCCGGGAAGTGTTTACCGGTGGTTTTCATACCCGCGGCGTGCATCCCGTCAATAAAGTGACGCGCCATCGTCAGCGCTTTCTGCGGATCTTCATGATAAGAACGTTCGCCGATCGCGGCGCTGATGTGGCCGACGTCCAGCACCGGCGCAAAGCTAATATCGATGTCCATGGCGATCATTTCGCTGGCCATCAGCCAGCCGGCCTCGGCGGCCAGTTTACCCCCCTCTTCCATCCCCAGCAGCGCGGCGAAAGACTGGGCCGCCGGTAAACGGGTAAAGCCTTCGCGGAAACGCTGAACGCGTCCCCCTTCCTGATCGACCGCCACCACCAGATGGTTCCGGGAGGCATCGCGGATCTGGCGCACCAGCTCCCGCAGCTGCGCCGGATCGTGATAATTACGGGTAAAGAGGATCAACCCTCCCACCAGCGGATGCGCCAGAATCTCTCGCTCTTCCGCATCCAGTTCATACCCTTCGACATCCAACATGACTGGGCCCACACTGACCTCTCTTATCCTTTACGTTCGTTGTCTAACTGACACCATATTTCATCTGCCAGCGTGATAAATTGCCGATCGCCGCTCTGCTGCCAGCGCATTTCATACCATCCCGCCATCAGCAGCAATACCCACGGGCGCCAAAGTACAACCTGCCGCCAAAGCTGCTGCGCGTCGATGGCCGCCCGCCGGGCATACGCCGCCACCAGCTGGCGGCGCTGGTGAGGGGAAATCCACACCGCGGCCAGCTCCAGCGCGATATCGCCATCGCCGGCATATTCCCAGTCGATCAGCCTCAGGCCGGACTCGCTGTGGATAATATTGCCGGCATGGACGTCCATATGCAGCGGCGCCAGCCGCAGAGGACGGGGCTCGCCCCGGCGGCGCAGCCGCTGATGCCAGCGCAGCCAGCGCGGCGTGCGCCGTGCCGGATCGCACGTCTGCCAGTACTGGGCCAGCAGCGGTGCGAGGGTAACACGCCAGCCGAATCGCGGTTGCTGATGCACGTCATACAATAAGTCTGACAGCATAGGGCAGGCCGGTAACTCGCTTTTCACCTCCCCTGCGCAATATTCCACCACCATCCAGCAGGGTGAGTAAAACAGCGGGGCTGGCGCCAGCCTGGCAGGCAGTCGGCGGAGCGCGCGATACTGACGGCGGAAATAACAGGAAGCGGCTGACGGGTCGTGCGGCTGACGTAGCACGTGCCGCTGGTCGCCGTCGCTGATAATCACACTGCCGCCGCTGAGGCCATTCTGGCTCAGCGAGGCGACAGGATGATAGCGGGGGAAGAAGCGCGACAAGAGCTCATCGCGCGTCAGCTTATTGTTGCTGAACAGCACCTTTACCTGACCAGATAATCTCGCCGGTTTGCACCAGCATCAACTGCATCTTCAGTTCAGGCGCGTTGACGTTGCCGGTGGCATTGGAGTAAAGCACATACTGCGCGCCCACGTTGCGGGCGATCCCCATGGCTTTGCTGCGGCTGCCGAGGCTGTCCTGCGGCGACAGGCCCAGCTGCTGTTTGGCGACCCCAAGCTGCTGCGCCGAGACCAGCGTAAACTTACCGTTGCCGGCCAGCGCATTACGCAGCGCGGTAGTGGCTTCTCCCGCATTCAGCGTACCATTGGTGCGGTTGTTCACGCTGTCAACCAGCAGAATACTGCCCGCATTGACGCCGCTGGCCTGCAGCATCTGCCCCACCAGCGGCTGGACCGCGCCGTTCCAGTCATAATGACGCACGCGCGGCGCCGGCTGACCAGACTGCTGATCCTGATGCTCAATGGGCCCCGGCTGCGACGGTACGGCAGGAACCGCCGGTACCGTCGGCACCGTGGGCTGCGGCTGCGCAGGCTGCTGCGGCTGCGGTTTGGCCTCTTCGACCGGCGCAGGCTGCTCACGTAACCCCGCACAGCCTGCGAGGAATATCGCCAGTGCTGTGATTAACGCATAGCGACACATTTTCATCATTATAATTACCCCTTACAGATAAAGATAAAGGCGGGCCTTATGCGCCCCCAGGATATTGGCGCTACCATACAATGTCACCGAAGAGCGTGCCGGAACCACGATGGTGCGCGGCGCTTCCAGCGGATGCATCTCCAGCCCTCGGGCGTCATACCAGAAAAAACGATAGTGCACGGTGACCGGCTGCTGGCGCTCGTTATACAGCGTTGAGGAGGCGGTAGCCTGAATCTCCGTCGCCACCACGGCAGGCTCGCTGGCGCTGATCCCGGCCGCCAGCACGCTCGACTCCATCACCAGCGCCTGCTGGTCAGAAACCGGGATCTCCGGATGTGAACTACACCCGGCCAGCAGTCCCGCCGCCAGGCAAGCGCCCAAAAGGGTCCTGAGCATGGCGTTAGCCTTTATGCGCCAGCATCGGGCCCAGCGGACGACCGCCCAGCAGATGCATGTGGATATGGTAAACTTCCTGGCCGCCGTGGCGGTTGCAATTAACGATCAAACGGTAGCCATCGTCGGCAAGACCTTCATCGCGGGCGATCTTCGCCGCGACGGTCATCATCCGGCCCAGCGCCAGCTCATGTTCGGTGGTGACGTCATTCACGGTAGGAATCAGAACATTCGGGACAATCAGAATGTGGGTGGGTGCCTGCGGGGAGATGTCGCGAAAAGCGGTCACAAGCTCATCCTGATAGACAATATCCGACGGGATCTCCCGGCGAATGATTTTGCTGAAAATCGTTTCTTCTGCCATGACTGATTCCTTATTAGTTTTATCCCATACGCTGGCCTGCTTCTGCAGATAAACGCGGACGCACAGGTTCAGATAAGAGTATGAGCGACATCCTCCCTCTCTTTCAACCTGAAAGCAGTTTTTCTTATTCAACTATAGACTTAGCTGCTGAGGGATTAAGCATTTGCCGGATACTCTTCAGGGTTATCGCCTCAGAAAACCTCACCTCGTAACGTAAAAAAGGCAGCCAATAGGCTGCCTTAGTCTCCCCGATACTACGTCTTAACTGTTACGGATGTACTCATCCATTTCAGTTTTCAGGTTATCGGACTTGGTACCGAAGATGGCCTGTACGCCAGAACCTGCCACTACCACGCCAGCGGCGCCCAGTTTTTTCAGGCCAGCCTGGTCAACTTTCGCTACATCCGCCACGCTAACACGCAGACGAGTAATACATGCGTCGAGGTTGGTGATGTTCTCTTTACCGCCGAAAGCGGCGATCAGAGCCGGAGCCATCTCGCTGGTTGCGCCAGCTTTGCTCTCTTCGGTGGTATCTTCACGACCCGGTGTTTTCAGATCCAGGGCTTTAATCAGCACGCGGAAAATGACGTAGTACACGATCGCATAGCAGATACCGACAATCGGGAACAGCCACAGCTTGCTGCTGTTACCGGACAGGACGATAAAGTCGATCAGGCCGTGAGAGAACGAGGTACCGTCACGCATACCCAGCAGGATACAGATCGGGAACGCCAGACCCGCCAGAATGGCATGGATAACGTACAGGATCGGCGCCACGAACATGAAGGAGAACTCGATCGGCTCGGTGATACCGGTCAGGAACGAGGTCAGTGCGGCGGAGATCATGATACCGCCCACTTTGGCGCGGTTTTCCGGTTTAGCAGAGTGCCAAATCGCGATTGCCGCTGCCGGCAGACCGTACATTTTGAACAGGAAGCCGCCAGACAGTTTGCCCGCGGTCGGGTCGCCTGCCATGTAGCGCGGGATATCGCCGTGGAACACCTGACCAGCCGCGTTGGTGTATTCGCCGATCTGCATCTGGAAAGGAACGTTCCAGATGTGGTGCAGACCAAACGGCACCAGGCAACGCTCGATGAAACCGTAGATACCAAACGCTACCACCGGGTTCTGATAAGCAGCCCACTGGGAGAAGGTCTGGATCGCGGAACCGATCGGCGGCCAAATGAAGGAGAGGATCACGCCGGTGAAGATAGCGGCCAGACCAGAGATAATCGGTACAAAGCGCTTGCCCGCAAAGAAGCCCAGGTATTCTGGCAGCTTGATACGATAGAAGCGGTTGAACATGTACGCGGCGATAGCACCGGAGATAATACCGCCAAGCACGCCGGTATCAGCCAGGTGTTTTGCCGCAATCTCTTCAGCAGGTAAATGCAGCACCAGCGGCGCAACCACCGCCATGGTTTTCACCATGATGCCGTAAGCCACGACTGCAGCCAGTGCGGATACACCGTCGTTATTGGTGAAGCCGAGGGCCACACCGATAGCGAAGATCAGCGGCATGTTGGCGAAAACTGAACCGCCTGCTTCTGCCATAACGTGGGAGACCACGGCTGGCAGCCAGCTGAAGTTTGCGGAACCGACGCCCAGCAGGATACCTGCGATAGGCAGTACGGATACCGGCAGCATCAGCGATTTACCGACCTTCTGCAGGTTAGCAAATGCATTCTTAAACATAATTGAGAGTGCTCCTGAGTATTTGGTACTTTTTTACGTTTTCACGCATTGGCCCGGGGGGAGAACCGTGCCGTGGACAGGACATCTAAGCGCCCTTTATTTATTACACAGAGTAAAATAATTAACGGGATGATTGTTTGACGGCTATCACGTTTCAATCAGCCTTACGGTAAAAATTTACATCAGCTTACATAAGTTGTATCCAGATGTTGCCAAAAAACCTTCACCGCCACTTTTGTGGCGGTGAACTTTACTCGCTTTGGTTATTAATTACGAGCCTTAAAATAATAAGCAGATCAAGCAGGTTGTAAGCGGGCGGGGTCAATATGGAACAGAGTGGCAAAATTATCGGTGGTCTGCTGGGCCAGTTGCTCCAGCGACACGCCTTTCAGTACCGCCATGTATTCCGCAACGTCACGGACCAGCGCCGGCTGGTTCTCTTTGCCGCGATGGGGGACTGGCGCCAGGTACGGCGAATCGGTCTCCACCAGCAGGCGATCCAGCGGAACATAGCGCGCCGCATCGCGCAGCTGCTCGGCGTTACGAAAAGTGACGATACCGGAAAACGAGATATAGAACCCCATGTCGAGCAATTTACCCGCTGTCTCCCTGTCCTCAGTGAAACAGTGTAGTACGCCACCGCAATCCGTCACCTTTTCTTCGCGTAAAATGGCCAGGGTATCGGCGCGCGCGTCACGGGTGTGGACGATCACCGGCTTATTCAGCTCGCGGCCAATGCGTATGTGGTCGCGAAACGAGGTTTGCTGCTGGGCTTTGGTTTCCGGGGTATAAAAATAATCCAGACCGGTCTCCCCCATCGCCACAACGCCCTCTTCCGCCGCCAGCGTGCGCAGGGTCTCCACCTCGTAGGCTTCGTCCTGGTTTAACGGATGCACGCCGCAGGAGAAGACGACGTTGTCACGCGTCCCCACCAGCTCACGCATACTGCGGTAGCCGGGCAAGGTCGTGGCGACCGCCAGGCAGAATTTCACATCGCGTGCGGCCGCTTTTGCCAGCACGTCGTCGACGTTTTTGTGCAGAGTTTGATAATCCAGACCATCAAGATGGCAGTGGGAGTCGACTAAAAACATAATGTCTCACTCAGAGGTGGGATACGGGTAAAACCGTCCCGGGTTGCAGGTAATGTTCCCAGCGCAGCAGGCGCTCGGTGAGCAGCAGTTCGCGGTTGACGCCGACGACGTTCAGCAATTGCTCACGGCAGGTACAGACGTCATGGGCGATCGCCTGCAGCCGGGCGGCGGGCAGGCTGTGCGCCAGCTGCTCCAGCAGCGGCCAGACGTCCGGGTTACTCACCAGGGCAATCCCCTGCTGTCGTTTTTGCGCATCGACCAGCAGCGATGCCAGCCAGTGCAGGCGAACCGCCGCCTGTTCATGATTGAGTATCGGCAGCAATGCCAGCCAGTCACCACTCGCCAGGGTGGCCGCCAGCGCCTGACACAGCTGCTGCCGCGCCGTCCACTGCGGTTCCTGTAATAGTTCGAGCGCCGCGGCCGGCGCGCTGGCGCACAGACGCAACGCGGTCAACAGCGACTCCTGCGGCAGGTTCACCTCTCGCTCCAGCCAGGCCAGGGCATAAGACTCCGACGGCGGCGCCAGGTGGTGCAGGCGACAACGGCTGCGCAGAGTCGTCAGCAGACGCGCCGGCTCCTGGCAGGCGAGGAAGAACCAGGTATTCTCCGGCGGCTCCTCCAGCGTTTTCAGCAACGCGTTGGCGGCGGCATCGGTCAGCAAAGCGGCATCGCTAATCCACACCACTTTCGCCCCACCGAGGCGCGCGCGCTCATAGAGCTTTTCATTGACATCGCGCACCGCATCAATGCCCAGCGCACTCTTGCCCTTTTCGGGGATCAGCGGATAGTAATCGGGATGTGTGCCGGCCTGCATCAGCTGGCAACTATGGCAGCGGCCGCAGCTTTTATGTCCTTCGGGCTGGCGGCACATCAGGAAGCGGCACAGCGCGTAAATCAACGCCTCACCGCCCATCCCGCTCAGAGACTGTAACAGCAAGGCGTGGTGGCCTCGTCCGGCCTGATAGCTTCCGACCAGTTGCTCGAACGACGGGCGCAGCCACGGATACCATTTCATGCCGGTTGCTCCGCCATCCACTGGGCGATTGTGGCGCGTATGTCGCGAGCGACGGCGTCGAGCGGCTGGGTCGCGTCAACCGTACGGATCGACGGGTCTGCAGCGGCCAGCTCAAGGTAGCGCGCGCGGGTGCGATTGAAGAAGTTCATGGACTCCTGCTCAATGCGATCCAGTTCGCCGCGGGCCCGGGCGCGCTGCAGCCCCACTTCCGGCGTGACGTCGAGGTACAGCGTCAGATTGGGGCGGAAATCGCCGAGTACCGCGTCGCGCAGCGTCGCCAGCATCGTACGGTCGATTCCCCGGCCGCCGCCCTGATAAGCCTGAGTCGACAGATCGTGACGATCGCCGATCACCCACTGGCCGCGGGCCAGCGCGGGCTTAATCACGGTCTCCACCAGCTGGACGCGCGCCGCGTAAAACATCAGCACTTCCGCTTTATCATTAATGACCTCATCACCCGTGGACTGGATATCCAGCACCAGGCTACGCAGTTTTTCGGCAAGGACAGTGCCCCCCGGCTCGCGGGTAAACACCATATCGTGAATACCTGCCGACTGCAGCGTCTCCACCACCAGCTGACGTGCGGTGGTCTTCCCGGCGCCCTCCAGCCCCTCGATGACGATATAGTTACTGCGCATTTTTTTCCTTAAGTACTTTCAGATAGTCCTGCACCGCACGGTTATGACTGACCAGGTTTGTGGTAAACGTATGGCCCCCTTTCCCGTCGGCGACAAAATAGAGGTATGACGTTTTCGCCGGATGGGCGGCCGCCTTCAGCGACGCCTCGCCCGGCACTGCGATAGGACCAGGCGGCAGGCCGCTGATGGTATAAGTGTTGTATGCGGTCGGCGTCTCGAGATCCTTACGCGTTAACTTACCAGTATACCCCTCGCCCATCCCGTAGATCACGGTCGGATCGGTCTGTAAGCGCATACCGATGCGCAGGCGATTGATAAATACCGACGCGACGCGGTCGCGCTCTTCCGCCACCGCGGTCTCTTTCTCAATAATCGAGGCCATGGTCAACAGCTGGTTCTGATCGGCATAGGGCAGATTGTCCATCCGTCCTTCCCAGATCTTCGCCACTTCGGCGACCATTTTCTGATGCGCGCGCTTGAGGATGGCGATATCGCTGGTATTGGCGGTGTACATCCAGGTATCCGGCCAGAACCAGCCCTCCACCCAGTCGGCATGCTCAAGACCTAACGTCTTAGCCACCGTCGCGTAGCTATCATCCTCGAGAGTGTGCTTCACGTACGGGGCATCGCGCAGCTGGCGCAGGTAGTCGCTGACGCGCATACCTTCGACAAAGCGCAGCGGAAACTGCGCCTCTTTACCGCTGGCCAGCAGCTGCAGCATCTCGCGCACCGTCATCTGCGGCGTGAAGCGATAGGTCCCGGCTTTGAAGTGAGACAGCTCAGGTTCCACCCGCAGCAGCCACTGGAAAACGCGCGGGCGGTTGATCACCTTCTCGCGATAAAGATCCTGGCCCAGCGCCAGACGGCCGGTACCGGGCTCCAGGGTGAAAATGGTCTCTTCTTTAATCAGCAGCTTGCTGTCCGCCAGCTGGCGTACTTTCCACATGCCTGCCGCCGCGGCGATGCCCAGCACCACCACTAACAGCAGAATAAAACGTAACATTTTCTTCATACTAACCAGACAGCTCACACAAAGGGGCTAAAAAATGGTAAAGCTCGCGCGAGGACCAGACGGTCTCCTCCCAGCGACGAACCGGCACCAGCGGCATCAGCGCATTGCAGATCAGCACTTCATCGGCTTCACGCAATACCTTAGGACGCGCTGTCACTTCGACAACGCGAAACGCCGATGGTGCCAGCTGTGCGATACAGCGCTGCCGCATAATGCCGTTGACCCCGGCGTAATCGAGCCGCGGAGTAAATACATCCCGTCCCTGACGCCAGAATAAATTCGCGGCACAGCATTCCGTAAGCCACCCGTCACTGTCAAGGACCAGCGCCTCATCGGCGTCCGTCTGCTCAAGATGAGAGCGGATCAGTACCTGCTCAAGGCGATTAAGATGCTTCAGTCCGGCAAGCCACGGGTTGCGCCCCAGGGGCACCGGGCTCTGGGTCAGGGTAATGCCCTCCTCCCGCCAGCGCGCATAATGCGCCGGGAATGGAGAGACACTGAGAATGCGGGTGGGCGACACGCAGCCCGCCGTACTGTATCCCCTTCCCCCAACGCCGCGGGTGAGGATCACCTTCAACACGCCCTGCGCGTGCGGCCGCGCCAGACGTTGCATCTCTTCGCTCAGCGTCAGCCAGTCGTGAAATGGTATTTGTAATTTTTCACAGGTTGTCTGCAAACGCTGCAGATGGGCGTCCAGTAGCGCAACCTGCCCCTGCTGGATGCGGGCGGTGGTAAAACAGCCGTCGCCAAACTGGGCGGCGCGATCGTTCGCCGCCAGCGTGTCCTGTTCAACGCCATTTATCAAGAACATAAAGGACTCCTTTTCACTGGTCGGTGAGTGTCTCAGGACACGGAGCAGAGGACAAGCGGAGAAAGCCGAATAAAAAAGGCCCGACGAACGGGCCTTTTGTTAAAGCAGTACCGGGGCAAGCCCTGTCACACTTTTTTGAAGATCAGCGAACCGTTAGTGCCGCCAAAACCGAAGGAGTTGCACAGGGTGTACTCCATACCGGAAACCTGACGCGCTTCGTGTGGCACGAAATCGAGGTCGCAGCCCTCATCCGGGTTGTCGAGGTTGATCGTCGGCGGAACCGCCTGGTCGCGCAGCGCCAGGATAGAGTAGATCGACTCTACGGCCCCTGCCGCGCCCAGCAGGTGCCCGGTCATGGATTTGGTGGAGCTCACCATGACGCGGCTCGCCGCATCACCGAAGACTGACTTAACGGCCTGCGCTTCTGCTTTATCGCCCGCCGGCGTCGAGGTGCCGTGGGCGTTGACGTAGCCAATCTGGCCCGGTTCGATGCCCGCATCGCGAATGGCATTCACCATCGCCAGCGCGGCGCCTGCGCCATCTTCCGGCGGTGACGTCATGTGGTAAGCATCGCTGCTCATGCCGAAGCCAACGATCTCGGCGTAGATTTTGGCACCGCGTTTTTTAGCATGCTCGTACTCTTCCAGCACCACCATACCCGCGCCGTCGCCCAGCACGAAGCCGTCGCGATCTTTATCCCACGGACGGCTCGCCGCCTGCGGGTTGTCATTGCGCGTGGAGAGCGCACGCGCCGCGCCGAAGCCGCCCACGCCAAGCGGGGTACTGGCTTTTTCCGCACCGCCTGCCACCATCGCATCGGCATCGCCATAGGCGATGATGCGCGCGGCCTGGCCGATGTTGTGCACGCCTGAAGTACACGCGGTCGCGATAGAGATGCTTGGCCCACGCAGACCAAACATGATGGTCAGATGCCCGGCCACCATGTTAACAATTGTGGAAGGAACGAAGAATGGGCTGATCTTACGCGGTCCGCCGTTAACCAGCGAACTGTGGTTTTCTTCGATCAAGCCGAGACCGCCAATACCGGAGCCGATAGCGGCGCCAATACGGGTTGCATTCTCTTCCGTCACTTCAAGGCCAGAATCCTGCATGGCCTGAACGCCAGCGACAATTCCATATTGAATGAAGGCATCCATCTTGCGCTGTTCTTTGCGCGAGATAATGTCATCACAGTTAAAATCCTTTACTAAGCCAGCAAATTTCGTTGCATAGGCGCTAGTATCGAAATGGTCGATCAGGCTGATGCCACTCTGACCGGCAAGGAGAGCTTTCCAGGTAGACTCTACGGTATTGCCGACAGGAGACAACATGCCCAGTCCGGTCACAACTACACGACGCTTAGACACGTTTGTCCTCCAGGGAGGGAAAATAGATTCTTGTGGGACAATAAAAAGATAAAACTCAGGCGGTCGAATGACCGCCTGGAGATGTTCACTTACGCCTGGTGGCCGTTGATGTAATCAATGGCAGCCTGAACGGTGGTGATTTTCTCAGCTTCTTCGTCCGGAATCTCAGTATCAAACTCTTCTTCCAGAGCCATTACCAGCTCAACGGTGTCAAGAGAATCAGCGCCCAGGTCTTCAACGAAGGAAGCATTGTTGGTAACTTCTTCCTGCTTAACGCCCAGCTGCTCGCCGATAATTTTCTTAACGCGTTCTTCGATAGTGCTCATACTCTTAAATTTCCTATCAAAACTCGCTTTCGCGATGGTTTTCGTAGTGTATAAAATGTTGAAAAATTTGCAACTAAATCCCGGCAGGTCTTACCACGATTTTGCGCTATTTTGAGGCCGTTTGCCCTAAGAACGCAAATCTTTTCGCACAAAACCGCACAGGGAACCGTGCGAAGTGCGCGGTTCCTGAACGTTTTGCACAAATCTCGGTCAGACCATGTACATTCCGCCGTTGACGTGCAGCGTTTCACCAGTGATGTAACTTGCTTCGTCAGAGGCTAAAAATGCAACCGCGCTGGCGATTTCATTTGGGGTGCCAAGGCGCCCCGCAGGAACTGCCGCCAGCGTACCCGCACGCTGCTCATCGGTCAGCGCACGCGTCATGTCCGTTTCAATAAAGCCCGGAGCAACAACGTTTACAGTAATACCGCGGGACGCAACTTCACGCGCCAGTGATTTACTGAAGCCGATCAGACCCGCTTTCGCCGCAGCGTAGTTGGCCTGACCCGCATTTCCCATGGTACCAACCACAGAACCGATAGTGATAATACGTCCATGACGCTTTTTCATCATAGCGCGCATTACCGCTTTTGACAGACGGAAAACCGATGACAGGTTGGTTTCGATAATATCGTTCCACTCGTCATCTTTCATGCGCATCAACAGATTGTCGCGAGTGATCCCGGCATTATTCACCAGGATATCCACTTCGCCAAACTCTGCGCGCACATTTTCCAGAACAGATTCAATAGATGCCGGGTCGGTCACATTCAACATCAGACCTTTACCGTTGGCGCCTAAATAGTCGCTGATGGCCTGCGCGCCGCTTTCGCTGGTCGCAGTACCGATAACTTTCGCGCCACGAGCGACGAGCGTTTCAGCGATTGCACGGCCAATACCGCGGCTTGCACCGGTAACCAGCGCGATTTTTCCTTCAAAACTCATGGTTTTCCTCTTTTATTGCTCAAGCGCCGCAGACATCGCCGCCGGCTCGTTAAGCGCGGAAGCGGTCAGGGTGTCAACAATACGTTTGGTCAGGCCGGTGAGGACTTTACCCGGGCCAACTTCATACAGATGCGTTACGCCCTGCGCCGCCATAAACTCAACGGTTTTGGTCCACTGGACCGGGCTGTACAGCTGGCGTACCAGCGCGTCGCGAATGGCGTCCGGCGTGGTTTCGCATTTCACGTCGACGTTATTCACTACCGGAATCGTCGGCGCGTTGAAGGTGATTTTCTGCAACTCCAGCGCCAGTTTTTCTGCAGCTGGCTTCATCAGCGCGCAGTGGGACGGCACGCTCACCGGCAGCGGCAGCGCGCGTTTGGCGCCGGCGGCTTTACAAGCGGCGCCAGCGCGTTCAACGGCCTCTTTATGCCCGGCGATAACCACCTGGCCCGGGGAATTGTAGTTCACCGGAGAGACAACCTGCCCTTCGGCCGATTCTTCACAGGCTTTGGCGATAGAAGCGTCATCCAGGCCGATAATCGCGGACATGGCGCCGGTACCTTCCGGTACGGCTTCCTGCATGAATTTCCCGCGCAGTTCAACCAGACGAACGGCATCAGCGAAACCGATAACCCCTGCGCAAACCAGCGCGGAGTATTCGCCGAGGCTGTGGCCCGCCAGCAGGGTCGGCGCTTTGCCGCCCTGCTGCTGCCAGACGCGGTATAGCGCCACGGAGGCGGTCAGCAGCGCCGGCTGAGTCTGCCAGGTTTTATTCAGTTCTTCTGCCGGGCCCTGTTGAGCCAGCGCCCACAGATCGTAACCCAACGCTGCGGACGCTTCACCGAAGGTCTCTTCAATCACCGGCCAGGTGGCAGCCATATCGGCCAGCATGCCTACGGCCTGGGAACCTTGTCCCGGGAACACAAAAGCAAATTGCGTCATGTTTAAATCCTTATACTAAAAACGAACCAGCGCGGAACCCCAGGTGAAACCGCCACCAAAGGCTTCCAGCAGAATCAACTGACCGCGTTGGATACGGCCATCGCGAACGGCTTCATCCAGCGCGCAAGGGACTGACGCCGCGGAGGTGTTGCCATGGCGGTCGAGGGTCACAACGACGTTATCCATCGACATGCCCAGTTTCTTCGCCGTCGCGCTGATAATACGCAGGTTTGCCTGGTGCGGCACCAGCCAGTCCAGCGCTGAACGTTCAAGATTATTCGCTGCCAGCGTCTCATCAACGATGTGCGCCAGCTCGGTGACCGCCACTTTGAAGACTTCATTGCCGGCCATCGTCAGATAGATCGGGTTTTCCGGATCGACGCGATCGGCGTTCGGCAGGGTCAGCAGTTCGCCATAGCTGCCGTCAGCATGCAGATGCGTCGAGATAATGCCTGGCTCTTCAGACGCGCCAAGCACTACCGCGCCCGCGCCGTCACCGAAAATAATGATCGTGCCGCGATCGGTGGGATCGCAAGTACGCGCCAGCACATCGGCGCCAATCACCAGCGCATAATCCACCGCGCCGTTCTTCACGTACTGATCGGCGACGCTCAGCGCATAGGTGAAACCGGCGCAGGCGGCCGCGACATCAAACGCCGGGCAACCCTTAACGCCCAGCATAGACTGGATCTGGCATGCCGAACTCGGAAACGCGTGCGTGCCGGAGGTGGTCGCAACGATAATCAGACCAATCTGCTCCGCGGACACGCCCGCCATCGCCAGCGCCTGCTTTGCGGCTTCAAAGCCCATCGTAGCAACTGTTTCATGCGCTGCGGCAATACGACGCTCACGGATACCTGTGCGGGTGACAATCCACTCGTCAGAGGTCTCTACCATTTTTTCCAGGTCGGCGTTTGTACGCACTTGCTCGGGCAGATAGCTGCCGGTACCAATAATCTTCGTATACATGTACGCTCAGTCACTCTTGGGTAATATACCCGCCTCTTTCAACCTGCCGCGGCGTCAATCGTGGCCATTCGTCCCGCTTTGCTGTCGGGAGTTCACGTCACTGTCGCTTTCCGGCAGCGCGAAACCAGCTGGGTATAAAGATTCCAGGCGCGCGGCGATCCGTTGAGGAATTTGCCGCTGCACCGCCTGCACTGCCTGCTCTATCGCGACGCTAAAGGCGCGTTGATTGGCAGCACCATGACTCTTGATCACGGAACCGCGCAATCCTAACAGACAGGCGCCATTATACTGGTCGGGGTTGAGGTGACTGAATCGCCTCGCCAGGCTTTTTTGTAACCAACGTTTTAATAACAGCAGCCACCACGACCGTTTTTTGCCCTCTCCCTGAGATTTCAGCAGTGAAAGGAACATTCTGACAACACCTTCCATGGTTTTTAATGTGACGTTGCCCGTGAATCCATCACAAACCAGCACATCGGTTTTTCCGGTCAACAGTTCATTGGCTTCAAGATAGCCGATGTAGTTGAGGGAAGGCAGCGTTTTCAGCACTGCGGCAGCATCGCGAATGCTGCTGAGGCCTTTCATCTCTTCTTCGCCGATATTCAGCAAGGCGACGCGCGGGTTGGTCATGCCAACCACTTCCTCCGCCAGCACCGCGCCCATGACGGCGAACTGCACCAGCATCGTGCTGTCGCAATCGACGTTGGCGCCGAGATCCAGCACCACGGTTTTGCCCTTCTGCTGGTGCGGCAGAACCGTCACCAGCGCCGGCCGCTCAATACCTTCGATCGGTTTGAGCAACAGTTTCGCCAGTCCCATCAGCGCGCCGGTGTTGCCGGCGCTGACGCAGGCTTCCGCCCGCCCTTCTTTCACAAGCTCCAGCGCCACGCGCATTGAGCTTCCGCGACTGCTGCGGATAGCCTGTGCGGGTCGCGCATCACTGGCAATAACTGACTGCGCAGGAATAATCTGCAGACGCGAACGTTGTTCGAAGTCAGCTTTGGCAAGTAGTGGCGTGATGGCGTCGGGGTCGCCGACTAAAAGAAGTGTGAGTTGCGAATTAGAGTTCAGTGCCTGCAGTGCTGCAGGCACCGTCACGGATGGGCCAAAATCGCCCCCCATGACATCTAACGCCAGGGTTAGACGTGTCAAGGTATCGTCGCTGCCCGGTTCGGTGATTCCCCAGTTGCCCGGGGAGTCCTCACTAAGCTTCATCACGCTGGCACTCGCGAATGTTCACGCTGCAGACGCAACAATTCGGGCATTGATGCCCCTGGTGATCGGGTTAACCGAATGTCCAGGGACGCACACGCCCGCCATGGCCTGCAACGGGAAATCCTGCGAGTATCGCGTGATTACTTAGCGATAACCTTGCGACCGCGGTAGAAACCGTCGGCAGTGATGTGGTGACGCAGGTGTTTCTCACCAGAAGTTTTGTCTACAGACAGGCTGGTGACTGCGGTCAGCGCGTCATGGGAACGACGCATGCCACGTTTGGAACGGGTTGGTTTATTCTGTTGTACGGCCATGGACCTTACTCCTCAATTACTTACGCTTTAAGCTGGCTAATACGGCAAATGGGTTTGGTTTTTGTGCCTCTTCAGGCAGTTCGCCAAAGACCATGTCCGCGTCGGACACTTCACAGTGTTCAGAATCATGCACCGGAACTACGGGCAGGGAGAGGATAATTTCATCCTCGACCATTGCCTGCAGGTCGATTTCACCGAATTCGTTAACCTCAATCGGCTCATACGCTTCCGGTAGTGCTTCGGCCTGTTCGTCATTTCTGACGGGGCTAAAACAATACGTGGTGTGGACGTGATGAGGGAACGGTTTCCCGCAACGCTGGCATTCGAGGGTTACCGTTACCTTTGCATCGCCAGTAATGACGGCGAGACGCTGGTTATCGATAGCGAACGACATGCTGCATTCCACATCGCTGTCCACGCTGACTACAGAATCGGCTACACGTTCAACCTGATCGCGGGCATAGATGCCTTCGTAATCAAGGCGTTTTTGAGCCGTGCGGACCGGATCAAGAGTCAGGGGTAATTTTACCTTTTGCATAGGGCGCGCATATTAACTTTGTAATGTCATAGAGTCAAAGAAAAAGGCAGCCTCAGGTTGCCTTTTGCCATTTATTCGCACACATTGCGGCGCATAGTTTAAGATGATGCTCTGCGAAGCGCTATATGTGGATGAAAAAATATGTCTGAACTTATCCTCGCGTCAACCTCTCCCTGGCGGCGCATGCTGCTGGAAAAACTGGGGTTACCGTTTGAATGTGCCGCGCCTGACGTTGACGAAACGCCGCTGCCGGAAGAATCCGCGCGTCAGCTTGTCGCCCGACTGGCGCAAGCCAAAGCGCAAAGCCTGGCCTCCCGCTATCCGCACCACCTTATTATAGGCTCCGATCAGGTTTGCGTATTAGACGGTGAAATCACCGGCAAACCGCACACCGAAGAAAATGCCCGCCGGCAGTTGCGAAAGGCCAGCGGGACCATCGTCACCTTTTATACCGGTCTGGCGCTATACAACTCCGCCACCGGCCATCTGCAAACCGAATGCGAGCCCTTTGACGTTCACTTTCGCCATCTCAGCGATAAAGAGATTGAAGGCTACGTCCGCAAAGAGAACCCGCTGCAATGCGCCGGGAGTTTCAAGAGCGAGGGGTTAGGGATTACGCTATTTGAACGACTGGAAGGCCGCGACCCGAACACTCTGGTCGGTTTACCCTTAATCGCGCTCTGTCAGATGCTGCGCCGCGAGAATAACAATCCGCTGTTAGGTTAAAGCAAAAAAAACGGCGGAACTGATTCCGCCGTTGCGCTTATTTGCTCTTACGTAGCACCTGTAAACAGTGCTTCAGCTGGTTATCCAGCGGCGCCTCAACGCGCATCACCTCCCCGCTCCCCGGGTGGGTAAACTTCAGCGCCGCCGCGTGCAGGAACAGGCGGTTTAAGCCGGTACCGGACAGCTGCTTGTCGAACTCGCGGTCGCCATAGCGATCGTCAAAAGCGATAGGATGCCCGGCATACTGGGTATGAACGCGGATCTGATGCGTGCGGCCGGTGACCGGGCTGCAGCGCACCAGCGTGGCGAATTCGTAACGCTCTTCCACTTTAAAGCGCGTCTCCGACGGCTTGCCTTCCTGACTCACGCGAACGATACGCTCCCCACTCTGCAGAATATTCTTCAACAGCGGGGCCTGGACCACTTTGGTATGCGACTGCCACTGGCCGCGCACCAGCGCCAGGTAGTCTTTCTGCATGCCTTTATCGCGCAGCTGCTCGTGCAGCGAACGCAGCGCCGAGCGCTTTTTCGCCACCAGCAGCACGCCGGAGGTATCGCGGTCGAGACGATGCACCAGCTCAAGGAAACGTGCCTCCGGGCGCAGGGCGCGCAGCCCTTCAATCACGCCAAAGCTCAGTCCGCTGCCGCCGTGTACCGCAGTACCGGAAGGTTTGTTGAGTACCAGAATATGATCGTCTTCATAGAGGATCACCTCAGAGAGCGCGGCCACTTTCTGCAGATGCGGCGATACCGCCTCTTCTTCACGCTCCGCCACGCGCACCGGCGGGATACGGACTTCATCACCCGCTTCCAGCTTATACTCCGGCTTCACGCGCTTTTTGTTTACCCGCACCTCGCCTTTACGCAGGATGCGATAAATCATGCTCTTCGGTACACCTTTCAATTGGGTACGCAAAAAGTTGTCGATACGTTGCCCCGCTTCATCAGCAGCAATGGCAACCATTTTTACGGTTGGGGTCTCAGTTTTCATGGTGCGCGATTCTAAATAGCCGGACGCATTAGCGCCACTCATTTTTATATGCTTATATTTATCATTATCCTGTTTTCACGGTTTACCTGACCGCCATTTTGTTTGTTATTAGAACAATCTGTATGGGCAGGTGATAAAACTGTGAGTAACCGGGTGATAAAAGGTGAAAGTCAACTTGCTATAACAAGGTTAGCAATGGAATAATGAGACCGTTTTCCGTATTGCATCTTGTTAGAACAAGACATTAGCGGAATGACCAATTTTGTCTGACCGATCGCCCACGCAGCAATGGCGTAAGACGTTGTGATCTTTCAGACAGTTAGCGGGCTGCGGGTTGCAGTCCTTACCGGTACAGGCTCTATGGATTTCAAGTCGCAGGAAGGCGTCAACTCCGGGACTCCCGGGAGCTCATCTGGATCCTTTGATCGAGGTGAGCAGGTTAAGCCACCATGCCTGCAACGCGAAAGACGACGAGTATAAATGGAATATTCTCTGGTGATACATCCCAGGCTGTTCCCCTGAATAATTGCGCTGTGTTTCCGTTTGAAACACAGGCGACCGACACTCTGCGCCTCTTAAGCGCGCGACAACCGTGAGGTTGGCGACGTGAACCAGACACGAGGCCATCGGTTTTCCCCCGGAAAGGCATTACTCTGCCCGCAGCTTAGTCGTCAATGTAAGAATAATGAGTAAGTTACGATGAAAAGAATGTTAATCAACGCAACTCAGCAGGAAGAGTTGCGCGTCGCCCTTGTTGATGGGCAGCGCCTGTACGACCTGGATATCGAAAGCCCCGGGCACGAACAGAAAAAAGCGAACATCTACAAAGGCAAAATCACCCGCATTGAACCTAGCCTTGAAGCCGCGTTTGTCGATTACGGCGCCGAGCGTCATGGTTTCCTCCCCCTCAAAGAAATCGCCCGCGAATACTTCCCCGCTAACTACAATGCGCACGGTCGTCCTAATATCAAAGACGTGCTGCGTGAAGGTCAGGAAGTTATCGTGCAGATTGATAAAGAAGAACGCGGCAACAAAGGCGCTGCGCTCACCACCTTTATCAGCCTGGCAGGCAGCTATCTGGTCCTGATGCCGAACAACCCGCGCGCGGGGGGAATTTCCCGCCGTATCGAGGGCGACGACCGCACTGAACTGAAAGAAGCGCTGGCGAGCCTGGAGCTTCCGGACGGCATGGGTCTTATCGTTCGCACCGCTGGCGTCGGCAAATCTGCCGAAGCCCTGCAGTGGGACCTGAGCTTCCGCCTGAAGCACTGGGAAGCGATTCAGAAAGCCGCGGAAAGCCGTCCGGCGCCGTTCCTGATCCACCAGGAAAGCAACGTGATTGTCCGCGCATTCCGCGATTATCTGCGCCAGGACATCGGCGAAATCCTGATCGATAACCCGAAAGTGCTCGAGCTGGCGCGCCAGCATATCGCCGCACTGGGTCGTCCGGATTTCAGCAGCAAAATCAAACTGTACACCGGTGAAATCCCGCTGTTCAGCCATTATCAGATTGAATCGCAAATTGAGTCCGCCTTCCAGCGTGAAGTGCGCCTGCCTTCCGGTGGGTCTATCGTTATCGACAGCACCGAAGCGCTGACCGCGATCGATATCAACTCCGCCCGCGCCACTCGCGGCGGCGATATCGAAGAGACAGCCTTCAATACCAACCTTGAAGCGGCTGACGAGATTGCCCGCCAGCTGCGTCTGCGCGACCTCGGCGGCTTGATCGTTATCGACTTCATCGATATGACCCCGGTTCGCCACCAGCGTGCGGTGGAAAACCGTCTGCGTGAAGCCGTTCGTCAGGACCGCGCGCGCATTCAGATTAGTCATATTTCGCGCTTCGGCCTGCTGGAGATGTCTCGCCAGCGCCTGAGCCCGTCGCTGGGCGAATCCAGCCATCACGTCTGCCCGCGCTGCTCCGGCACCGGTACCGTGCGTGATAACGAGTCGCTGTCGCTCTCTATTCTGCGTCTGATTGAAGAAGAAGCGCTGAAAGAGAACACCAAAGAAGTCCACGCCATCGTTCCGGTACCGATCGCCTCTTATCTGCTGAACGAAAAACGTGCCGCAGTGAGCGCAATCGAATCCCGTCAGGGCGATGTCCGCGTCATTATCGTGCCAAACGACGAGATGCAGACGCCGCACTACTCCGTCCTGCGCGTGCGTAAAGGTGAAGAGACCTCAACGCTGAGCTATCTGCTGCCGAAGCTGCATGAAGAAGAGATGGCGCTGCCTGGTGACGAGGAGCCAGCAGAACGTAAACGTCCGGAGCAGCCTGCGCTGGCTGCCTTTGTGATGCCTGACGCCCCACCGGCACCGATGCTGGAAGAGCCTGTGGCTGCCCCTGCGGTCGCCGCTGCCCCGGTCGCGGCCGCCGCGCCGGCCCAGCCGGGACTGCTCTCACGCTTCTTCAGCGCGCTGAAAAATATCTTCTCTGGCACTGAAGAAGCCAAACCGGTTGAAGTTCCGGTCGAGAAGAAAGCGGAAGAAAAACCGGAGCGTCAGCAGGAGCGCCGTAAACCGCGGAGCAACAACCGCCGCGATCGCAACGACCGCAACGATCGCCGTGATAACCGCGACAATCGTGACAATCGTGACAACCGCGATAACCGTGACAATCGCGACACCCGTGCGGACAATGCCGAGGGTCGTGAGCCGCGCGAATCGCGTGAAGAAAACCGTCGCAATCGTCGCGAAAAGCAGCCGCAAAACGTAGAAGCGCGTGACGCTCGCCAGACCGTCGGCGATGACGCGGACAAAGCCAAATCCCGCGACGAGCAGCAGCCGCGCCGCGAACGCTCCCGCCGCCGCAATGACGATAAACGTCAGGCGCAGCAGGAAGCCAAGGTGCAGACGCGTGAAGAGCCGGAAGTACAGGAGACTGAGCAGGAAGAGCGTGTGCAGACTCTGCCGCGTCGTAAACCGCGTCAGCTCTCCCAGAAAGTACGCATTGAGTCAGCCGTTGCCGAGCAGACTGCCGAGATCGCGCCTGAGACCGTTGTGGCTGAAGTCGCCACCCCGCGCAGCGAGCCGGTGAAAGCCGAACTGCCGGCGGTAGTGGAAAACGTAGTGGAACACGATGAAAACGGCGAATCCCGTGAAGCGAACGGTATGCCGCGCCGCTCTCGTCGTTCCCCGCGTCATCTGCGCGTGAGCGGTCAGCGCCGTCGTCGCTATCGTGACGAACGCTATCCGACCCAGTCGCCGATGCCGCTGACCGTCGCCTGCGCCTCGCCGGAGATGGCTTCCGGTAAAGTCTGGATCCGCTACCCGGTCGTTCGTCCGCAGGACCAGCAGCCGGAAGAGGTTCCGGTTCAGGACACCAGCGCCATTGAAGCCGTCGAAGCTATTGCGACACCGGTTGCCGTGGTTGAAACCGTCACTGCCGCGCCAGTTACCGTCGAGCCGGCGACCATGGAGCCCGTTACCGCTGAGCCGGTGGTCGTCGAACCTGTCGTAGCCGCCGAGCCGGTTATCGTTGATACTCCGGAAATTGTCGAGCCAGCCGCTGTCGAGCCAGCGCCGGTCGAAGCGCCAGCTGTCGAAGCGCCTCAGGCTATTGCGCCAGTGACGATCGACGCCGAGCCGGTCACGGTTGAACCTGAAGTGGTGGAAACGGCGCCTGTCGTTGAAGCGCCAGTGGAAACCATCGTTCCGGCCACGGAAACCGTGGTGGAAGCACCGGTGACCGAAGCCGCCCCAACAGCCCCTGCCGAACCGGTCAAAGCTGAAACGCCGGTAAGCAAACCCGTGGTTGTGGCTGGCGATCGCCATGCTACCGCGCCGATGACCCGGGCGCCTGCTCCGGACTATGTCCCGGAAGCGCCGCGCCACAGCACCTGGGTGCGCCCGCCGTTCGCTTTTGAAGGTAAAGGCGCCGCCGGTGGTCATAGTGCGACGCGTAAAGCCACCGCAGAACCGACCCGCCCACAGCCCGTCGAATAAGCGTGCTTAATAAAAAAACCGGCCTCTGGCCGGTTTTTTTATGCGCTTTGCGGACGCTGCATCCCGGCCAGATCCGGCATGATCTCCCGCATCAGGTCAAGGAACTTACGCAGGCGTGTCGGATAATAGCGCGCCCAGGGATAAACCAGATGAACCGGTAGCGAGGCGGGGCGCCACTGTGGGAACAGCTCAATCAGCCGTCCGGCGGCAATATCCTCCACGACCGTCCAGCTGGACACCATCGCCACTCCCAGCCCCGCCAGCGCGGTATTTCGCGCGACGTACAGGCTGTCAGTGCTCAGGCAGGGGGTGATGGCCGTCGAGACGATTTGCCCACTTTCCAGATGCCGGAGCCGTACCTCATGCTGATAAAAGGTATTAATGGCGATCCACGGCAGGCCGGATAGCGCCTCCAGCGAGGTTAACGGCGGGTACTTCGCCAGGAGTTCAGGGGAAGCCACCACGCAGCGCGGCACTTCCGCCAGCAGCACGGATACCGTGGCCGGATCCACCTCCGCGCCCACGCGGATGGCGCAGTCGATATTATCGCTGAGAAAGTCGACGGTATTATCATTCAGCATCCACTCGACCGACAGTTGCGGATGACGCTGCAGAAATGCGACCAGCGGCGCCAGCAGCTGTTGCTGGCCAAAAGCATGGGGCGCCCGTACCCGCAGCACCCCCACGGGCTGATCGTCAGCAATACGCAGATCATCCTCCAGCGCCAGCCAGGCGTCCACGACCTGACGGGCATGGCGATAACAGCGTTCGCCATCGTCAGTGAGCTTCATCGCATGAGTGGTGCGCAGGATCAACTTCACCCCCAGCAGTCCTTCCAGGGACTGCAGGCGGCGGCTGACGGTTGCCTGGGTGGTATCCATCTGCCCCGCGGCGGCGGAGAGTGAGCCGGCCTCTATAATACGAATATAGGTGCGCATCAGCTCAATGCGGTCTATACGCTCCTGTCTTTTCATTTTTCTTTTGCCTATACGTGCTACGTATAACCGTTTTACCACCAGCCCGGCTACCGCGCCAGCTGCATTCAGGGAAAAATAGCGCCATCGCATCTATGAGGTACCGATCATGACACCGACTTCCCTTTCCACCCGCGACGCAGGCTGGATTATCTTCATTCTCGCGCTCGGCGCCGGCTTTAGCGTCGCCTCTATCTATTATGCGCAGCCGCTACTGCCGCTGATGGGCGCCAACCTCCATCTGTCGGTAGAAGGGATGGGGCTGGTTCCTACCCTGACGCAGGCTGGCTACGCGCTCGGCATTCTCTTCCTGCTCCCGCTCGGCGACCGTCACGATCGCCGCCGGCTGATCCTGCTGAAGAGCGCAATGCTGGCGATCCTGCTGTTCCTGTGCAGCCTTACCGGCCAGCTCTCCTCACTGCTGGTGGTCAGTCTGCTGATCGGTATGGCGGCCACCATGGCGCAGGATATCGTCCCGGCGGCGGCGATCCTCGCTCCGGCAGGCAAGCAGGGAAAAATGGTGGGCACGGTGATGACCGGGCTGCTGCTGGGGATCCTGCTTTCCAGGACGGTCAGCGGCGTAGTGGGCGCCGTATTCGGCTGGCGGGTGATGTATCAGGCGGCTGCAGTCAGCGTGGCGCTGATTGGCCTGGTGATGTGGCGGGTCCTGCCGCGCTTCGCCATTCACTCGACGCTGAGCTATCCGCAGCTGATGGCCTCAATGGCGCATCTGTGGCTGCGTTATCCGGCGTTACGCCGCGCTGCGCTGGCTCAAGGGGCGCTCTCTGTCGCCTTTAGCGCTTTCTGGTCGACGCTGGCGGTGATGCTCTCAGAACACTATCACATGGGGAGCGCAGTAGCGGGTGGCTTTGGTATCGCCGGTGCCGCCGGGGCGCTGGCGGCACCGCTGGCCGGCGGACTGGCCGATAAGTTTGGCGCCGGTAAAGTGACTCAGATGGGCGCGGCGCTGGTCACCCTCTCCTTCGCCCTGATGTTTATGCTGCCGCTGCTCCCTCTGCATGGCCAGCTGGCGCTGATTGCTCTCTCGGCTATTGGCTTCGATCTCGGCCTGCAGTCAAGCCTGGTGGCACATCAGAACCTGGTTTACAGCCTGGAGCCGCAGGCCCGTGGCCGCCTGAACGCTCTGCTGTTCACCGTGGTCTTTATCGGGATGTCGCTGGGGTCGGTGCTGGGCAGCAAGCTGTACGTGCTGGCCGGCTGGAACGGAGTGGTCACCCTCGCCGTCGTCAGCGGGGCAATTGCCCTGGCGATCCGCCTGCTGGAGAATGCGCGCCTCATCGCAGCCGAACGCCGCACATCATAAAAAAAACCCGCTTCGCCTGAGCGAAGCGGGTTTCCTCTTTCCGTCGCAATGGCTTACGCTGTGCGACGGGCAAACTCTTTTACGCGGAAGCCCAACACCAGCAGCGTAGCGAAATAAGCCACTACTCCGGCGACCACCACCACCAGCAGGCGCATCAGGCGGAACGGCATCGTCCCCTGAGACCACTCCGGCATGAGATGCATGACGCCCAGCAGCGCCGCGGCCATCACCACCACCGCCGCGACCAGACGCAGCAGGAAAGTCAGCCAGCCGGGCTGTGGGGTGAAAATTTTCTGTTTACGCAGTTGCCAGTAGAGCAGCGCGGCGTTCAGGCAGGCCGCCAGCCCTATGGACAGTGACAGGCCCGCGTGCTTGAGCGGGCCGATAAACGCCAGGTTCATCACCTGGGTCATAATCAGGGTGACAATGGCAATCTTCACCGGCGTTTTGATGTCCTGACGGGAATAGAAGCCCGGCGCCAGCACTTTCACCACGATAAGCCCCATCAGCCCCACGGAATAGGCCACCAGCGCGCGCTGGGTCATCGCCGCGTCAAAGGCGCTGAATTTACCGTACTGGAACAGGGCCACGGCCAGCGGTTTAGCGAGGATCCCCAGCGCCACCGCGCTCGGCAGCGCCAGCAGGAAGCAGAGTCGCAGGCCCCAGTCCATCAGGCGGCAATACTCGTCATGGTTACCACTGGCGAAGCTTTTCGACAACGACGGCAGCAGGATGGTGCCAAGCGCCACGCCCAGGACACCTGACGGAAACTCCATCAGACGGTCGGCATAGTACATCCATGACACCGATCCCGACACGAGAAACGAGGCGAAGATGGTATTGATGATGAGGGAGATCTGGCTTACCGACACGCCAAGGATCGCCGGCCCCATCTGCTTCACTACCCGCATCGCGCCAGCATCTTTCAGATTAATTCTGGGCAGAACCAGCATGCCAATCTTCTTCAGGTGCGGCAACTGGTAGGCCAGCTGCAGCACGCCGCCGACCGTCACCGCCCAGGCCAGCGCCAGCACCGGCGGATGGAAGTACGGCGCGGCAAACAGCGCAAAGCCAATCATGCTGACGTTGAGGAACGTCGGGGCAAAGGCCGGCACCGAGAAACGGTTCCAGGTATTGAGGATCGCCCCCACCAGCGAGGCCAGGGAGATCAGCAAAATATAGGGGAAGGTAATGCGCAGCAATTGGGTGGTCAGCGCAAATTTATCGGCGGTATCAGCAAACCCGGGGGCGGTGATGGTGATCACCCACGGCGCCGCCAGCATCCCGATAACGGTGACGATCGCCAGGGCCAGGGTCAGTAATCCGGAGACATACGAGACAAACACCCGGGTGGCATCTTCGCCCTGCTTGCTTTTATATTCGGCAAGGATCGGCACAAACGCCTGCGAGAAGGCGCCTTCGGCAAAAATACGCCGCAGCAGATTAGGCAGTTTGAAGGCGACAAAAAAGGCATCGGTCGCCATCCCGGCACCAAAAATGCGCGCCACAATCGCATCGCGGGCAAAGCCCAGCACGCGCGAAAACATGGTCATCGAACTGACGGCCGCCAGTGATTTTAAAAGATTCATTACGCTGTTATTCCAAACCCTGGAGTAAAACGCCCGCAAATGCGGGCGCTGGAAAGTGGCGATAGTCTACCGGGTTCAATATGAATTACTACTGTCAGTTGTTACAACGGATTATTCGCTGATGGCGTCACGCCAGAGTTTGTCAACCACCCGCTGAGCCAGCAGCGCCTGTTCGCCAGCGGTTTCCGGAACCGTCTGATTTTGCACGCATTCGATGAAATGTCGCGCGCAGCCGACAAAACCGCGCTGCTCGAGGGTGGTTTGCCAGCCCGCCACCGGGCGCTGGACCACGCCAAGACCACACTCCTCCTGCCATTCGCGCATCTCACTCACCGCATATAACCCGCCATCGGTGACCGCCTGCACCCACTCACGCTGGCTTCCGGCACGGCGGTGCATGCTGGTGGTAACCTGCAGCCGGGGCGAACTGAACTGGTGTTCGGCATAGAGCATTTCACCCTGAGGAGTGATCTGCAACGTGCCGCCGCGCAGGCGCGCCTGACCATCAGCCAGCCACAACGCAGTATCCACCACGTGCAGATAGTCATCGAGAAGGGTAAAGCGCAGATCGTTGCCTACGCTGTCGCTACGATGCTTATCCATCCGCAGCGAGGCCGCCTCGCCCAGCCGCCCCTTCAGTTCACGATAGAGTGGCGCAAAGCGGCGATTGAAACCGACCATCAGCGTCAGATGACGCCGGGCAGCCAGCTCGACCAGCGCTTCCGCCTCGCTCAGCTTGTCCGCCAGCGGTTTATCCACACAAACATGAACCCCGGCATTCAACAAGTGATTCACGACTTCATAATGTGAAGCCGTCGACGTATGGACAAAGACCGCATCGCACTGCGCCGCCAGGGCATCCAGCGAATCAGCATACGGGATCCGCCAGGTTTCGCAGATGCGCAACGCCTTCTCTTTTCCCGGCGACCAGGCTGCCTGCAGCGTCCAGCTTTCCGCAGCGCCTAACACCGGCAGCCACGCTTTTTGCGCGATGCCCCCTAAGCCAACCACCCCAATACGCAGTCTTGTCCCCACGTTTAGTCCCCCAGATGGTGTAACAGCGAGTCAAGGCGCGCTTTCAATTCCGCCACCTCGCCTTCCAGTGCTTCAACCCGGGCACGCAGATCGTCATCGTCTTCCAGCGGCGAGAGTGCTTCCACCGTGGTGATCAGCGTGTCCATGTCATCGCAAAACAGATGCATATAGCGGCTTTCCCGTTTCCCCGGTTCCCGTGGCAGGCGGGCAACAAAAGGACCATCCTCGCGCGTCGCTAACCCTTCCAGCACGCTTTCCACTTCCGCCATATCGCTGAACTCATGCATCCGCTGCGCGCGGCTACGGAGTTCACCCGACGTCTGGGCGCCGCGCAGCAGCAGCGTCGTCACCACCGCTACTTCGCCGGCGCTGAGTTTCAGATCGCCAAATTCAGAGTTGCAAAAGCGCTGCTCATACTTGGTCACTCGATTGCCGAATCCGCTGACCGTGCGTAAATAGTGGCGCTTCACCAGGGTATCCAGCAGCGTCTGGACCTCGCCTTCGCTCAGCGACATCACCGGTTCGCGGTTGGTTTTCTGATTGCAGGCGGTCACCACGGCGTTCACCGACAGCGGGTACTGCTCGGGCGTGGTAACCTGCTTTTCCAGCAGACAGCCAATGACGCGCGCTTCGTGCGCGGTTAACTGATATTTCATCCTCTCTCCTTAGCGCCCTGCTGACCAGTCCGGCGTCGTTAGCGCCGTCAGTACATGGTCACGCCACTGCCCATCAATCAGCAGATAATCTTTGGCGTAACCCTCTTTTTCGAACCCCAACCGCGCCAGCAGCGCGCCGCTGCGCTGATTATGCGGCATATAGTTGGCCATAATGCGATGGATATGCTGCGTGCGCTGCATATAGCGAATCGCGGCGGTCAACGCTTCAAACATCAGCCCCTGCCCTTGCCACTTCTCGCCAATGGAGTAGCCGAGATAACAGGCATGGAATGAACCGCGAACTACGTTGGAGAAATTCGCCACGCCAACGATCTCTTTTTCCTCCGCATCGAGCAGCGCGAAATAAAATGCAGACCCCTGCTTATGAAACTCGCCGATCATTGACAGACGCGCCTGCCACCCGGAGGGATAGCAGTGGCTGTCGTCACGTACCGGCTCCCAGGGTTTTAAGAACACTTTATTCTCGGCGTAATAATCGGCCAGACGCCAGGCGTCACGATCGTGGACCAGGCGCACCACCAGCCGGTCCGTCGTCAAACGCACCTTCGGCACGTTACTGCGATAGCCAAACATTTCCTTTTCAGTCCCCCTGACTTCAATCTTGCTCTCATCACTATACCTGTCCTGCACGATAGTGTGAAAACAGCAACATACCATTTTCTGCGCCATCTCCTCTTTTCGATGAATAGGCTCAATCGAACTTGCTTTTTGATAAAAAAATATTGTCGCAAGGGTGCTGGGAAAAGCAGCAGATTGCCCGCAGAATATCCTCGCTTATCTCTATTTTTCCCTGGAGGGGAAATGTCCCGCGTCTCGCAGGCAAGGAGCCTGGGTAAATATTTCCTGTTAGTCGATAACATGCTGGTCGTGCTGGGCTTTTTTGTCGTTTTTCCGCTGATTTCCATCCGCTTTGTCGATCAGATGGGTTGGGCAGCGCTGATGGTCGGCATTGCGCTCGGCCTGCGCCAGCTGGTGCAGCAGGGATTAGGCATTTTTGGCGGCGCCATTGCCGACCGCTTCGGCGCGAAACCCATGATTGTCACCGGCATGCTGATGCGCGCCGGCGGCTTCGCGGCGATGGCCGTCGCCCATGAGCCCTGGGTGCTCTGGCTCTCCTGTATCTTGTCCGGGTTGGGCGGCACGTTGTTCGATCCGCCACGAGCCGCGCTGGTGGTCAAACTGGTGCGCCCGCATCAGCGCGGCCGCTTTTTCTCCCTCCTGATGATGCAGGACAGCGCCGGCGCGGTGATTGGCGCCCTGCTGGGCAGTTGGCTGCTACAGTATGACTTCCGTCTGGTGTGCAGCGCCGGCGCCGCGCTGTTTATCGCTTGCGCCGCGTTTAACGCCTGGTATCTGCCAGCATGGAAACTGTCCACGGTGAAAACGCCAGTCCGCGAGGGGCTGGGACGGGTGCTGCGGGATAAGCGCTTCGTCACCTATGTCCTGACGTTAACAGGCTATTACATGCTGGCGGTGCAGGTGATGCTGATGCTGCCGATCATGGTGAACGACATTGCCGGTTCGCCGGCCGCCGTGAAGTGGATGTACGCCATCGAAGCCACCATTTCGCTGACCCTGCTCTATCCCATTGCCCGCTGGAGCGAGAAACGCTACCGCCTTGAGCACCGGCTGATGGCCGGTCTGCTGGTGATGACGCTGGCGATGCTGCCGATTGGCATGACCAGCAGTTTGCAGCAGTTATTTACCCTGATCTGCCTGTTTTACATCGGTTCGATCATCGCGGAACCCGCCAGGGAGACGCTGGGCGCCTCGCTGGCGGATGCCCGGGCGCGCGGCAGCTATATGGGGTTCAGCCGCCTGGGTCTCGCCTTCGGCGGCGCGCTGGGTTACGCGGGCGGCGGCTGGCTGTTTGATGCCGGCAAAGCCGTGGGCCAGCCCGAACTGCCGTGGCTGATGCTCGGCGCCATTGGGTTTATCACTTTCCTTGCCCTGTGGTGGCAATTCAGTCCAAAACGCTCCGCCTCCGGTATGCTGGAGCCGCGCACCTAAGCGCGTAGGTCCGCGGTCTCTCCTGCCTTTCAGCCTATTCTGCTGGCATGAAGAATGCTGACAGGTCATGATGCTTTGTGTCAGGATGAATGATGGTACGAGCTTGAGGAACCCCATGAAAAAAATATTGATCGCCGCGGCGCTGATTGTCAGCGGTCTGCTGAGCGGCTGTAACCAGTTGACCCAATACACGGTAAGCGAGCAGGAGATAAACCAGGCGCTGCAGAAGCGTAACCATTTCGCCAAAGATATTGGTCTGAAAGGCGTTGCCGACGCCCATATTGAACTGCAGAACCTGACCAGCGCTATTGGCCGTAAAGAGCCGGGCAAAGTCACGCTGACCGGGGTCGCCAACGTCGATCTGAACTCCCTGTTCGGCACCCAGAAAGCGACGATCGATCTGAAGCTCAAAGCGCTGCCAACCTTTGACAGAGAGAAAGGCGCTATCTTCCTGCAGGAAATGGAGGTGGTCGATGCCAAAGTGGCGCCCGAGAAGCTGCAGTCGGTGATTCAGGCCCTGCTCCCCTATCTGAATCAGTCGCTGCGCAGCTACTTCAGCCAGCAACCGGCCTATGTCCTGCGTGAAGACGCCAGCACCGGCGAAGCGCTGGCGAAGAAATATGCCAAGGGCATAGAGGTGAAACCGGGCGAAATTGTCATCCCCTTTACCAATTAATCTCCAGGGCGCTACGGCGCCCTGAATTTTTTACGGAAATGAGTGCAAAGGAAAACGTTTACGCTTATCCTTAGTGCCCGGCAAAAAACAGCCCTGATGACTGAACCTATTAGCCGGAGCCTTCCATGACAGCACAACCCCAGGTATTGAAAATCCGCCGCCCAGACGACTGGCATATCCATCTGCGTGATGACGATATGCTGAAAACCGTCGTGCCTTACACCAGTGAGTTTTATGGCCGGGCGATCGTGATGCCGAATCTGGTGCCGCCTGTCACCACCGTCGCGGCGGCTATCGCCTATCGCCAGCGCATTATGGACGCCGTCCCGGCCGGGCACGATTTTACCCCGTTGATGACCTGCTATCTGACAGATTCCCTCGACCCGGCGGAGCTGGAGCGCGGCTTTAACGAAGGTGTGTTCACCGCCGCCAAGCTCTACCCGGCCAACGCCACGACCAACTCCAGCCACGGTGTCACCAGCACCGACGCCATTATGCCGGTGCTGGAGCGGATGGAAAAACTGGGCATGCCGCTGCTGGTACATGGGGAAGTCACCCACGCCGAGATTGATATTTTCGATCGTGAAGCGCGCTTTATTGACACGGTGATGGAGCCCCTGCGCCAGCGCCTGCCCGGTCTGAAGGTGGTCTTTGAGCATATTACTACCAAAGATGCCGCCGAATATGTGCGTGACGGTAATGAACTGCTGGCGGCCACTATTACCCCGCAGCACCTGATGTTCAACCGCAACCATATGCTGGTCGGCGGTATTCGTCCTCACCTGTACTGCCTGCCGGTACTCAAACGCAATATTCATCAGCAGGCGCTGCGCGAACTGGTCGCCAGCGGCTTTAGCCGCGCCTTCCTTGGCACCGACTCCGCACCACACGCCCGCCATCGTAAGGAAGCCAGCTGCGGCTGCGCCGGCTGCTTCAACGCCCCGACCGCCCTCGGCAGCTACGCCACCGTGTTTGAAGAAATGAACGCTCTGCAGCACTTTGAAGCCTTCTGCTCGCTGAACGGCCCGCGCTTCTACGGTCTGCCGGTCAATGAAAGCTATGTTGAGCTGGTGCGTGAAGAGACCACGGTCGTTGACAGCATTGCGCTGCCCAATGATAGCCTGGTCCCGTTCCTGGCAGGTGAAACCGTTCGCTGGACGATGAAGCGATAAAAAACGTAGCCCCCTGTTGTCAACGCCCACCAGATACTGTATAAATAACCAGTATCAAACACAGGGGGCAATTATGCGCATCGAAGTGTCTATCGCCAAAACGACCGCCTTACCCAACGGCGCGCTGGAAGCGCTGAATAACGAACTCTCCCGGCGTATCGCCGAGCAATTCCCGGCCATCGACAGTCAGGTGAGCGTGCGCTACGCCACCGGCAACCAGCTCTCGGTGTTCGGCGCCCTGAAAGAAGACAAAGACCGGATAAGCGAAATCCTGCAGGAAACCTGGGAAAGTGCGGACGACTGGTTTGTCCACGATCTCTCCTGAAGCATGGCGGGATCCAGTTACTCTGGTTTGCTCCCTCATTGTGCTTTTCTTTGCCGGGTCGCCCCGGCTTTTTTGTCCCCGCCTCTTGTTCAGAATATTCCTGATTATTCTGCTTAATATCGGCTAAAATGGCCATTTCCCGCGCTTATCTTGCGTAAAAAAGCGGCGAAAACAAGAAAATCATGCTGCCTTTCATTTAATTTCTCGAGTTTATTCTTGATCCCTGATATAATTAACTTGCTTCAAAAAACATGCATTAAACCTCGAGAATTGTTGTCTTTTAACATATGAATAAGGGGTTATGATGGAAAAAAATAATGAAGTCATTCAGACCCATCCCCTCGTTGGATGGGACATCAGCACCGTTGATAGCTACGATGCGCTGATGTTGCGCCTGCACTACCAGAACCCCACTCAAGAAAACAGTCATGATGCTGAAATTGGCCAGACGCTATGGCTAACGACGGACGTCGCACGTCAATTTATTTCAATCCTGGAAGCAGGCATTGCGAAGATTGAATCTGGCGAATACCAGGAAAACGAGTACCGCCGACATTAACGCGATACGGGGAATGACTAAACAATAGTCTTAACAGGCACCTGCGGGTGCCTGAATTATTTTCGGGCTTGTATAAGCGCAGGGAGTTAATTACCCTGCTAATAAGGCAATTACCCGGAACTCACCATGCAATACGATCTTATCATTATCGGCAGCGGATCGGTCGGCGCTGCCGCTGGCTATTATGCGCGTCGTGCCGGACTCAATGTTCTGATGACCGATGCCCACCAACCTCCCCATCAGGAGGGCAGCCATCATGGCAGTAGCCGTCTTATCCGTCACGCTTATGGCGAAGGTGAAAAGTATGTTCCGCTGGTGCTGCGCGCCCAGCAGCTGTGGGATGAACTGGCTGAAATCAGCGGCGAAGCCGTTTTTGAACGCACCGGCGTCATTAACCTCGGCCCCGCCAGCTCTCCTTTCCTGGCCAACGTCGCCGCCAGCGCCAGGGCGTTCGATCTTGAGGTTGAAGAGTTAGATGCTCAGGCCGTCATGCAGCGCTGGCCGGAGATACGCCTTCCCGACGACTATCGGGCGATTTTCGAACCGGCGTCCGGCGTACTGCGCAGTGAGCTGGCTGTCGAGACCTGGATACGTCTGGCACGGGAAGCTGGCTGCGCGCAGCTATTCAACTGCCCGGTCTCAGCCATTCATCACCATGCAGACGGGGTCACCATTGATACCCTTGACGGTGAATATCACGGCAAGAAATTGCTGATTAGCGCCGGTACCTGGGTCACCCGCCTGCTTCCGGACCTCCCCATCCAGCCGGTACGTAAGGTTTTTGCCTGGTTCCAGGCCGATGGCCGTTACAGCAGCAAGAATCATTTCCCGGCATTCACCGGCGAGCTACCCAACGGCGATCAATACTACGGTTTCCCGGCGGAAGATAACGAGCTAAAGATCGGCAAGCATAACGGCGGTCAGCCTGTCTCCACGCCGCAGGAGCGATCGGCGTTTGGCGCTGTCGCCAGCGATGGTTCCGAATCCTTTCCGTTTTTACGTAACGTCCTGCCCGGGATCGGCGGCTGTCTGCACGGCGCCTCCTGCACCTATGACAACACGGTCGATGAAGATTTTATTATCGATACGCTCCCTGGCAGACCAGACACACTGCTGATCACCGGTCTGAGCGGCCATGGCTTTAAGTTTGCGCCGGTGCTGGGAGAAATTGCCAGTCAGTTTGCCCAGGGACAGACGTCGACCTTTAACCTGACGCCTTTCTCGCTGGCGCGCTTTAGCTCATAACGGAATGCGGCACGCTTGCCGCCGGAAAAAAAACGGCCTCTGTGTCGAGGCCGTTAGTCATTGAGAACGGTTATGCGTCGCCTGTTTAATATGCTGGTTAACAACGTGCGCGAGCACTTTATGATCTACCTTGCGCTGTGGTTGCTGCTGGCGATCATCGATCTCGTCTGGTTATGGTTTTTCTGACGACTCCGGCTCGGGGATCCCGAGTTTGGTGTTCAGTCGGCCACGCGATTTGTTAAAGATTTTATTGCCGTTTTCGCGTCCGGCGCGCAGTTTGCGCTGCTCCTCTTCCGGCAGCTTATGCTCTTCCATGCACGCTTCGCTACAGCAACCGGCAAACTTCTCAGCGCAGCTCGGGCACTGTATAAACAGCAGATGACAGCCATCATTCAGGCAATTGGTATGGGTATCGCACGGCGCGCCACACTGATGACAGTGCGCGATGACGTCATCGGAGATACGCTCGCCCATCCGCTCATCAAAGACAAAGTTTTTGCCAATAAAACGGACCGGCAGCCCCTGCTCACGTGCGCGGCGGGCGTACTCAATAATCCCGCCCTCGATATGCCAGACCTTATTGAAACCGTTATGCTTCATCCAGGCGCTGGCTTTTTCACAGCGAATACCGCCGGTGCAATACATAACAATTTTCTTGTCTTTGTGGTCCTGCATCATTTCCACGGCTTTCGGCAGCTGGTCGCGGAAGGTATCCGCCGGGATCTCCAGCGCGTTTTCGAAATGACCCACCTCATATTCATAGTGGTTACGCATATCGATAAATACCGCATCCGGATCGTCAAGCATGGCATTGACGTCCGCCGCCTTGAGATAATCCCCAACATTGGAGGCATCGAAAGAGGGATCGTCGATGCCATCGGCGACAATACGGTCACGCACTTTCAGGCGCAGCACCCAGAAAGATTTCCCATCGTCCTCAAGGGCGATATTGAAACGCAGCCCCGCCAGCGCCGGATCGAAGCCATAGAGAAACTCACGCAGGGCTTCAACGTTGCTTTCCGGCACGCTGATTTGCGCGTTGATCCCTTCCCGGGCCAGATAAATACGGCCAAAGACCTTCAGCTGGGTTAAGGCAACCCATAACGCATCGCGAGTGGCTTGTGGGTCGACAATGGTGAAATATTTATAGAATGAGATCGTCGTGCGCGGCTCGGTCTCAGCCAGCATTTGCGCCTTTAACGTCTCATTTGAAATGCGGTTGTGTAACACTGGCATGGTGTACCTGCTCGACATAGAAATGAGGAAATAAACGGCGGGCATGATATAGCAAAGCTAATTAATTTACATCCCTACATTTTACGCTACATTTCTCTCACCCGGTCGCGCCCCGCTTAACAAAACGAGCTGACTGTCGCCGCCTTTGGCTGGCCGGTAAAAAAATGCGATAATATAAGACGTTGCTCACTGATACGGGTATGAAATGACTCATTTGCCTAAATTTTCTCCGGCGCTGTTGCATCCGCGCTATTGGCTGCTGTGGCTGGGTATCGGCCTGCTGTGGCTGGTTGTCCAACTGCCCTATCCGCTGATTTACCGCCTGGGAAATGCCATCGGCCGACTGGCCATGCGCTTTATGAAGCGTCGGGCGAAGATCGCCTATCGCAACCTTGAGCTCTGCTTCCCCGACAAAAGCGAGCAGGAACGTCACCGAATGGTGGTGATGAACTTTGAATCGGTGGGTATGGGACTGATGGAGACGGGGATGGCCTGGTTCTGGCCGGTTCGTCGTATCGCCCGCTGGACCGACACCATCGGCTTTGAGCATATCCGCGATGTGCAGGCGCAGCAGCGCGGCATTCTGCTGATCGGTATTCACTTCCTGACTCTCGAGATGGGCGCGCGGATGTTCGGCATGAACGAGCCGGGGATTGGCGTCTACCGTCCCAACGACAACCCGGTGATCGACTGGCTGCAGACATGGGGCCGCTTGCGCTCAAATAAGGACATGATTGACCGTAAGGATCTGAAAGGGATGATCCGGGCGCTGAAAAAAGGTGAAGTGGTCTGGTATGCGCCGGATCACGATTACGGTCCGACCGCCAGCGTCTTCGTCCCACTGTTCGCTGTCGACCAGGCGGCGACCACCTCCGGCACCTGGATGCTGGCGAAAATGTCCAAAGCCTGTATCGTCCCCTTCGTCCCGCGTCGCAAACCGGATGGTAAAGGTTATGAACTGATTATCCTGCCGCCAGAGTGTTCCCCGCCGCTGGACGACGCGGAAACCACGGCCGCCTGGATGAACAAGATTGTTGAGCAGTGCATCATGATGGCCCCGGAACAATATATGTGGCTCCACCGCCGCTTCAAAACCCGCCCCGAGGGCATGCCCTCCCGCTACTGATCCCTTTTCCCGGCCGCGCATGTGGCCGGGAATGCGCTTCTCGCTCATGCTTTAGGCTCTGCTTTAGCTTTAAAAGCTCTCCTCCATTGCGGCATTTATTTCCCAGGCGCATAATTAGCAGGCTCATATTTTCTCTTAATTTGACCTGCCGCGCAGGCCAGTGGAACCCTATGTCCTCTGCTGATACCCCTATTAACTGGAAACAAAATCTGACCGTGACCTGGCTCGGCTGCTTTTTAACGGGCGCCGCCTTCAGTCTGGTTATGCCCTTTCTGCCACTCTATGTCGAACAGCTCGGGGTCACCGGGCATAGCGCGCTGAACATGTGGTCCGGGCTGGTCTTTAGTATCACCTTCCTCTTCTCCGCCATTGCCTCACCGTTCTGGGGCGGTCTTGCTGACCGCAAAGGACGAAAAATTATGCTGCTGCGTTCCGCCCTCGGAATGTCCGTAGTGATGATGCTGATGGGGATGGCACAGAATATCTGGCAGTTTCTGCTGCTACGCGCACTGCTCGGCCTGCTGGGCGGCTTTATTCCCAACGCCAACGCCCTGATTGCCACCCAGATCCCGCGCCACAAAAGCGGCTGGGCGCTGGGCACGCTGTCAACCGGCGCGGTGAGCGGCGCCCTGCTCGGCCCGCTGGCGGGTGGCTTCCTGGCCGACCACTGGGGCCTGCGCACCGTCTTCTTTATGACCGCGGCGGTGCTGTTTATCTGCTTCCTGTTTACCCTGTTTTTAATCCGTGAAAATTTTGTGCCGATCGCCAAAAAAGAGATGCTCAGCGCCAGAGAGGTTTTCTCCTCGCTACAGAATCCCAAGCTGGTGCTCAGCCTGTTTGTGACCTCGCTGATCATCCAGGTGGCCACCGGCTCCATTGCGCCGATTCTGACGCTTTACGTGCGCGATCTCGCGGGCAACGTCAGTAACATCGCCTTTATTAGCGGGATGATCGCCTCGGTGCCGGGAATAGCCGCGCTGATGAGCGCCCCGCGGCTGGGCAGGCTCGGGGATCGTATCGGGCCGGAAAAGATCCTCATCGTCGCGCTAATTATCTCTGTGCTATTGCTGATCCCGATGTCGTTCGTTCAGACCCCACTGCAGTTGGGTATCCTGCGTTTCCTGCTCGGCGCGGCAGACGGGGCACTGCTGCCGGCAGTGCAAACCCTGCTGGTGTATAATTCCACCAGCCAGATCTCCGGGCGTATCTTTAGCTATAACCAGTCGTTCCGCGATATTGGCAACGTCACCGGCCCCCTGATAGGCGCCTCGGTGTCCGCCAACTACGGTTTCCGCGCGGTATTCCTGGTCACCGCGGGCGTGGTGCTCTTTAACGCCATTTATTCTACCCTCAGCCTGCGCCGACCTGCCGCGGAAGCCTCGCAGCCTGACCGCCATTCAGTAAATTAATGTCCAGAGGGGCCCAGCCCCTTGACGCTTTGGCTACCGCCTTCTATAGATTGAATCGTGTTCAATTCATATTCTTCTCAGGAGATTCGCTATGCCAAAGGATTCGATGTTCTATGCCACGCTCGAAGAAGCTATTGATGCAGCACGCGAAGAATTTCTCGCCAATAATCCTGACAGCGATGAAGAGAGCGCTAACGTTGAGCAGCTTAATATTCAAAAGTATGTGCTGCAGGATGGCGATATCGCCTGGCAGGCCGAATTTTTTGCTGACGAAGACGAACAAGGCGAATGTTTACCGATGCTCAGCGGCGAAGCTGCGCAGAGCGTTTTCGACGGGGATTATGATGAGATAGAGCTGCGCCAGGAGTGGCTGGAGGAAAATACCCTCCATGAGTGGGATGAAGGCGAATTCCAGCTCGAGCCCTCGCTGGACACCGAAGAGGGACAGACGGCGGCCGACGAGTGGGACGAGCGCTAATCAGTTATAGGGCCCGTGGCTGGCATCCAGCGGCAGCAGCAGCGTATCGAACACCAGCGAGAACGGCAGGTCCAGAACGGTGAGATAGCGCCATGCCGAGTCGCGAACGTCCCACTGCACGCCCGGGTAATATTGATTGCCATGCCCCTGCCCGGGCACCGTCCGGCTGATAATGCTGCCGCAGCCGCTCAGCAGCAGCGCCATGGCAATGATCGATAATATTCGCATCCACAACCTCGTGTTTCAGATAAAAAAATACCGGCATCGCTGCCGGTATTTTCCTTTACGTACGGCTTATTTCGTTTTCAGCGCCAGCGGGTTAAGCGCTAACTGCTGATAGGCGTTGACCCACGATGAATATTTCTCCGGCGCGGCCCAGACGCGATAGTGCAGACGCGACATGGTCACCGGGTCGCTCAACAGCACCAGTCGACGATCGCGGTTCAGCTTATCCGGCGTTTCGTTCAGTGCCTGCTCAACGTGGCGCTCGCGAGCGATCTCAAGGATATGACCATGACGGTGGCGCGCGGTGGCCATCGCCGTGGCGAGGGCGTTAAACGACGGATTGAATACCGCGTGCATAAAGCCATCGTCCAGTGAACGCTGACGGTTCAGCGTCAGGTACGCGTCGGTATCCTTGAGCACCTGCGGCGGCGAATACTCTTCCGGGATCAGGAACAGCTTCCAGCGCTTGGTGCGCAGGCCCACGGTCGCCCGGCTGGAGATCGCCGACACGAACGGCGACAGGATCAGCGAGACGACGATCGGCGCCAGCCAGAACAGGAAGCGCAGATCCAGCCATGCCATTCCGACTGCCCATACCAGCCCCAGCAGCAGCTGCGAGCCGTGACGCATAAAGGCTTCTCCCCACGGCGTGGAGTCATCATCACGCTGCGGCGAATTCCACACCACTTCCCAGCCGAGGAAGGCGCTGACCACGAAGACAGTGTGGAACAGCATGCGAACCGGCGCCAGCAGGACCGAGAACAGGACCTCCAGCAGCAGAGAAAGCGTGACGCGGATAAATCCGCCATACTCTTTCGGCCCTTTACACCACACCAGAATAATACTCAGCAGCTTCGGCAGGAACAGCAGCACCATGGTCGAAGCGAACAGCGCGATGGCCAGCTCTGGACGCCACTGCGGCCACACCGGGAACAGCTGACGCGGCTGCAGGAAGTACTGCGGCTCGGTCAGGGCATGCACCACCTGTAGCGCCGTCGACAGGGCAAGGAACATAAACCACAGCGGCGCCGACAGGTACGACATCACGCCGGTGAGGAACACCGCCCGGTGAACCGGGTGCATCCCTCTGACGAGGAACAGGCGGAAGTTCATCAGGTTGCCCTGACACCAGCGACGGTCGCGTTTCAGCTCGTCCAGCAGGTTCGGCGGCAGCTCCTCATAGGAGCCCGGCAGATCGTAGGCAATCCACACCCCCCAGCCGGCACGGCGCATTAGCGCGGCTTCGACGAAGTCGTGCGACAGAATCGACCCGGCAAAGTTACCCTCGCCCGGCAGCGGCGCCAGCGCGCAGTGCTCGATGAACGGCTTCACGCGGATAATGGCATTGTGTCCCCAGTAGTGGGACTCCCCCAGCTGCCAGAAGTGCAGACCGGCCGTAAACAGCGGACCGTACACCCGGGTGGCAAACTGCTGGCAACGCGCATACAGCGTGTCCATGCCCGAAGCGCGCGGGGATGACTGGATGATCCCGGCGTTCGGGTTCGCTTCCATCAGGCGCACCAGGCTGCTCAGACACTCGCCGGTCATCACCGAGTCTGCGTCCAGCACCACCATATAGCTGTACTGGCTGCCCCAGCGGCGGCAGAAATCATCGATGTTGCCGCTCTTACGCTTCACGCGACGACGGCGACGACGATAGAAAATCTGCCCTTCGCCCTGCACTTCGGCAATCAGCTCCATCCACGCCTTTTGCTCAGCCACACAGATATCGGGGTTATAGCTGTCGCTGAGAATATAGACGTCGAAATGAGCGGCGTTACCGGTCGCTTTCACCGACTCCCAGGTCGCCCGCAACCCGGCGAAAACGCGGTCAACGTCTTCGTTACAGATCGGCATAATAAGCGCCGTACGGTGCGCCGGGTTCAACGGTTCGTCACCAACCGTCGAGGCGGAAATACTGTACTTGTCGCGGCCAATCAACAGCTGCAGAAAGCCCATTAACGCAGTCCAGAAGCCGGCGGAAACCCAGCAGAACAGCACCGCGAAGAGGATCAGAATGCCGCTCTGCAACACGTACGGCAGCAGCTGCATGAACGAGATCCACAGGTTCTGCCCCACCATGTCGGCCGGGTTGATCAGCGCCCAGCCCTGATAAGGCAGAATGGTTTTCATATACCAGGTGGCCACCACGGTCTGCGACAGCGTCAGCAGCAGCAGGATGTAGCGACGAATGGTGCCGACGGTACGCCATTTTTGCTCACTCTCGCGCTCTTCTTGCGTCAGGCGGGAGAGATAGCGCGGCGTGACATCGCGGCCGCGCAGACGATCCCAGAAGCGGCCGACCGGGTTAGTCCGCCACGGGTCCGGGATCATCGAGGAACGCCTGGCTTTCGGCATAGCATGCAGCTGGGTACGACCTTCGTCATCCTTCACCAGTTGATCGCCAGAAAGCGAATCCGGCCAGCTGTGCGCCAGACGCGCCTTCACCGACCCCAGCGGAGAGTCGTCTTCGCGAGCGAAGGTCTGATGTTCGTCATCCAGGGCCTGATGAACGGCCTGCAGGCTGGTGTCCGGCAGCGCCGATTTTTCGGCGTCCGACAGCGGCAATGCGTCAATGTACTTCGTTATCTTATTCATTGGCAGGCAGCTGATAGCTCCAGGTTTCGCTCAACGTGTCATCACCGTTAACCAGTGCGGCACGCATTTCCGTCGTTTTCTTCGGATCTTTGACCTTCAAACGCAGGATCATCCGCCAGCCTTTGGTCACTGGATTGTAACGCACGGTATTTTCAACGATTTCCGCGTTATCGCCGGTGCTCGCCTGAGCAGCGACCGGGGTATCCGCTGGCAGTTTCTTCATATCGGCGCCGGTGAAGTCGACAATGAAGGCAACCGTACCGTCCGGCTGACGGATCAGGTTCGACTGCTTCACGTCGCCGGTAGAGCGGCGGGTCTGCATAACGTAAGCGTTATCTGGCGCATGCAGCTTGTCTTCATCGCGGCTGAAGGTGATGGTGTATTTGAAGTTCATCTCCTTGCCCGGCTCCGGCAGCTGATCCGGCGTCCAGTAAGTCACGATGTTATCGTTCGTTTCATCGTTGGTCGGAATTTCAACCAGCTCGATTTTCCCTTTGCCCCAGTCCCCTTTCGGGGTGATCCAGGCGCTTGGACGCAGGTCATAACGATCGTCGAGATCCTCGAAGCGCGAGAACTGACGGCCGCGCTGCAGCAGGCCGAACCCTTGCGGGTTTTCCATCGCATAGCTGCTGACAGCCAGGTGTTTCGGATTGTTCAGCGGACGCCAGATCCACTCGCCGTTACCGGCCAGGATAGACAGACCATTGGAGTCGTGCAGCGCCGGACGATAGTTGAGCGTCGGAGAAGGCTGGTTGGAACCGAACAGGAACATGCTGGTCAGCGGCGCCACACCCAGTTTGCCGACTTTGTCACGCAGGTAAACTTTGGACTGGACGTCCACGACGGTGTCGCGTCCCGGCATGATGACAAAGCGATAGGCGCCGGTTGCCCGTGGGGAATCCAGCAGCGCATAGATAGTCAGACGCTTGTCAGTGGCTTTTGGACGTTCGATCCAGAACTCACGAAAACGCGGGAACTCTTCGCCGGACGGCAGCGCGGTATCGATAGCCAGACCACGCGCGGACAGACCGTAAACCTGACCCTGACCCAGCACGCGGAAGTAGCTGGCACCGAGCATGCTGACGATTTCATCGTTCTTATCTTTGCTGTTGATCGGATACAGTACTTTGAAGCCGGCGAAACCGAGGTCTTTCACCGTGTCTTTATCGTGCTGGACGTTACCAAAGTTGAAATAGTCCGGACTATATTTAATTTTGCGCACGCTGGTCGCCGTCACTTCATTGATGGTGACCGGCGTGTCGAAGTACATCCCCTGATGGTAAAATTCAAGCTTGAATGGGGTTTTCTGGTTATTCCAGTAAGCTTTATCGTGATTAAACTGAATTTGCTGGTAGTCCGCGTATTTCATGTCGCGGAAAGCGGAGGGCAGGTTACTCTTCGGCGCTTCATAGCCTTTCCCGGCTAACGTTTTGGCCTCTTTTGCAACGTCATCAATGCTAAACGCCCATGCAGATGAAGTACACAGGGACAACATTACGGCTGCGCTTAACCAACGCATTTTCATCATCTGTGGTTTATGTTTCATATAAGTAAGCACTTCCCCCTTTGTGTGCTTAAATCGATCCGATCTATTTTAATGGAAACTCAGGCAATCCGACAACATAATCCCTGCTTTGTTCAGCCTGGCGGCACAGGGAATAAACAGTTCGCTGTCCCGTTTGCACTTTGAGTGCTTATCCTGGAGACAGTTACCCCGAGTTCATGTAGGGTTGCTGATAATGTAAGCGTTATCACCTTGAGTGATAAGACGAATTATCTGAGATTGTCGTGAATCGTATGAATAATACTCCGGTACAGCGTGAATATTTCTTCGACAGCATCCGCGCCTGGTTGATGCTGCTGGGGATCCCTTTCCACATTTCGCTGATTTATTCCAGCCACAGCTGGCATGTCAACAGCGCCGAACCCTCGTGGTGGTTGACGCTGTTTAATGACTTCATCCATGCCTTTCGCATGCAGGTCTTTTTCGTCATCTCCGGCTATTTCTCCTACATGCTGTTCCTGCGCTACCCGCTGAAAAAATGGTGGAAAGTGCGCGTTGAACGGGTCGGTATTCCGATGCTGACCGCCATCCCACTGCTGACGCTGCCGCAATTTATTATGCTGCAATACGTCAACGGCAAGGCGGAAAACTGGCATACCCTTTCGATGTACGACAAATTTAATACCCTGGCCTGGGAGCTCATTTCCCACCTGTGGTTTTTACTGGTTCTGGTGGTGCTGACCTCGCTGGGGGTGGTGCTGTTTAAATGGCTGACGCGCCGTCCGGCTGGCCACGGCCTCGCCTTCAGTGACACTGTCACCATGGGCCAGCTGACGATGATTTTCCTCGCGCTGGGGGTCTTTTATGCGCTGATCCGCCGGTCCTTGTTCCTGCTCTATCCGCCCCTGCTGAGCAATGGTCTGTTTAACTTTGTGGTGATGCAGACGCTGTTCTATCTGCCCTTCTTTGTGCTGGGCGCGCAGACCTTTATTAACCCACGCTTAAAGACCATGTTCACCACTCCGTCGCCGTGGTGCTGCGCCGCAGCGCTGCTCGGGTTTATCGCCTATCGACTGAATCAGCAGTATGGGTCCGGCGACGGCTGGATGTATGAAACCGAATCGGTGATTACTATGGTGTTGGGGCTGTGGATGGTCAATGTGGTCTTTTCGCTCGGCCATCGACTGCTGAACTTCCAGTCAGCGCGCGTGACCTATTTCGTCAATGCCTCGCTGTTTATTTACCTGGTGCACCACCCGCTGACGCTACTGTACGGGGCGTGGATCACCCCGGCCATCAAGTCCAATACCTTAGGCTTTATTGTCGGGCTGGTTTTTGTGGTGGGTATCGCGCTGATCCTGTATGAAATTCATCTGCGCATTCCGCTGCTGCGTTTCCTGTTCTCCGGTAAACCGATGAACAAACCGGCCAAAACCCCGGCTTCGGCCAGCTAATTTGCCGCGGGTGCGGCACGCCAGGCGTGTCGCATTACGCCTGCTCGTCAAAAAGCCGGTCGAAAATCATATTATACAGAGCTTCTAAATCTGCCTTATCGACCGGGGTCGAGGCGCAGAGCTCACAGCGATAGGCGGCCCCCTCGGTCAGAACGGCGATGAGCTCTGATGCGGCATTGCGTCGCGCATCGCTGAGCCCGGGATGGTAGCGCTGCGACAGACGCCCTCCTTCCTCTTTCAAACGCCGATCGGCCTGCACCAGGATCTCGCGCAAGCGTGGGTTACGCGAGGCTTCGGCGTTGATCTCCATCAGCAGATAATTGTCGCTTTTGGTGGCTGCCGACGTCGGGATCCTGCCGGCCAGCACCGCCGCTTTGCGCGCCAGATTGTGGTTCTCATCGATCATCTCCCCGACCCTGGCGTGGACGATTTCGCTGACAATCGCTTCGATGATCGCCTCTTTGCTGGCAAAAATACGATACAGCTGACCAACGCTCAGGCCCGCCTCGCGGGCAATATCGGCAACGGAAGCGCCATGCAGCCCCTTTTCAGCAAAACACCTTTGCGCAGCGGCAACGATCTCTGCGCGGCGCGCCTGCTGCTTCTGCTGTACTTTTCCTTCTGACACCCTGCTCCCTCCTGCTATCCATCTTTCCCGTCAATACCGGCGGTTATCATAGCCTATTCTGCTGGATCAGGGGTATGACGCCAGCAGGCGGCGATAGATAGCCGCCGTTTCCTCATCAAAACAGACGAACAGGACGCGCTCAAGGGGGTTATAGCGAGTGAGAAACGCGGTGACGGTGCGCACGGCGATCTCCGCCGCTTCCTCTTTTGGATAGCCATACACGCCGGTGCTGATCGCCGGAAACGCAATGGAGCGATAGTTGTTTGCCGCGGCCAGCTGCAGACTGTTTTTGTAAGCATCCGCCAGGGTTTGCGCTTCCATGCGGTCGCCGCCGTGCCAGACCGGGCCCACGGTGTGGATCACCGCGCTGGCGGGAAGATCGCCCGCAATAGTGATCACCGCGTGACCGGGAGGACATTCGCCCTGCTGCTGCAATACCTGTTTGCAAGCCGCCAGCAGCGCCGGGCCGGCCGCCCGGTGGATCGCGCCATCTACCCCGCCGCCGCCCAGCAGCGAGGGGTTTGCCGCATTAACAATCACATCGACTTCAAGCGTCGTAATATCGCCGAGAATTACCTCAGGTTGAACAGCCATTTCTCCTCCTGTCGGCATAGCGCGTGGATACGGCTTTCTGCCGATACTAGGGCATTCCCGCCCCCGGGAGCAAGATTATCCCTCAGCCCAGGCGACGGGAAGCTAAAAAAAACAGGACCCTAAGGGTCCTGTTGAGTCTGCTGTTTCGCCAGTCAGGCGTTGTCATTAGCGAACGATTTATGTTTGCCCGCGCGGGCCGCCAGCCACAGGCCACTATTCTTCATGGCATAGCCAAAAACCAGACCCAACGCCAGGGAGGGCACCACCAGGCGCCAGTCGCCGTCTGCCGCAAAAGTCGCGCAGGCGCCGATAAAGGTGCCCGGTACAAACGACAGCAATGTCTGTCGCGCCTGAATGCACATCAGGAAGGCGACGATACCGGTCATCATATAGCTGAGGATCTGCAGCTGCGGGGCCAGTGCGCTACCGTGGATAATCACTAATGCCCAGACCACGCCGCTCATTACCGTGCACGAGGAGATGGCCAGACCTTTCAGACCGCCCTGCGGGCAGGCGAAATAGGCCGTACAGCCGAGGAAACCGGCCCAGCTCAGCAGGCCGAGAGCGACCGCCACCCATCCCCAAATTCCGGAGAGAATGCCCGTCGTTAATGCGATTGCGAAGAGTATGTTCATGGCGCGTATCCTAGCAGATACGCGCCGGAAGAATGAGATCTAAAACACAGTATATGAATGAACCTAATTTCAGTTGCATTCAAATAGTGATTAACATCACATATTATTGCTCATCTTCTTCCTGAAGCTCGTCCCACATCGCGGCGATGGCGTCGCGGGTCAATGGCGCCATGGTGCGCCAGAATGGCGTGTGCGCATGGGCTTCGACTTTGCCCAGCATCGTCCCGCACCATGGCAGGATATAGTCAGCAAACAGGAGCTCCAGCGTCTCGCTCTGGTCTTCTGTAGCATGATCCTCCAGCCAGGAGGCGGCCAACAGCAGCGATCCGAGATGATCCGCCGGACCTTCCCCTGTCGGGATACCGTGTTCGCTCATAAAAGCCCGTACTTCTGCTTCCGAGGAACCCTCCACCCACGCGCTACGGTACGGCGGCACGCTGCAGGCTTCACCGACGAACAGCGCATTATAGTCCGTCGCCAGGGACTGCATCTCACAGCTTTTCTGCAGACGCGCCAGCAGTTCATCCTGCTCAAGCGGCCAGCTGGCAGCCAGTTTGCCCTCACGGATCAGGGTAAACAGCGGCACCAGCAGCGGGTCCTGCGGTTGACGGTAATACAGCGAACCCAGCACGCGGCAGAGGATTGAAAACTCGTTCATTCAGTTATTCCAGTTATACAAATTAAAGGTCAGCAAATTCCGGGATCGCCGGCATGCCCCGCGACTCGAGGAAGTTGAGCAGGCGACGCGGAGAAACGTTGAGGATCCTCTCCTCCGGGAAATCGACCGCATCAAGGATCTTGCGGCATTCGGTAAATTCCCCGAGGGTAAAGGCAGTGTGAGAGTCAGAGCCCAGCGCCACCCATCCCCCGGCATCACGCACCGCCGCTGCGATAGCTCGACAGTTATCTTCACTGCCCACGCGCGATGAAATAAAAGAGGAGTTATTAATCTCCAGCGCCACCTGATAGCGGGCCGCCGCTTCGGCAATGGCCGGGATATCCACCGGGAATTTCGGATTACCCGGATGGCTAATCATATGCACCTTACCGCTGGCCATCGCGGCAATCATCGCCTGCGTATGGGTGTCTCGATCCTGCGGCGGGAACACCGGCTCATGGAATCCGGCAATGATCAGATCAAGCGAGGTTAACATCGGCCCGGAGCAGTCGATCTCACCTTCGATATTTTTAATATTCGACTCAATACCGCGCAGGATCCCCACCCCGTCTACCAGGCGAGGCCAGATGCGCATATTAACGAAGTGCCAGTAGTGCGGGGCATCCGCCATATCCGGGCCATGGTCGGTGATGGCGAAGAGTTTGATCCCTTTACGCTTTGCTTCCGCAATATAATCGTGCAGGGTGCTGTAGGCGTGGGTGCTGGCGACGGTATGCATGTGCAGGTCAACGGGATACATCACATTCTCCTCTTCTGTTTGCCGCAAGAATAGCAGGAAACCGGGCTATTGATTAGCAAAAACCCCGCCGTGGCGGGGTTCTCTCGTCTTAATAACCGCGCTGGCGGTCAACCTGACCGCTTACCGGTTCCCCTCGCTCAAGCCGGCTAATGGTCTCCGCAATGTAGGTGATAGCTTCCATTGGACGGGTCACTGCCGCCACATGGGGGGTCATGGCCACCCGCGGATGTGCCCATAGCGGGCTCTCCTGCGGCAGCGGTTCGCGACTGAAGACATCGAGCATCGCCCCTTTGAGCTTACCGCTGTTCAGCGCCGCCAGCAGATCCTCTTCAACGACATGCACGCCGCGAGCAAGGTTGAGGACATAGCTCTCATCCGGCAACTGCGCCAGCAGCGTTTGGTTAATAATACCGGCGGTTTCGGCGGTATTCGGCAGCAGGTTGATCAGCACGCGAGTGCCCTGCAGGAATTCGCCCAGTTCGGCCTGACCGGCGAAGCTCTGTACCTGTGGCCAGGATTTGCGGCTACGGCTCCAGACGCGAAGCGGGAACCCCCAGGGTTGCAGACTTTCCGCAACCTTCGCCCCCAACACGCCGGCGCCCATAATCCCGACAGTGAATTCGTCGGCGCGATACTCGGGCAGCGGCTGCCAGCGGGAAGCCAGCTTCAGCGCCTGATAGTCATCAAAGCGGCGGAACCAGTGCAGCACCTGGCTCACGGCATACTCCTGCATCTGCCGTCCCATACCGGTATCTTCGAGGCGAAACAGCGGGATCGACAGCGGCAGCATATCCGGATGGTCACGCAGCTTGCTGAGAATAGAATCTACCCCCGCCCCGAGGGCAAACACGGCCTTCAGCGCCCGGCCCTGCAGCATCTCTACCGGCGGATGCCAGACCAGGGCATAGTCCGCCGGCTGGTTGTCACCCGCTTTCCACTCGCGCACCCGCGCCCCGGGTAACTGTTTTTCCAGCTCACGGATCCAGAATGGGGTATCAAAGGTCTGATGGTAAAAAATAATCTCCATAGGGGCTCCTGATAGCAGACGCCTTTGGCCGATTGACGCTGGCGTCTTATTTTACTCATTGTTTTCTATTGGTTTGCCAGCATAACAAATTTCCCCCGAGCGAAAAGGGAAAAGGCACTGGCGACAAAAAAAACGGATTTCGCACGTTTAAGGAGCAAGTTGCTCGAAGTTTGTCTAAACGCGCTTTTTTTGCAAAAAGTTGATTGACGGGCGATACGTATTTCCCTACATTAGCGCCCGTTCCCGACAACAACGGGAAAGACAATATGGTGAGGTGTCCGAGTGGCTGAAGGAGCACGCCTGGAAAGTGTGTATACGGCAACGTATCGGGGGTTCGAATCCCCCCCTCACCGCCATATTCGAGATGAGAGCCTGTACGCAAGTACGGGCTCTTTTCTTTTATATTCTCCGCCGGGGGGGATGAGAACCCCCGACCGGGGTTCGACAACTGGCGCAGCCAGTTGGACAGACCGCGAGCCCGCGAGCGGGCTGCCCCGCAGGGGCGAGCGAAGCGAGTCAATCCCCCCCT